>JBEHWJ010000027.1:0-22048 GCA_040217755.1 Syntrophomonadaceae bacterium | reverse complement strand
GTGGCAGGGAGGACGCGTACCTATCCGGGATGGCAATTGCTGTTGCTGCTGATGGTTATGGGAGGCATCATCGGCAGCTGGCTCGGAGACGCTGCCGTCAAATTGTGGCCCGCCTTGGGTATCCTGGGTCATGTGCAGAGTGTAGGCCTGCCCACCATGACCATGGATCTGCATGTTTTCTCCCTGAGCTTTGGTTTTATGCTGAATATCAACTTTTTCAGCACAATTGGTTTTATATTGGCCTGGGTATTCTATAAGAGGCTTTGATCATAAAGAGGAACCTAAATTGAAGAAGATAATTCTGGCCTCCGAATCACCCCGGAGGCAGTCTCTATTGCAACAGCTGGGGGTAGAATTCACCATCTCCCCCGCCAATATAGCAGAAGACCTCTCTAAATCGATATCACCCGAACAATTGGTGCGCGGCATCGCTTGGCAGAAGGCCCGGCAGGTCCTGCAGGGATTACCGGATGGGATCGTCATTGCGGCCGATACAGTGATAAGCTGGGAAGGCCGGGTCACGGGCAAGCCAATCGACCGGGATGATGCGCATGCTATGTTATGCCAGTTAAGCGGCCGCAGCCATCAGGTCCTGACCGGCCTGTGCGTGGCCGAGGCCGGTGACGGGGTGCCCGAGCTGGCAGTCGAGTGTACCAACGTTTATTTCCGTACCCTTACCGATGAAGATATAGAGAACTATCTCAGCCACGGAGAATGGATCGATAAAGCCGGTGCTTATGCGATCCAGGGCCGCGGCGCTCTGCTGGTCGAGCGCATCGAAGGTTGTTTTTTCAATGTGGTCGGGTTACCTTTAAACCGCCTGAATATGATGCTGAGGAGCAAAGGGCTGGATTTACTGGAGGTCCGTTAGCCAGTGCATTATACCACTCTTATCAAGGATATGCCCAGTGACATGCGGCCCCGGGAAAAACTGGCCAAGCTGGGCGCCGAGCAATTGAATGATCATGAACTTCTGGCCATAATCCTGGGTAATGGCACCCGGGAAACCAGCGCCTTGGAGTTGGCCAACCAACTGCTCAGTACCTATGACGGATTAAGGCATTTACAAGACAAATCCATCGAGGAACTGACCCAGGTCAAGGGGGTCGGCGAAGCCAAGGCGGTCGCTATCAAAGCCGCTTTGGAGATCGGGCGGCGGATCGCCCGGGATGTCGAAACCAAGTTCCTGATCCGTTCACCCCAGGATGTGCAGGAGTTTGCCGATGCGGTGCTAATCCAGGCGATGCGCGATTACGATCGCGAGCATTTCCTGGTCATATATCTAGACCGCAAGGGTGGGGTAATAACCGAGGAGAACGTATCTGTAGGCGGTCTGCACAGTTCGATAGTACATCCCCGCGAGGTATTCAAAACTGCCGTCAAACGTAGTGCCGCGTCCATCATCCTGGCCCACAACCATCCCAGCGGGGATCCCTCTCCCAGCCGGCAGGATATCGAGATAACCCGGCGGCTGCTGGAAGCCGGTCGGATAATGGGGATAGAAATTTTGGATCATGTAATTATCGGAGAAAACGGTTACTGCAGTTTTAAGGAAAAGGGTTTAATATAAGTTTAAGGAGGACGGGTCAGGTGTTGTTCAGCAAAGATTTGGGCATAGATCTGGGCACTGCCAATACATTGGTTCATCTCAAAGGGCATGGAGTCATACTCACCGAGCCTTCGGTGGTCGCAATCCAGGTCCACAGCGGCCGGGTGGTGGCGGTGGGTGAGGAAGCCAAACAGATGATAGGCCGCACCCCGGGCAATATTGTAGCGATTCGTCCCATGAAAGACGGGGTCATCGCCGATTTCGACGTCACCCAGTCGATGTTGAGATATTTCATCAACAAGGCCATGGGGGGCAAAAAGTCCTTGATCAAACCGCGGGTGGTAATCAGCATCCCTACCGGTTGCACCACCGTGGAAGAGCGGGCAGTCAAGGAAGCTGCCCTGGCCGGAGGGGCCAAGGAAGCCTACCTGCTGGAAGAACCTATGGCCGCAGCGATAGGAGCGGGCCTGCCCGTGCACGAGCCGACCGGCAACATGATCGTCGATATCGGCGGGGGAACCACCGAGGTGGCGGTTATATCCTTAGGGGGCATCGTAACTGCCAAGTCGGTAAGGGTGGCGGGGGACAAGATGGACGAAGCCATAATCCAGCACCTCAAGAGAAATTATAATCTGCTGATTGGCGAGCGTACAGCCGAAAACATCAAGATGAGTATCGGCTCGGCCATCCTGGAGGAACCTGAGGCTTATTATGAAGTCAAAGGGCGCGACCTGGTCAGCGGCCTTCCCCAAACCATACGGATCTCATCTGTTGAAGTCCAACAAGCCTTAAGGGAGACGGTGGAGCAGATTGTGGAAGGTATAAAAGTATGCCTGGAGAAGACCCCGCCGGAGCTGGCCTCGGACATAATGGACCGGGGTATCATAATGGCTGGCGGTGGTGCTTTGCTGCGTGGCTTGGACAAACTGGTGGGTTATGAGACCCATATGCCGGTGTATGTATGCGAGGAGCCGTTGCTGGCGGTAGCACGCGGCACCGGACGGGTCCTGGAGAATATAGAAATATTGCGCAGGATGATACTGAATCCGAAAAGGAATACCTAATCTATGTCGATCGGGTGAATGGGTTTGTTTGAATCAAATAACAAAAAGGGTTTCTGGATTTTGATGCTGACGGGCCTGATCCTTCTGTTGGTAGTAAAATTAGGCTCCAGCGACAGCCAGGGGCTGATCACCGCCCAACGATGGGTGAGGAACAGCTACGCGCCCCTGCAAAGAGGGGTGGACCGGATTCAGCAGGATCTGGGACAATTCGGGACCAGGGTGCTGGGCAGGCAGGAGCTGAGTGAGCTGCTGCGGGCCGAGCAGGATTTAAACCAACAGCTCAGCCTGGAAAACATGCAGTTGCGGGAAAGCCAGGCCGAGGTGGAGAGATTAAGAAGATTGCTTGACTACAAGAATACCCTGGACAGCCAGTTTGATTTGGTGGCAACCCGTATCATCGCCCGTGCCCCCAACAATTGGTATAAGACCCTGACCATAGATAAAGGAGCGGACTACGGGCTGACTTTGAATATGCCGGTCATTACCCCGGAAGGGCTGGCCGGCAAGATAATCAGGGTGGACAGCAATACCGCTCAAGTATTGTTGATCACCGACCGGGAGATGGCGGTAGGGGCTATCCTGCAGCCCACCCGGGAGAACCGCGGCATCGTCGAGGGCATCGGCGACGGCCGGCTGAGGATGATCAACATACCTTACTATTCCCAGGTACAGGATGGCGACCGGGTGGTTACTTCGGGTCTCTCCCAGATCTACCCTCACGGCGTGCAGATCGGGACCATACACGATGTCCAGAAGGAAACCAATGGCCTGGTGTTGTCGGCTTCTGTGGAGCCGGCGGTGGACTTCGACCGGCTGGAGGAATTGTTGGTGATCAAGTCCTTCCAGGCGGCAGTGCCTGCCAATAAGGGAGGGTAGGTGCGATGCGCTCCCTAATTCTCGTCTTGCTCCCATATTTGGCCCTATTTCTGCAGACCACCTTCTTCAGGGCGGTATCCATCCAAGGGGTGGTGCCGGACCTGCTGCTCATCCTGGTCATCTTCTATGCGGTTTTCAGCGGTTCCACCAAAGGAGCCGTATATGGGGCGGCCTGTGGGCTTTGGGAAGACCTGTACCTGGGCCGCATCATCGGTGTCAACGCTATCTGCAAAGGGTTAACCGCGTTTATCCTGGGCCGGATGCAGGGGAGCGTTTTCCAGGACAATATTTTGGTCGGAGTAATCGGCGTATTGGCAGGCACTGTCATTAATTCATTTCTTTTGTTTATAATATCCCTCATCGCCATCCCTGGATTCGGCCTGGATAGAGCACTATTGGCCGATGTCGTATTTCAGGGAGTTTACAATGTGATCATCTCTGTGCCTCTGTATATTTGGTATTTCCGCTCCTCAAAGGGGGGGGTACTTCGGGAGGGTCAGGTCAGATGAAAAAGAGCAATTTGGATACCCGGCTCAGGGCTTATACCGTGGTTATATTCGGATTATTGGCGGTGCTTTGCATAAAACTGGCTGTAGTCCAGCTTTTTCACAGTGACATTTACCAGGTGAAGGCCAAAGAAAACCGTATACGCCTGGTGTCCATCAAGCCCTCCCGGGGCGAGATATACGACCGCAATGGTGAAACCATGGCCGCCAACCAATTGGTCTACACCTTGAGCCTGACCAATCCCGGCAAGGATGAAAAGGATCAACTGGTGGACCATCTAGCCGGCATTCTGCAGCCCTATTACCCGGAGGTCACCGCCGCGGCCATAGACGAGAAGATCGCTTCCCAGCAGTATCGCTTGTTTGAACCGGTGGTCATCGTTCGCGACATTCCCTGGGAACTGGTGGTCAAATTGGAGGAAGATCGCCAGAATCTGCCCGGGGTGTCCATCGATATCGAACCTTTGCGGTCATATCCTCACGATACCTTGGCCGGTCATGTGCTGGGCTATGTCCATTCCATCAGCCAGGCAGAATTGGACTCCTCCGATGGTCAATACAACCTCAACAGTTTGATCGGCAAATCCGGCCTGGAAAAAGAATATGAACAGGAACTGCGGGGGACATATGGCGCCCGCCGCATGGAGGTTGATGCCAATGCCCGCCTGATCGAGGAATTGGTGACCCTGGAGCCCATCCCCGGCAACAATCTCAAGCTTACCCTGGACTATAAATTGCAGACGGTCATGGAGAACTCATTGGATACCAATCTGGCCCGCCTGCAGAAAACGTACCCTAAGGCCAAAGTCGGTTCTGCGGTTCTGATGGATGTCAAAACCGGCGAAATCCTGGCCATGGCTTCCAGCCCGGCTATGCGGCCCGATGATTGGAAAGGCAATATCAGTTCCCGCCTGGCGGCTTATTATTTTCCCCAGGGAGATACCTATAATCCCATGGAACCAGGTGCGGCCCTGAATCGGGCCATACAGGTGACCTATCCTCCCGGATCGGCCTTCAAACCGATTACCGGCATGGCCGCCCTGGAAAGCGGGGCAATGAACCCCTTGAGCGATTATGTCAATTGCCAGGGCAGGTATTGGATCGCACCTTATATACCCTGTACCGGGGTGCATGGCAATCTCAATTATTACAGCGGCATGGCCAAATCCTGCAACGTCTATTTCCAGGAGATGGCCCGCCGGGCCGGCAAGGATGCCATAATCAAGGTAGCCCAGGATTTTGGATTGGGTCAAAAGACCGGCATCGACCTGCCCTATGAGGCGCAGGGATTGGTGCCCACCCCCGAATGGAAACGGGAGTTGAACGCCTTCCTGATCGACCGCAAGTATGACAACCTGCGCAAGCAGCTGGATGATAAATATGCGCAGTTGGAGCAAGGGGCCAGCCCTGACCAGATAAAAGAGTTGGAGAAAAAGAAGCATAATGAAAGGACCCAGTTGGAAGCGCAGTATGAGATCGACTACAATTTTGACACCAACTGGCAGCCGTTCGACACCTTCAACATGTCCATCGGCCAGGGGGCAAACCAATACACCATCATCGACCTGGTCGACTACATCGCCACGCTGGCCAACGGCGGCGATCTGATACGCCCCCACCTGGTTAAGGAGATATTGTCACCCGACCAGGAAGTAATAAAGGAGATCGAACCCGAGGTTATTCGCCGGGTTTCGGTTTCCGCCAATACCATGGCGGAAACCAGGCGGGCCATGCTGCAGGTGACGCAACCGGGAGGAACGGCTGCATTCTTGTTCACTGGTTTTCCCGCTAACATCCAGGTGGGCGCCAAAACCGGCACCGCCCAGACCAACCGGGTGGGTGACAGTGCCCTGAATGAATTCCACGGGGTCTTTGTAGCTTTTGCCCCGGTCGAAAATCCTCAGGTGGCATTTGCGGGGGTCATCGAGTACGGCCAGCACGGCAGCGAATCCGTTGGTTGGGTCGCCAAGGATGTTTTCGAGCAATATTTTGGCATCCAGGACTATTATTCGGCCATTATCGCCGCGGCTGCTGCCGCCCCGCCGCAGAATTAGCCCGGAAGTGTTTCCCCAAGGTCGACCTTATCCGCCTAATAACGGGGTACAGGTCGCAGGGGCGCTGCTTAAGCCAACCCGGCCATGTCGGAAATTGAATTAATATTTTCAGGAAAGAACGACCGCGATAGGGGATATCAGCCAGGATAACCCCTATCTTTTTATTTTTCATCAAAGGAAATAAATAGGAAAAATAGAAGTTGTTAGGCAGGTTTGCTGATACCTTACTAAGAATAGGAGGCCGCCTTATGCCTGCAGATGTAGCTGCCCGGGGATCGGACCAAGATCTGGTTATCGATTTGAGCGCTTACGACAACCTGGAGGAAATGAAACAGCAATTGGAACAAAGTCTGAACCTGCTGGAGGATTTTGGTCATAAAGACGAGGTGTGCATCGATGTCGGGATGATGAGACTGACCGAGAAACAGCTGCGGGAATTGGAGAATGTAGTGAAGCTGTTTGGTCTGAGTCTCAAGGAATTGAAGTACAGCCAGAAGCAATGGTCGGGCAAGGTGCCCCACCGGGTGCCGCTTGACAGTCACCAAATCCTGCAAGGCGGTGACACGGTAATGATCAGCCGCAACCTGCGTTCGGGACAGAAATTTTACACCCGCGGCAATATCGTGATACTGGGGGATATCAACCCGGGTGCCGAGGTCATAGCCGGCGGCAGTATATTGGTGATGGGGTCGCTGCGGGGGGTGGCCCATGCCGGGGCATTGGGTTATGAGGAAGCGGTAATTGCCGCCTTCCGTTTAAATCCCACCCAGTTGCGGATTGCCGACCATATAACCCGGGCCCCGGATGGTGAGAGCATAGAAGTAGGCAGTCCTGAACTGGCCCGCATCCGGGCCGGCAAGGTGGTTATCGAAAAATTGAAAATATAATTGGGAGGCTTGAGTGATGAATGGCAGAGTTCTGGTGATTACTTCCGGCAAAGGAGGGGTAGGCAAGACTACCACCACCGCCAATTTGGGGACTGCCCTGGCGATGTTGGGGAAAAAGGTAGTGTTGGTGGACACCGACATCGGATTACGGAATCTCGACGTGGTGATGGGACTGGAAAACCGGATCGTGTTCGACATCGTCGATGTGGTCAATGATATTTGCCGTTTGAAACAGGCTTTGATAAAGGACAAGCGTTTTGAAAGCCTGTTCCTGTTGCCGGCGGCCCAAACCAAAGACAAGACCGCCGTCAGCCCGCATCAAATGCGTAATCTGACCAATGAACTGCGCCAGGAATTTGACTTCATTCTGGTGGATTGCCCGGCTGGTATCGAACAAGGATTTAAAAATGCCATCGCCGGAGCTGATGCAGCGTTGGTGGTGGCCACGCCCGAAGTATCATCGGTCCGGGATGCGGACCGGATCGTGGGATTACTGGAGGCGGCGGGGCTTAAGGACACCCAGCTTATTATCAACCGGCTCCGGCCTAAAATGGTCAGAAAAGGCGATATGATGGACATAGACGACATCATAGATATCCTGGCCATCGAACTGCTGGGAGTTGTGCCCGAGGACGAATCGATAGTGATATCCACCAACCGCGGCGAACCGGCGGTGATGGGCAACGGTTCCCTGGCCGGGGAGGCCTATCGCCGTATAGCCCGGAGGATTACCGGTGAAAAGGTGGCAATGTATAACTTGGAGGACAACCAAAATATAATGACCAGATTCATAAAAATACTGAAGCTGGCTCGTTGATGGAGGTGAGTTGATCTTGATCGATTTTATCGCCAAATTTTTCAATAAGGATTCGTCCAGCAAAGACGTGGCCCGGGAGCGGTTGAGATTGGTGTTGATCCACGATCGCAGCACCGTATCGCCGGAATTGATAAGCGCCCTGAAGGCGGACCTCATCGAAGTGATCCAGCAGTATATGGACATCGATGTGGAAAGCCTGATCGTAAACCTGGAAAACGAAGATGATACCATGGCTTTGATAGCCAATATCCCGGTACGCAGCCTGAAGCGGGTGGTCAACATCTGACGGGGAGATAAGAATTCCTGACTGCTAAAGGGCAACCTCTTGGAAAGAAGGAGGTTGCCTTTTTTTGGCGGTCGGACCATAATCAGCCGCCATTGCCCACCCCTCCTGTTTTTGCCCTCTGGACATAACAAATTGGCTGCCTTTATAATGAAACCCGGAGGGCTTTCCCATGAATATAAAGCGGATGAGACTTATAGATAAATATTTCGTAGGCGTATTGGCGCTTATCCTGATGTTTGGACTTTTGATATTGACGAGTGCCAGCTGGGGCATAAGCAGCGACCCCTATTTTTGTTTGAAGAAGCAGGCCTTTTTTCTGGCCGTAGGTATCGCCCTGGCGGTGTTCATCTTATATTTCGATTATACCTTGCTGCAGCAATACAGCCTCTATATTTACGGGGCGGCCATCCTGATGTTGGTCACAGTCCTGATCTTCGGGACCGAGGTCAGGGGTACCACCGGCTGGATTTCGATCGGAGGGTTGCCCCCGCTGCAGCCGGCGGAATTCACCAAGATCCTGCTCATCATCGGTTTTGCCGACTTTTTGGGCCGGCGCAAGGGTGAACTGAATTCGCTGGCGCAGTTCCTGCCCTGTTTCGCTTATATGGGGCTGCCGGTCCTCCTTATCCTGATGCAGCCGGATTTGGGAACGGCTTTGGTTTACCTGGTGATTACGGTGGCTATGATGTATATGGCCGGGGCCAATTCCCGTTTGCTGGGAGGATTAGTCCTGGGGATGCTGGGCTTGATAGCCCTATGGCTGTTGCTCCATTTCCAATATGGGGTGTGGCTGCCCCTGGATGACTATCAGATCAAAAGGCTGGCGGTGTTCATCGATCCCTACCAGGACGGGAAGGGTGGCCGGGGGGCTGGCTGGAATATCATCCAATCCCTCATCGCTATCGGTTCGGGGGGACTTACCGGCAGTGGATTGTTCAACGGCACCCAGGTGCAGCTGAACTTCCTGCCCGAACGCCATACCGACTTCATCTATGCCGTAATCGGGGAAGAGTTGGGTTTCCTGGGGGCCTCGCTGCTGCTGCTCCTTTATGCCATATTACTGTTCCGGGCCTTGATAATCAGCAGTAAGTCGAGGGAACTGTACGGCACCTTGATCGTGTCAGGAATTATAGCCATGTGGCTGTTTCACATTTTTGAAAACATCGGGATGTGTATCGGGCTGATGCCGGTGACCGGGATCCCGTTGCCGTTTGTAAGCTACGGGGGCAGTGCCATGTTGACCAATATGATCGCTGCCGGTTTGATACTGGGGGTAAATGTCAGGGGTAAGAAGCTGGTGTTTTAAGGTGGCGTAGGGAAAGGGGTGCAGCCATGAGTAGGAGTGACCAGGACGAATCCATGAAAGAGATGGCCCGCAACGCGTTGTTGTTGATACCCAACTTTATCAAACTCCTCTACCGACTGGTAGCTGACAAAAGGGTGCAGGCCAGTGAAAAGGCGATATTGCTGGGGACGGTTGTGTATATAATCTCCCCCCTGGACTTTTTACCTGATGCTATCCCTTTCCTGGGGCAGATAGACGATATCTTGCTGGTAGCCCTGGTCTTGAAGAGATTTATGAACGGTGTGGACCGTTACATCCTCCTGTCGCACTGGGATGGACCAGCAGATCTCTTACTGGCGATCGAGCGGATTCTGGAATTTACTCATCATCTATTGCCGGATGGGGTGTATGAAAAGGTGGTGAAGAAAGCCCGGTCCGACACCATCGATGCCGAATACGAATTTAAATGAGAGGCAGATCGATAAATAATAGGATTGCCATGGAAGGCGGGACGCCTTCCATTTTTCATCTTTATTGGATAGTAATAAAACCCGTTGGAAAACTATATATTTTAAGAAAAGCCGGGGCAGGTGCTAGCATGTTGCAAAACTTCAAAATAAGACTCCTGGTGGTTATCATACTGGTGGCGGTGGTCAGTGTGATAATGCAGCCGGGCCGGACCAGCCGGCAGGCAGTGGAGCCGGTACTTAAATATATAATGCACAACCGATATGACGTGGGAGCGGTGATTTCCAAATATGTGCATATCCCCGGTACCAACGAGGCGGCGGGTCTGTTGCCGGTGTCCGGCGGCCAGGTACTGCAGCCCCCCTGCGAAATCATCTCCATCCAGCGCAACTATGGATGGTATTGGGACAAAACCGAGAAAAAGCAGAAATTCAGCTCCGGGGTGATTCTGGAGGTTAGTCCCGGCACCACGGTAAAACCTATCGTGGGGGGGCAGGTGATGGAGACCGGTGCCGTGGGAGGGCAGGGTTCGGTTTTGATCAAACACGCGGGCGAATTCTATTCTTTCTATGGCGGTTTGGTCCAAACTGGTGTGGAACCGGGTCAAGCGGTCGAGCTGGGCGATGTTCTGGGGGCCAGCGGAGCCAATCTCTATTTTGAGGTAAGAAGCAAGGATGGACCGGTGAATCCCCACAGCCTATTCGAATAATCATGCTGATAGGCAAGATCGGCGGGATCCGCATCCGGATAAACCTGTTGGTTTTGCTGCTGGCCGGGGTGTACGCCTATCTGGGACTGGCGGTGGAGATCCTGCTTATCTTGGCAGCGGTGCTCATCCACGAGATGGCCCACCTCATAATGGCCCGGATCTTAGGGGTGCGGGTGGCGGAAATCGATCTGCTGCCGTTTGGCGGCCAGGCCAAGATGGAGGACTACACCGGGCTGGATCCAGAACAGGATATCTATGTGGCTTGGTCCGGACCGGCAGCCAGCCTCTCGGTGGCCGGGCTTTTTTATTTTTTGCAGGATCAGATCACTTCTCCGTACCTGCCGATGTTCATCAACATAAACCTTTTCCTCGGTCTTTTTAACCTGTGCCCGGGGTTGCCCATGGACGGCGGGCATATTTTGCGAGCGGTGCTGTCCAAATTCATCGGTTATAAACGAGCCACCTCGCGGACCGCCGCCCTGGGTAAAATCATCGCCTTGGGTATCATCGGCTGGGGCGGCTATCAGCTTTATTACCTGCGCAGCGGAGCCAATTTCATAGTAGTCGGGGCCCTGCTGCTATGGGCAGCCCATCGGGAAGGCCGATTGCTGGCCTATGCTTTCATGCGTTACCTGGTCAACAAGAAAAGCGAGTTATCCAAACATGGTCTGCTGCCGGCCCAGCAGATAGTGAGCCGGGAAGACACCTTGCTCAAGGTGATCCTGGAATCTACCCGTCCTAATTTCTACATGGTGGTATGGGCCGTGGACGAAAGCGACAGCGTGGTGGGAATGCGCTCCGAAGCGGAACTGATTGAATGCTTTCTGGACAAGGGACCCAAAGCCCGCCTGCGCGATTGCTGAGCCCGACCAGTTTGGCAGCCCTTGGAAATGAATTTGCGGGCCGGATATATGATAATATAATAAAGGTTATTTTTCTACGGAGGCATCTTATGAAGGACAAACTGTTCCGGGACATCCTGCCGCGGGTGGCGAAACCGATCCGCTACGTGGGCGGAGAGCTTAACGCGGTCAGGAAAGACTGGGGCCAGAGCCAGGTGAAGATGGCCCTGGCCTTCCCTGATGTATATGAAATAGGCATGGCTCATATCGGCAGCAAGATTCTCTACGGTTTGGTCAATGAAAAAAGCCCGCATCTGCTGGAAAGGGCTTTCGCACCATGGCCGGATATGGAGCAAATTATGCGGCAGGAAGGGGTGGAGCTTTATTCGCTGGAATCATTCACCCCGCTGCGGCGTTTTGATGTTATCGGTTTCTCGCTGCAGTATGAGTTATCCATAACCAATGTTTTAAATATGCTTGATCTGGCCGGAATCCCCCTTCTATCCAGCCAGAGAGGGGAAGAGCATCCACTGATAATCGGAGGCGGGCCGGTGGCCTTCAACCCTGAACCGTTTGCCGATTTCTTCGATGCCCTCTTGATCGGGGAAGGAGAAGAGCTCTTGCTGGAGTTCCTATCCTGCCTGTACGATAGCCGCGGACTGGGGCGCCAGGAGAGGCTGACCCGGAGTGCCGCTATCGAGGGGGTATATGTACCGTCCGGATATCGGGTGGATTATAAAACGGATGGGAGCCTGTCCGGCATGGAACCGATATCGGCAGCCTATCCGGCCCGGGTCCGCAAGCGTTTGTTGGGCGACCTGGATACGGCCTACTACCCCGACAAGCCTATCGTCCCGTACATGGAAATAGTTCATGACCGGGCGGTCCTGGAAGTCATGCGGGGCTGCCAGCGGGCTTGCCGCTTCTGTCATGCCGGGACTGTATACCGGCCGGTACGGGAACGCAGTGCCGCAGTGCTGAAAAACCAGGCGGAATCGCAGCTGAAAAACACCGGTTATGATGAAATTTCCCTGGCCTCCTTGAGCACCCTGGACTATTCGGGCATCGCCGGTCTGGTCAAGGATCTGGTCAGGACTTACGGCGACCGGGGCATAGGGGTATCGCTGCCTTCCCTGCGGGTCGATGCATTCTCTATCGACCTGGCCAATGAAGTCCAGAAGGTGCGCAAGACCACCCTGACCCTGGCCCCGGAGGCCGGTACTCAGAGGCTGCGCGACGTCATCAATAAAAACGTCACCGATGAGGATCTGTTCAGGGCGGTCGAGGCCGCCTTCAGTTCGGGGTGGAATGCCGTCAAACTGTATTTTATGCTGGGACTGCCCACCGAGACCGAAGCTGATCTGGATGGACTGCTGGATCTGTTGGCCCGGGTCAGAGCCATCGGCCAGCGTCACTCGCGCCGTCCTGTGGAGATCAGAGCCAGCCTGGCCTGCTTCGTTCCCAAGGCCCATACCCCTTTCCAATGGCGCGCCCAGAATACCATCGCCGAGCTGGAGGCCAAGCGCCGGTATCTTACCAGCCGCAAGATAAAGAATGTCAAAATGAGCTTCCATGACAGCCGGACCAGCATGCTGGAAGGGGTCGTGGCCAGGGGGGACCGCAGGTTGAACCAGGTCATCCTTGCCGCTTGGCAGAAGGGCTGTAAATTTGACGGCTGGTCGGAACATTTCGATTTTGACCGATGGATGGAAGCCTTCCGGGAATCTGCCGTCGACCCGGAATTCTACGTGTACCGGCGGCGGGATTACGGCGAGCTGTTTCCCTGGGATTTCATTGATACCGGAGTTTATAAAGATTACCTTCGCCAGGAAGACCAGCTGGCCGATGCGGCGATGACGACGGCCGACTGCCGGCAGGCCGGGTGCCTGGATTGCGGCATCTGCGTCGACTTTGGGGTCAGCCTGGATGTGAAGGAGGGGAATGCCGATGCGACTGCGGGCTGAGTACGAGGTGGGCCCTGACCATAGATTCCTGGCCAATCTGGATATGATGCATGTAATGGAACGGGCCCTGCGGCGGGCGGGTATCCCCTATCAGCTCAGCGAAGGATTCAATCCCCACATAAGAATATCCATGGGTACCATTTTGCCGGTGGGCATATGGGGCAAGAAGGAATATTTCGACCTGGAATTGGCCCCCATGGACCTGGACGACTTTAGGGAACGTATGAACCGGGTGCTGCCTCCGGGTATAGAGATAAAGGCCGGTCGCTTTTTAGGGGCGGGCACCCCGTCGTTGATGAAGTCCATCAATGCCAGCGAATATGCATTTCTCCTGCGTAAGAGCGTGATTGAAGTCCCGGCGGTGATCGGGGAGATAATGGGGCAGAAGCAGCTCCTGGTGCCCAGCCGGGGTAAGAACAGGAACGCCACCAAGGATCTGCGGTCCGGTCTCTTTGCCTTGACCAGCGAAGAGCAGGGCGACTGCATCGTCATCAAAGCCCTGGTCAGTATCAATGAGCCGCTCAATGTCAGGTTTGATGAATTATTGGACGTTTGGGCCGATTTCGGTATCAGCCGCGATTCAATCCTGGATTTCTGGCGGGAAGGCAACTTTATCAAACGGGAGGAGCAGTTGCTCTCACCGTTGGTCACTCCTTAACCGGGGAGTGACGGTTGATCTGTAGAGAGAGGTGGATCGGTTGGCAAGAGATCTTATCGCCGAACAATATCCGTGGGAGACCAGGGTGGCGATCCTGGAGGAGGGCCGCCTGGTGGAAGTTTTTTGGTCGGATCAGGAAGAGAGCGTGGGCAATATATATAAAGGCCGGGTCAAAGACGTGATCCCCGGATTGTCCTGCGCTTTTATCGATGTGGGGATGGCCAAAAACGCCTACCTGCATTCCGGGGATATGACCAGGTTGGCGGCCACCCGGGGCACCTTCATAGATGAGGCCCTGCACAGCGGTCAGGAAGTCATGGTCCAGGTCAAAAAGGAGCCGTTCGCCGATAAAGGGGCCCGGGTGACCGGTGATATAACCATACCGGGGCATTTCCTGGTCCTGCTGCCTTATCAGAACGAGGTATCGATCTCCCGTAAGATCGTGGCCGATGACCGGCGCGAACACCTGCGCCGGCTGATGGAAAAGAACAAGCCGGAGCGGGTGGGGATGATACTGCGCACCGCCTGCCTGGAAGCCGAGGACAATGAGATAATGGCTGAACTTCGCCGCCTGTTGGAAGTCTGGACCGGGGTCAAGTCCCGCTACGATAAAAGGCGGGCGCCGGCATTGATTTATGAAGATCTGGGGGTTTTGGAACGGGCCTTCCGGGATTATATGGATGGCGATATCTGCCGGGTGATCACTAATAGTCTGAAACTCAAAGAGCAGGTCGAGCAGCTGTTGGACCAAAACAACCGCAGCCAGGCCATAAAGATAAAATATGCGGAGGGGGACCTCTTTGAGAAGTATGGGGTAGAGAAGGATCTCCGCAAAGCCCTGCGCCGCAAGGTTTGGCTGAAGAGCGGAGGATACCTGATATTTGACAGCACCGAGGCCATGACGGTCATCGATGTGAACAGCGGGAAATTCACCGGTAAAACCGATTTCGAGGATACCGTACATCGTCTCAATCAGGAGGCGGCGGTGGAAATACCACGGCAATTGCGGCTGCGCAGCATCGGGGGGATAGTACTCATCGATTTCATAGATATGAAGGGCGAGGAGAGCCGGGCGGAGGTGATAGCCACCCTCCGCCGGGAATTGCATAAGGACAAAGCCCATTCCCGGATAATCGGGATGACTGGGCTGGGCTTGCTGGAGATGACCCGGAAAAAATCGCGCTATGGCCTGGACCAGATATATAACGAAGAATGCCCATATTGCCAGGGTCGGGGGCATATCATAAATATCGTATCCCTGGCGGGCCAGGTCAAGCGAAAACTGACCAATTTGGGCTATCTGGAGAAGGGGCTGATCATATGCGAACTCCACCCCCATCTGCTCGATTTTATCAAGAAGGATGAAGAGGGCCTGGCCTATATCGAACAAGTAACCGGCAAGAAGGTGAAGCTGGTGGAGTCCAATAATTTGGGCCTCAGTGACTACAATATCTATCCCGGCTAACCTTCTGCCAATAACCTTGACTCGCTAATCTGGATATGTTAGCCTAATAGTTGGTTGCACGTTTTTGCAACCGCTCGGTTCAGGTCACAAAGGGCTTCCCGCCTACCTGGAACCGGCGAGTCTGAAAAATGTGGAGGTGTATTGATGTACGCAGTGATTCAAACCGGTGGCAAACAGTACAAGGTTAACGAAGGGGATATCCTGAAGATTGAAAAGCTGACCGGTGAGGCCGGAGACAAGCTGACCCTTGACCAGGTGCTCATTGTAGACGATGGCAATGGGCTTAAAATTGGTTCTCCTCTGGTGCCTGGAGCCAAGGTAACGGTCGAGGTGATCGAACAGGGCCGGGGGAAGAAGATAACCGTTTACAAGTACAAAAAGCGGAAGAACTATCGCCGCAAACAGGGTCATCGCCAGGCTTTTACCAAGATCAAGGTCGAGAAGATCGAAGGCTAAATTTCTTCGCAGCAATTATCTGATTGGGCGAGCATATGCTTAGGAGGCATTCATATGGCACATAAAAAGGGTGTTGGCAGCAGCAGAAACGGCAGGGACAGCGAGTCCAAGCGCCTGGGAGTAAAGAGGGGCGACGGTCAGTTTGTCAAAGCCGGCAATATATTGGTACGGCAGCGGGGGACCAAGATCCATCCCGGTCATAACGTCATGGTCGGCGGGGATGACACCCTCTTCTGTACCGTCGATGGTCTGGTCAAGTTCGAGCGTAAGGGCAAGACCAAGAAACAGGTCAGCGTGTACCCGGTCGAGGAAAGCGCCACCGTTTAGCTCGGCGCCGAGGGCATGAACCACCAGCCCCTGGAATGTTCCAGGGGTTTTTGTTATATTGGGAATGATATGGAGGCGGCGGTTATGGATGCAGAGTATATGGTCGGGTTGCTGCGGAGGATGAGGCACGATTTCGCCAATCACCTGCAAGTGATCAGCGGCTACCTGCAACTGGGTCAGCCCGGGCAGGTTCAGGACTATCTGCAATCCCTGATGGAAGGCCTGGATGCGGAAAGGATCATCTTCAAATCTTTGCCGGCCCCGGCCTGCCTGTATTTCTACGACCAGCTGCTGCAAGCGTACGATCTGGGTATTACCCTGCGCTTCGAGGATATCGAACTGGAGTCATGGGAAATATTAAAGACAAACGGTGAACCCGGAGCTAGCCTGCAGTTCATCCGGGAGCTAAACCACGGCGGGGAAGATCAACCGGTGTACCTTTCCATATACGAGGAAGCGGATGGCATCGATCTGTTCTACAGCTGCGGGGATGGGGGCGACGCCACCCGGGTGTTCCGAATCGATAAGGGGTGATAATAGGTGTTCATCGACCATGCCAAGATATATGTCAAGGGCGGCGATGGCGGCAACGGCTGCGTCGCTTTCCGACGTGAGAAATACGTTCCTATGGGCGGACCTTACGGCGGCGACGGCGGCCGGGGTGGTAATGTGGTGTTTGCCGCCGATGAAGGTATGGGGACCTTGATGGATTTCCAATACCGCAAGCATTTCAAGGCCGAACGGGGCGTCCATGGGATGGGGAAAAACCAACACGGCGCCCGGGGCGAGGACCTGGTGCTCAAGGTGCCCGTCGGCACTACCATAATTGACGATGACAGCGGTGAGGTCCTGGCCGATCTTACCGCTGCCGGGCAAGAGGCCATAATCGCCCGCGGGGGGCGCGGAGGACGAGGCAATAGCCGTTTCGCCACCGCTATCCATAAAGCCCCTTCCATGGCCGAAAACGGCGAACCGGGCGAGGGGAAATGGATCCGTCTGGAATTGAAGCTTTTAGCCGATGTGGGCCTGGTTGGTTTCCCCAATGCCGGCAAATCCACCTTTATCTCCCGGGTTTCGGCCGCCCGGCCCAAGATTGCCGACTATCCTTTCACCACCCTGGTGCCCAATCTGGGCGTGGTTATGACCAGGAACAAAGAGACCTATGTGATCGCCGATATACCTGGATTGATCGAGGGTGCCCACGAGGGGACCGGCCTGGGGCATGATTTTCTGCGCCATATCGAACGCAACCGCATGCTGCTGTTTGTGCTGGATGCGGCCGAGGTTGACGGGCGCCCGGTGCTGGATGATTATATCACCCTCCGTAATGAACTGGAATTCTATAACCCGGAACTGCTCCAGCGGCCTTACCTGATCGCAGCCAACAAGATAGACCTGCCCGGGGCTGAGGAGAACCTGCGCCTGCTCCAGGAGAAATACGGCGAGCTGGTGTATGGGATATCGGCCGTCACCGGCCAGGGGGTGGATGAATTGGTGGAAAAGATATACCAGGTCCTGCGCAGCATCCCGGTGGAGGAATATACCGGGGAAGCCAGGATAGTGCGTCGCTTCGAGGATGAAGAACCATTTCAGATCGAAATCGTCAACGGAGTATATCAAGTCAGCGGCAAACGGATCGAAAATCTGGTCAGCATGACTAATTTTGCCCAGGAAGAGTCTTTGCAGAGGTTCCAGAGAACGACTGCCAGGATGGGCCTGGATGAAGCCCTGAAGGAGAAAGGTATAAAAGCGGGAGATACGGTCCGGATAAAAGATATGGAGTTTGACTTCAGCGAATAGTGCGGATAAGGAGACGTGGTGGTTATGCGGGAGCGTTTGAAACGATGCCGCCGGATAGTGGTCAAGGTGGGTACCAGCACCTTGACCCATGCCAATGGGCAGCTGAATCTGGGTCGGATGGAGCGTCTGGTGCGGGAACTGGCTGACATACATAATCAGGATATAGAAGTACTTCTGGTCAGTTCCGGGGCGATAGGCACCGGGGCCAACCGCATGGGGCTTAAGCAGGTCCCCCGGACCTTACCCGAAAAACAGGCCCTGGCGGCCATAGGACAGGGCGCGTTGCTCCATATGTATGAGAAGTTTTTTGCCGAATATGGCAAAACGGTAGCCCAGGTGCTGCTCACCCGGGAGGACCTCGATGAGCGTATGCGCTATCTTAACGCCACCAATACCTTACAGGCTATTCTGGGGATGAAGGTCATCCCCATCATCAATGAGAACGATACCGTGGTGGTCGAGGAGATAAAATTTGGCGACAACGATATGTTGTCCAGTTTGATAGCCACCATCGTCAACGCTGACTTGCTGATAATATTGTCAGACGTGGATGGTTTTTATGACCACGATCCCCGCGTCGATGACCGTGCCCGGCTGGTAAGCGAAGTGTATGAGATCACAGCCGACATGGAGGAAAATTCGACCAACCGCGGCATAGCATTTTCCAGTGGGGGGATGCTCACCAAGCTCAAAGGGGCCAGAGTGTGCATGGCTTCGGGCATCCCCATGATCATCGCCAACAGCCAGGAAAGGAATGTCCTGCGCCGGATCCTGGCCGGCGAGAAGCTGGGCACTCTGTTTATCCCCCGGGAAGAGAAACTGCAGGCTCGCAAGAAATGGATCGCTTTCGGGACGGTCCTGCACGGTGCCCTGACAGTCGATAACGGGGCGGCCAACGCTCTCCTCAAGAGAGGCAAGAGCCTGTTGGCTTCTGGGGTCACCAATGTGGAAGGCGATTTCGGACGGGGGACGGTGGTCGCGGTGTTGGGAGCGGATGGGCAGGAGATAGCCCGGGGGATGGCCAACTACGGAGCCGATGAGATAAGAAAGATTGCTGGGAAGCGCTCCAATGAGATAGAGAAGATCCTGGGTGAAAAAGATTACGACGAAGTGATACACCGCAACAACCTGTGGGTGGAATGCACCGCATTATCATAAGGGAGGGAAAGGGATGGATAAGATTCAAGAGATACTGATAGCCCAAGGGATGAAAGCCAGGCAGGCGGCCAGGATCCTGGCCACCGCTTCGACCACCCTGAAGAATCAGGCCCTGTTGAACATGGCCGCCCAACTGGAGGAGAATAGCCAGGATATACTGAAAGCCAATGGTTTGGACCTGGAATTGGGCCGGCAGCAGGGATTGACGGCAGCGCTGCTGGAGCGATTGACCCTGACCGAAAGCCGGATCCGCGATATGGCTCAGGGTTTGCGGGACATTGCCGCCCTGCCCGATCCGGTAGGAGAGACTATCGAATCTTCCCGGCGACCCAATGGACTGGATATCAGCCGGGTCCGGACACCGATCGGGGTGATAGGGATAATATATGAGTCGCGTCCCAATGTAACTGCCGATGCGGCTGCTTTATGCCTCAAATCGGGCAACGCCATCCTGCTCCGGGGTGGAGAGGAGGCCCTTAACTCCAACCGGGTGATCGCCCGCATCATTTCCGCAGCGGCCGCCCAGACCGGTATCCCGGAGGGGGCCATCCAGCTGGTCGACAGCGAGGATCGTCAGGCGGCGGTATTTATGATGAAGATGCACGAATACCTGGATGTACTTATTCCCCGCGGTGGCAAAGGACTGAAAACAGCGGTCCTGGAAAATGCTGTAGTCCCGGTGATCATGACCGGCATGGGCAATTGCCACGTCTATGTGGATGAGGCGGCCGACCTGGCCAAAGCCGGTCCTATAGTCATGAATGCCAAAGTGCAGAGACCATCGGTTTGCAATGCGGCCGAAACCCTGCTGGTTCACAAAAATGTGGCAGCCCGTTTCCTGCCATCCATAGTTGCCGATCTGCAGGCCGCCGGAGTCGAGGTCCGGGGCTGCCCCACGACCCTGCAATTGGTGCCCGGGATACGGGCAGCCAGTGAGGATGATTGGTCCGAGGAATACCTGGAACTGATCCTGGCGGTCAAGGTGGTAGCCAGCCTGGCTGAGGCCATAGCTCATATCAATCATTATGGTACCGGACATAGTGAAGCGATCGTCAGTGAGAACTACAGCAGCGTGCGCCGTTTCCTGCATGAAGTGGATGCCGCCGCTGTCTATGCCAATGCCTCCACCCGCTTTACCGACGGGGGAGTGTTCGGCATGGGTGCGGAGATGGGGATAAGCACCCAGAAACTGCATGCGCGGGGACCGATGGGGCTGAAAGAACTGACCACCAGCAAATTTATAATCCAGGGTGACGGACAGATAAGATAAGGAGCGGTTAAGAGGCGGCGGGGTAAAAAAGCCGGGGGTTAAATAGCCGGTAAGCGGTCTGTTTTATAGGGGTACGAAAACGGGGAGGCCTTCATGGCCCTCCCTGTTTATTATTTTTACCTGCACCGGCATCCCCACCTCGATCCGGTCCAGGGGGCAATCTTCGATATTGGCAGCCAAACGGACTCCCTCGGCCAGTTCCACCAGAGCATAGATATAGGGGGGCTGGAATTCGGGCAGGGCACTTACCCGGACGATGGTGTAACTATAAACCTGGCCCAACCCTGATAGGGGTTGCCAATCCAGTTCGGTTCCCCAGCAATAAGGGCAGCGTTCCCGGGGGTAGAATACGTGGCGGGCGCAGGCAGGGCAGTATTGCAGCCAAAGACGCCCGGTTTTCAGCTTATCCCGAAAGGTCTGTCTATAAGCCATGCTCATTTCCTCCCCAATATCAGGCAGGCCTGGGTGCTCATCACCCCGCCGTTGCCGTTGACCAGGGCCAGCCGGTTCCTGCGCACCTGTCGGGGTCCGGCCTCTCCGCGCAGCTGGCGGACCGCCTCGATAACATGCGACATGCCCCCGGCAAAAGACGCCTGCCCGCAGGAAAGCTGCCCCCCATGAGTATTGCAGGGCAGGTCCCCGTTGTAGGTCAAGTCGGTATCGGCTATGAATTTGCCCCCCAGGCCTTTAGGGCAGAAGCCGGCGTCTTCCAAAGTAATCAGAACAGTGATGGTATAGCAATCGTAGAGAGAGACCAGGTCGATATCCCCGGGAACCAGGCCGGCCATCCGGAACGCCCGCTGGGAGGCCATTTTTACCGGGCTTTGGCTCAATTGCGGCGCGTAGGGGATGGAGTTGTGGGTGTAAGCCTCGCCAAATCCAAGTATGCTGACGGGATGGTGGGGCCAATTATGGTCCAGGTCACTGCGGCTGACTATAACCGCGGCGGCGCCGCTGCACGGTCTGACTATCTCCAGGAGATGCAGGGGGTCGACGATGACTTTGGAGTCCAATACGTCTTGGATGGTGAGGGGCCGGGAGTTGAACAGCGCCTGGGGATTGGCCAGGGCATTGGTTCGCTGGTCGACTGCGATTTTGGCCATTTGTTCGGGAGTGGTCCCGTATTCATACATGTGACGGCGGGCTATCAGGGCATAGCCGCTGTTGAAGCCCATGGGACCGTAAGGCAGTTCATAGTCTATTTCTGCTTGGGACATGACAGCGGTCTTGTTGGCGCGGGTGTTGAACACCTGCGCATCCCATACCCCGCCGCTCAAACACAGGCAGTGGCGGCAAATGCCGGACTCCACCATCAGCTTGGCCCGGGCCACCGAAGCGGCGGCGCTGGCCCCGCCCAATTCCACCATGTTCATAAAAACCGGCGACAGCTGCAAGTATTCAGCCACTTGCGAAGGCCAAAGGAAGTAGCTGTCCTCACTGGGCGGGGTTACCAGTAAACCGTCGAGGTCGTCTTTGGCCAGACCCGCATCCTTCACCGCCCGGGCGGCGGCCTCAGCCAAAAAGTCCAGGGTCGGCCTCCCGCCCGCATCCAGGACCGGCATCAGCTCGGAAATCCCGCTTATTATGGCATCACCTCTGGCCAAATG
>JBEHWJ010000026.1:0-22810 GCA_040217755.1 Syntrophomonadaceae bacterium | reverse complement strand
TTTGGGTGCGTTTCCTATATATGCTATACTTCTAATATATCTCCAAGGTTTTTTC
Organism: Syntrophomonadaceae bacterium; assembly: GCA_040217755.1. GTDB lineage: Bacteria > Bacillota > Syntrophomonadia > Syntrophomonadales > Syntrophomonadaceae > PHAA01. The sequence continues at coordinate 22,755 of JBEHWJ010000026.1, read as the reverse complement.
AGTGACCGTTGTAAATCCTAATTAATATGCAAGGAGTGATTTTATGACGAGAGTGAATCCCAGCAACAAGTTCTGGATGCGCGCCGGCCATATGAATCAGAAGCGGCTTATTGATTTGTCCGAGGAGGAAAAAGCCAACATCGCCAGATGCCGTGGCGATAAAGATTCCCATCCATGCAAAAATCCTATCTTTCGGTGCTCCGAGTGCGGCAATTATGGTTGCGACCAGGAAGTCACCGAAAAATGTTCCGCCCAGGGCTTTAAAAATGACAAATGCTTACACTGTGGCGTGACTGGCGCCCGGATTCCGGTTATGCAAAAGGACCTGGACCGTTTCATAGCTGAATGGGAAAAAGAAGTCCCGGGTATAAAGTCATAAATTAAGGGCAACGGCACCGGGAGGTGCCGTTTTTGCTTGTTGGGGGGCCTGAATATGTATGTCTTGCATGGAAAAGTGGAAATTTACCTGCCATATGCCTCGTCACTGAAGGATAAGCGACAGACGGTTCAGAGCCTCGCCGACCGTTTGCGCAAGCGTTTCAGCATTTCGGTGGCAGAGGTGGAACACCAGGATCTGTGGCAACGGGCCAGTATCGGCTTCGCCGCCGTCTGCAAATCTGTCTCCGAAAGCGAGTTGATCCGGGATGCCATCCGGAACACTCTAGACAACTATAGCCACCAGTTTGAAGTCCTCGACTTTAGCTGGGAGTTAACCGATCATTGAGCCGCCACTATTACCCGCCCATTTTTTGGATTACCCCTCTCCCCTCTTCCGGTCAGCACTCCCCTCTTCGGCACCGATTTTGCGTTTGCCACCTCTTGACATCGACTGTCTCCATTCCTAATTAAAGATTTTTATGGAATTTTTCAAGCGCCCGCCAACCCAGTAATCTCGGTATATGTAAGCTAATTCCATATATTACATCTAAATACAGGCAGGAAATTTGTAAATTTATGTTGAAACTAGTGGCTGCTTACTTTTATTCCATACAAAATTATTTGAAGAAAGGAATGTGAAAAAGTGAAAAAAGTAAGATTTCAGGTAAACCGCTGCTTGTCGACGTTAATCCTGGGGATTTTTATTTTTGCCACCTTTTGTTTTATTCCCCAGCTGGGAACAGTCCCCACGGCTGAAGCCCAGACCACCAAGACCGTAACCATCGCTCCGGGAACCAAGTATGCCACCCCCTTGTACATAATCGACAGCGGTAAGGCTGGTCCAACGGTGATGATAGTCGGCGGAGTGCACGGAAATGAGACCGCCGGCTACAAAGCTGCGGCCAAGGTAACAGATTTCGATATCAGCAAAGGCCGGTTGCTGGTTCTTCCCCGGGCCAACCAGCGGGCGGTGGAGGCTCACACCCGCGCGCTGGGCGGAGCCGACCTCAACCGGGACTTCCCGAAAAGCAAATCGGACAGCGCTGACAACACTCTTTCCAAGGCAATTTTCGGCGTGGTCAAGGGTTATGGTGTGGATTGGTTGATGGACATGCACGAAGGAGCCAACTACCAGAAGGTGACCTCATCGTCCTCGGTGGGTCAATCGTGTATCTACTATCCCGACAGCTCGACCAGAACCGTGGCCACCAGGATCGTCAACTCCATGAACGCCAATATAAACACCTCATATAAAAAATTCTCGCTGCTGCGTTATCCGGTGAGCGGCAGCTTGTCCCGAGCCGCCGCGGTAGTCTGCGGGACCAAAGCCTTCATCTTTGAAACCTGTTCCCGGGATCCTCTTGATACCCGGATCGACCGGCAAATAAAAGCAGCTAACATTTTGCTCGGCTACCTGGGTATGAAATAGGGTCAAGCCTTAGTAATAATAGTTCTGGGTATTTATGTAGACTGGGCCGGAAGCGTACCGGTTGTTGTACCGGTCATTCCGGTCCCAGTAATTATTACCCAGGGGTATGGTGCGGTCATAGTTGATGCTTCTTGACCGGCGGCTGGCAGCTGGAATGGGTTCTCTATAGTGGGGCGAGTCGCCTTCTTCTGGTATTTGGAGGAGAAGAAGTTCGTTTTTTTTTAAAGCAGTTCCGGTTATGGCCCATGCCTTCCTTATATCTTCCCTTTCATCCCAGCTGATGCGGCTATTTACCATATCCTCGATAATCTGAAGTTCCTCCTTATAAGTGTGATACATATCCGATTTCTTAATGTCTGACCAGATATCATGGAACACGAGACGCAGGTACTCCTGATCGCCTTCATAAAAGGCTCTTTGGGCCTCGATGTCAATAAAGCAATTACGGGTAAGGTACAAATAATTACTGGCCACTATCTTGGCCAGACACAAAACCGCCGCCGCTATCTGGGGTGATACCAACCAGCTGGCTGTGGTCCGGTATTCAAAACCCCCATGGTCTTTAGTCCGGAAGTCAGCCAGAAATCCGTATTTCAACCGTCTTTTAACAGCTGTCGCCTGGTTCTCCAGCAGAAATACCGGCAGCCCCAAATAGCTGTCCAGGGCCCGCAAAATATGGCTGTTAAGCTCCACATTACTGAAGTGGATATGTCCGCCGATGGAATAACCCTGAAAAGGCCGGCTGCCGGCCAGCCATTTGATATTTTTATATGGAGCCAAGCGGTAGGCGAAATGCATCGCATCCTCCACGTTGGCCAGCAGTTTGAGGGGGGAATTGGCAGGCCGGGGCCGTAATTCTGCTATGGGCCGGGATTGACGATTGGGGGTGCGCAGCGCGTCACAGCCTACTACCCCGTCGCGGGGAAAGAATTGCGAGGCGGGGGTCATCTTGCCATTCTTGATATTGTACAACATGAATTCAGGGTCAGCCCCCATTTTCACCTCCCTGCTGCCGGGACGATTGGCTATATCGATCACCCCATCCAGCATGCGGAGCAGGACCGCCAAGTCTTTATCCCGGAGGATCGGTGAACTATCAACCCTTACTACGTATAGCCTTTTGCCGCTAGTCACAGCCACTTTCACCATGCCATAATCCAGCCCCAGTACATACAAGGCCCGTTTGGCCATTTCGGACCCCTTTTTCACTTGTTCCTCCTCTATATATTTGGGCTTGCCCCCGCGGCTGCTGGGGTTCTGGCGGATGGAGATGGTCTGCCAGTCGAATACCAGGATATTGTAGCTCCGGATATAGCCGTCATCCGGGTTAGGGTCAAAGGGGATTCCATTGATGTCGAGGATGTTCAAGGTCGTAGTCAGGTTCTGACTGGCCTGTACCGCCTGGATGGAATTGACCTGGTAACGGACATCGGAAGGCCCGCTCTTAATCAACATCCTTTGGTAGACCTGACCATCGATGGTCACTTCCCGCTGGGCGGAGATATGACCCCTGGACGACAGGTGGGCTTGAATATAAGCCCCAGTTTTATTGTCCCGGTATGTTAATCCTAACAGCATGTTTGGCCCCTTTTCCAACAAATATTATGATCTGCCCAGGTAGAGGAAATATTGGTTCAAATATTCCAGATGCCGGCGGCGGATATGATGTTCATCGAAACTGGAGGGTTTTGAGTTGACCTCGATGATCTGCATTACCCCATTTTGTTCCAGTCCTATATCGATCGATAAGATACCCAGGTTCATATTCAGGCTCTTTTCCAATACATTGGGGACTGTCTCACATATATGGGTTAATTGGGCCTCTAGTCTCTTCAACCGTTGGGCGGAACCACCGCATACCACCTTCATCACTTTATCGTAATCGGCTTTGGAACCGCCATTGGGCACGTGGGTCACGTATTTGTTGGGTGCCGCCACCCTGACCCCGACACCGGTCAAGGCCCACTCCCCCTGTCCGTTTTTCTGTACCTGGGCGCGCAGGTCAAATACCCGACCGTCTATCCGGGCCAGTTGCAGACCTCTCTGTATCAGATACTGACTGCCGGGATCCATACCCGCTTTGAGGTTGATATACAAGTCCCGGGCCAACTTGCATGATCTCCACTGCCGGTCGGAGCAAGCCGGTTTGTATTCATAACCACCCCCGTCCGGGGCCCGCCTGACGATAACTATCCCCTTGCCGATGCTCTTATCTATCGGTTTGATAAATAACTGGGGATATTTTCTCAGCATTAGGCCTAAGTTATTTTTATTGAAAAGGTGGGATTCCGGCACCAGGCTGCAGGTTATGCTGCTGCTCACCAGGCTTTTGTGGACCTCCCACTTATGAAGGAAACGGGGATTGAAAAGCCATATACACGGATGGTTGTGCAGATAAGCCAGAAGTTGCTGAACCCTGCTCCGGGCTTCATCTTTTCTGAAACTTAGGCGGTTGTATACGATGTTCGGGCGCTGGAAAACCGCTGTGACCCACTTTCCCGCACCCCTCTTCTTCATTCGGAAGGCGTGACCTACTACGGTATCGGTGACCATATCGAAACCTTCGGTATAAAAGAAGAACATAAATATACCATGGGCCCGGGCGGTCGCCGTCATCTCCTTCTTAAGCCGCGCTTCCCTGCCGTATGGAAGCGGGTAAGCGGCTCCTTTGCGGGGCGTGGTGAGCACACCTACCATCACTTTTTCCTTGGAAACGACAGGCTTGCCAGCATCCTGGCGTAAAGATTCGATGCAGTTGAGTAGTTGGTCGGATTTTTTTCTCATAGTTCATGATATGAATCTTAGAAATGGTTAGTGCCTTCATAGGCCCTACTTTAATTGGTTATTGCCGGAAGAAGAAAGGACCAGGACAGTGGGGGCAGCTGTCCTGGTCCCTATTTTTATTACCTCTATCTAAACATTAAAGCGGAAATGAATTATTTCTCCATCCTTGACTATGTACTCTTTGCCTTCCAATCTGAACAGACCTTTTTCCTTGACCGCGGCCATGCTGCCCAAATCCTTGAATACCTGGTAATCGACCGCCTCGGCCCGGATGAAACCTCTCTCTATGTCGGAATGGATCTTCCCGGCCGCCTTGCGGGCATTGGTTCCGGCTTCAATGGTCCAGGCCTTGACTTCGTCTTCTCCTACCGTGAAAAAGGATATCAAGCCCAATCTCTGGTACATGGAACGGCTGATCTTGGCCAAACCTGTTTCAGTTATACCCAGGTCCTGCATGAAAAGTTCCTTCTCTTCCGGCTCCAGTTCAGCTATCTCCCTCTCGATATCGGCAGAAACCACGATCACCGGTATATTGGTCTGCCGGGAATACTCCATTATCCTCTCCTTCTGGGGATAATCCTCTTTATCGATGTCGGCCTCGCCGATATTTAGGCAAATCATAACCGGTTTATTAGTCAGAAACTGGTAGGTAGACATTATCTCCAGCTCATCATCATCAATCAGCACCGATGATATCGGTTTCTCTTCGCTCAAGGCATCCTGCAGCCGTTCCAGTAGTCCGAGTTCCCTCAACATCTGACTGCGTTTCTTGTTGCTGTTGATGCGGTCGATGCGTTTTTCGATAAGATCCAGATCTGATAGCAGCAATTCATAGCTTATAGTCTCAATATCCCGCATAGGATCGATGCTGTCATATATATATGGTACCGCATCATCGTCGAACAGCCTGACCACGTGCAGCAAAGCATCCGCCCGGCGGACGGCATCCAGGAAAAGGGCAGCATTTTTCTCCCCGCCCGGGGTCAACCCGGGTATATCGATTACCTCCAGTTGGGCATAGGCCGTCTTCTTGGGCTTAAAGATCCCGGAAAGGTAGTCTATCCTCGGGTCAGGTATGCGGGCGATAGCAGTATGGGCTTTGCCTTGACTGCCTTTGTCGCTGCTCCCGGTCAGAAGTTCGAACAGAGTGGTCTTGCCCACCATGGGCATGCCGATTATTCCTAATTGCATGAGCATCCTTATCCTTTGCTGCAGTGTTTTGTTTAAAGGTTTACATAATTATGATTACGGTCTCCTTGATGAATCAGGCTCGTATCCAGTATGATTACCCTCGGTCTGAAGGTTGCTGGCGTTTGCAGTTACGGCCTGCTTAATGAATCTGCTACACTAACCATATCCCGATGACGGTCAGGATAATAAATATCCCGTTTACGGCCAGGGCTATCAGAAGCGTAACATCGGCACCAGAAGGACTGAACTGGTAAAGCCGTTTGGCATTGCCGGCGTTGAAAGCGTACAAAGCCAGGGCCAGCACCAGCAGCAGCACGATCATTTTGGGCGCTCCCGAACCGGGGAAAAAAGCCACTATCAATATGGCCAGGATAGCCAGGAATATCTGATTTAAGCGCATGAAGAGGGCGAAATGCTCATCCTTGTGGATGGCTTTGCCGTAAACCTCGGGGTCCATCTCAGCCATGTCCAGGATTTGGGGACCCTTGCCGGCTTTGCTGGCCACATCCTTGATGTATGCAGCGCTGTCGGCTGGGGTGATACCGTAAACCCCCTGCTTGGTTTTGAGCAAAACAAACCCGTCCTCAGGAACGGTGGCACACATCTTTAGCGACCCCAGTCCCCGGCCTGAGTATAGTCCCAACATGTACCCTTTCCAGGCAGTGGCCAGGAACGGAAAGAGGTTGGCCCGGCCCCTGACGTCGATTATCTCATCTATAGCGGCCAGGGGGATCCGTTTTCTATGCAGTCCCCAGACTATGGTAACCGCACTATCATCCACTTTGTAGCTCATTATAAATGCTCCCAGGAGCAAATAGGCAAACCCTAATGCAAAAATATAGGCTGGCACCAGCAACATCAATTTCAGCACCCGGTCGGATTCCTCCAGGCCAAAACCGATGCCCCAGATGGCAAAACCAAACACGATGATACCCACCACGAGTCCCAGTAATCCCCCATAAGCCTTTTTAGGCTTGTATACCATAGCCTATCCACACTCCCGCCTATCATAATCTCTCCTTGCCCCCGCAAGAAACCCAACGCTCCTTAGCGGTCGCCGAAACCGATGTCCATGGCCCGGGCCGCTTCTACCATACTACCCTCGGGATCAACTTTTTTCAACTCCTTAATTGCCTTTTTGATGGGGACCGTGATGATTTCCTGCCCCCGCAGGCTTACCATGGTCCCCGCCGGTCCGGCTGCCAATGCGTCCACCGCTGCCACCCCGTAGCGGGCTGATAGTATGCGGTCGTAGGGTATCGGGGAGCCGCCGCGCTGCAGATGTCCCAGCACGGTAACCCGTGTCTCTATTTTGGCCAGTTCTTCGATCTCCTGGGCCAGGCGCTGTCCGATGCCCCCCAATCGGATCGGGTCATGGCTTTCGGCCACCATCTTCTGGACCACCTGTTTGCCACCCAGTGGTGCCGCCCCTTCAGCCACGACGATGATGCTGAATTTTTTGCCGTGCCACTGGCGTTTGTGGATCTTGGCTATCACCCGTTCTATCTGGTAGGGTATCTCCGGTATCAATATCAGGTGGGCTCCACCTGATATCCCCGCATGCAGTGCGATCCAACCGGCATAACGACCCATGACCTCCAGGATCATTACCCGGTGGTGGGCTTCGGCGGTGGTATGCAGGCGGTCCAGAGCCTGCGAGGCCGTATCGACGGCGGTATTGAAACCGAAAGTGACATCTGTGGCGGAAAGATCGTTGTCGATGGTCTTGGGTACCCCCACCACGGCTACGCCTTTTTCGAACAGCCGCTGGGCGATATTAAGGCTGCCGTCGCCGCCAATAACGATCAGTCCGTCCAAACCCAAACCTTTGAGGTTGGCGATGGCCCGCTCGGATTGATCGGTGGCCACCCGCTGGCCATCCTGGCTGGAGTAATACTCAAAGGGATTATCCCGGTTGCTGCTGCCCAGAATGGTACCGCCCCGGTAACCGATGCCGGAAACTGCCTTTAAGTCCAAGGCCATATATTCGTTTTCCACCAAGCCCTTGAACCCATCTAGGAAGCCGACTACCTCCATGCCATACTTATTGACCGCCGCCTTGGTGACAGCGCGAATGACGGAATTCAATCCCGGACAGTCACCGCCACCGGTAAGCACGCCTATACGGTTATGTTTTTCCACCCCAAGACCTCCTGCTAAATAAAATCTTCACATTATATATAGTATTCCTGTCATTGCCACCCTAGTCATCTGTTGTTGGCGAAGACGACGGGATGGTCCCCTGCCGTTGTGAATTCTAACTACCGGGAACTGTTTTGCGGCTTCTCGGCCAGGGATACTGGAATAGACAGGGTGTTGCCGTTGCGGATAACCTTCACCGTGATGGCCTCCCCTACCTTCCTGGTCCGGAGGTAATTCTGCAGGCCATCATAATCCTTGATGGGGGTATCGTTCAAGCTGACAATGACGTCATTCACCCTTAAGCCGGCTCTTTCGGCCGGACCACCCGGGATCACGTTGGCTACTATCACCCCGGAATTCTCGATATTGAGCCGGGCCGCCAATGTCTCGTTCATAGGTTCGAGCCAAACCCCGATGTAGGGCCGGACCACCTTGCCGGTGCGGATGAGTTCTTCGATTATCTCTTTGGCAGTATTAATCGAGATAGCAAAACCTATGCCCTGGGCTTCATAATTTACGGCGGTATTGATCCCCACCACTTCACCGTTGGTATTGAGGAGAGGCCCGCCGCTATTGCCTGGATTGATGGCGGCATCAGTCTGGATGAGGTTTCGGTAAACCCGGTCCTCAATGTTTATGGGGCGGCCTTTGGCACTTATCACCCCTACCGTGACGGTATGGTCCAGCCCATAGGGGTTCCCGATGGCCACCACCCAGTCTCCCACCCGTATGCGGTCGGAATCACCCATGTTAAGGGTGGTAAATTTTTTATCAGCGGACACCTTGATGATGGCCAGGTCCAATTCATAGTCCTGGCCCACCACGGTGGCGTCCAAGCCCTTGTCTGTGTCCGCCATGCGGACCACGATTTTGGATGCACCATCTATTACGTGTTGATTGGTCAAGATATAGCCATCGGCGCTGATCAGGAAGCCAGTCCCCACCCCGGTCTGGACATTGCTTTGGGGGACCCGTCCGCTATCGCCGAAGAACTCGCGGAAAAAATCGTTGTTGAAGAAGACGTCGTTGCTGTTGACGGTAGTGGTAGTCTCAATGTTTACCACCGCCGGACTCACCTTTTCCACGATGTCGGCTATGCTCGAGGTACCGATAATGACCGGGCTGTTGATCAGCAGACTGCTGGGCGCCGGGGTACCGCTCTGGCTGGTCTCCGGCTGATTGGGACCGGGGGATTGCTGCCGGAGGCCGCTGGAAAGACCGCACCCACCCGCCGCCGACAGTATCAAAACCATAAGCATTATGGTAATAAGACGACTTGTCCGCACTTTTTTCATCAACATTCGCTAACCGTGGCTCCTTTCCTGCTGTGGCACCGATTCTGCTATCATCAATATTACCACTCCGGGAATAGGGAATAAATCAAATGTTGGTGTCTGGCGGCCAATTATTATCTGGTCTTGCGGAAACCAGCCAGGTAAATGGCATACTGGAGCGGCCGCTGAAAGCTGTTGCGCACTATCGCCTGGGACGTACTGGTGACCGTGGTCTTGCGGGGCTTGGAGTTTACTTCGATTATCCAGAGACGGCCGCGTTTATCGATGCCGACATCCAGACCCAGTTCGCCATAAATCTGGTGGCTGTTGGATTCCAGGGTCTCAGCTACGGTCAGGCAGAGATGTTTCAATTCTTCGTTTTTTTCTTTGACCAACTGGCGGTTGCCGCGGAAAACCTTGGCCATAACCTTCTGGCTGGTCTCGGCCGTCCCCCCCCGGCTGAGGTTGGCTATACTGCTGCCGCGTGCGGCCACCCGGGCAAATTTCTTGCTTACCTGCCATTTGCCTTCGCTGTTTTTTTGAATGATGATGCGCAGGTCGAAGGGGGAACCATTAATGGTATCCAGGTCTATCCCCTGTTGGACTATATAGCTACGCTTTCCCCGGGTAAACCTGGTGGCGTGCAGCATCTCCGCCGGAGTGGCCGCCTGTCCATAACGGCGTCCACGATTATAGACGGTGTAGTTAAGTTTATAGTCGCCGACGTTCGCCTTGATGATGCGGGCACCCAGGCTGCCATTGCAGGGCTTGAGGTAGAGGACTTTGTACTTGCCGGCCATAGCCTCCAGATTGGTCAGGTTTAATAGGTGGGTTTCGGGCAGGTAGAGATGTAAATCTACATTTTCGGCCAGCAGCTGGTGGACTCGCCATTTGTTCAGAAAAGATGGATTAAAATAATGAAGATTGGGCATATTCATGAGCCGTTGGCGCGTATTTTTGCTGCGGGCCTGGGCCAGCCGGGTGGAGATGCGGTCATAAACCACATCCGGGAGCGGATAAACGGAGCTGGACCATCTCCCCCGCTCCAGGCCCCCGTTGCGCCACACGTAACCTCGGACGGTCTGGTTGCTCCAGTTGATACAACCCGGTGTGAATATAAAGAACTGGGCCGGCAGACGCTTACCGATGGTACTGAGATAGATAAGCTCGGCCTGAACGCTTTTGGGGTCATATTCCTCTTTGTTGGGCAAAAAATCGATGAGGATACCTATCAAGGGACCGATATGGATAGCTTCGTTGTCCCGGTCGTAGCGGAGGCGCAGAGCGGCCCGGCTATATAGGTGCAAGGCCTGGACCAAACCGTCTGACAACCGATAACTGGCCGGCATGTTTTCCCGCACCACCAACCGGGCCCAAACTGTTTTTACCCCGACCCTCACCTTTATCTGTTCGGAGTTCGGTATACCCAACCGCTTAAGCGTCTTTCGAGCCACGTAAATTTCACCGCTGGTCTGCATCAGGCATCAACCTCTCCCAACTCGAACCCGGCCAGATGGCGGGCATATAGCATAGGTCGGCGCACGGTCATACGACGGGTCAACGGTTCTCCGATCAGGATGAACACTCTGCGGGCTGGTTTCAGGTTAGCTTCGATAAACCATACTTTCCCCCGTACATCGATGCCAATATCGATCCCCAACTCGCCGATGTTACCAGCCTCATTTTCAAGCTCGCGGGCGACCTCGATTGCCAGTTGATCGACCTCCTGGATGATTCGCTGCCTTACCTCGGCGTCCGGGAAGCGGCGTCTCAATACCGACCCCACCTTACTCCCGCTGCCGCCCCCGGAGATATTGCTGGTGATAGAGCCCCTGGGTCCAATCCGGAAAGCTTTGCCGGTCACCGACCAATCCCCCGTGCCATCCTTCTGCACCATCACCCGAAGGTCGCAAATACTGCCGTTTACCTGTAATAGGTTTATCGGCTGCTGGACGATATAATTATGGCCCCGCATTATCCTTCTCAGGTTTTGGCGCAGGACGTTACGGTTGGATGCGTATCCGGTATAAGGTTGGTAGTTGACTTTGTATTGGTATCGGTAGGAACCCGCATTTCTTCCCCGGCTTACCTTGATTATATTGCGCCCCATGGAGCCGTTTATGGGTTTGATATAAACGGCACCATATTTGCGCAGCATGCGGTCGATCTGCTGAAAACTGCTGGCGCGGTTGGTATCGGGGACATACTTCTTGAGTTCTTCAGATTCGGATAGGATGCGGTAGGTCCGCCATTTGCCCATCAGGGGCGGGTTGATAAATTTGCAGCCCAGGCCATGCAGCCGGCGGCGCAAATTGAGGTTGGCGACCGAGTAGGATACGTCGCGCGGATAAACCACATCGGGGATGGGGAAAACGCCGCGGCGCCAACCGCCCCGGCGCCAGATATAACCCACCACGGTCCGATTGGCAAAATTAATCTGGCGAGGATCGAAACCGAAGCAAAATTCACCCAGACGGGCCCCCTCGATATTGAGCTCCTTGATAAACTGGGTTTGGCCATCGAAGGGACGATTGAGGTCACCGCTGCTTTTATGCATTATCCCCACCACCGGGCCCAGCTTAAGGTGGTTTTCCTCGGCGTTTATACAATAGCGGCGGGCCGATGGCAGGTGGAGACGGTTCAACGCGGCGGGACTAAGCTGGATAAACGACCCAGTCCTATCGGCGGTCCTTATCTTAAAACGCGTCTCGATTCGGCCGACGCCGAATTCCACCATGTCTCCATCGGCCAAGTTCAGGTTCCGGGCGACTTCCCGGCTCAGTCTCAAGGTCTGCTCGCTGAGGTTGGTGTTTCGACTTACCATCACCGGTGTCGCCAGCATCATAAATTATTACCCCCACTTATTATTCTATTTACCTTTAAGATATGAAACCCTTAACAAGCATGTGATAAAAACGTTCACGCCTTCATTAATAAAGGTATCCCAGGACTAATATGCCTCTTGCGCCGACCATCCCCGGGTCATCTGTAGTATAATTAGGCTCAATAGAGCAACGTGGGAGTCGGTTGGAGAGGAGTTGCCGTAAATGGCTGGCGATAGTGAACTGCGCAATAAGATCAAGCAATTTTGCCTGGATGCCGGGGCTGATCTAATCGGTTTCGCCCCGGTAGAGCGGTGGAATGAATTAAATGAATGCCCGGTCGAGTTCCGGCCCCAATCGCTTTGGGAGCCGGCCCGCACAGTAATCGTACTGGGAGTGGCGATGCCTTTGCCGATCGTCGAAACCACCCCGTCGATCCTGCATAAAGAGATGTATGATACCGCCAATCGTACCCTGGACGCCATGGCCTACAACCTTGTACGCTACCTTAACCGCTTGGGCCACGCCTCCTATTTCTTTGCCCGGGATGGGTTCGGCAGTCTCAGGCTCTTGCGGGACCGGCCAGCTGCCGCCTTCAACCATATTACCGCTGCCAGATATGCCGGCTTGGGGACAGTGGGGGTTAGCAATTGTCTGCTGACACCTGAATTCGGCCCCCGGGTCAGGTTTGTGTCCGTCTTCACCGCAGCAGTCCTGGAACCAGATACGATGATGGACAAGGAACTGTGCATCAAATGCGGGACCTGTGCCATGTGTTGCCCGGTCAATGCCCTGGTCATGCTGGAAGATAGGTACAAAGGTGAATTCAAATTATCACCCTGCCTGGAGAGGCACCGTGAATTGACCGCTGATAAGGCTTACCCCTGCGGGATATGCACCAAGGTCTGCCCGGTGGGCAAAGATCGTCGTCTTTACAAGCAAAAGGGGATCCGCAACAAATACCTGGAGGAAGCTGAAGCGCTTAAAGCCAATCCTGATGATCCCCGCTATCGGACCTGGACCCATGTGCGCAAATACGGCAGCTGGAATAAAGACTTCCCGCGCTGACAAGGATTATAGGAATAGTTAGAGGAGGAACGAACATATGGGTATTGATAACCTGGAGCAATTTACCGGCCGGTTTACTTCATTTCTGAAGAGAAACCCGGGGCTGGAGCAAATACTGGATGAAGGCCGTCAGATGCTGGCTGAACTGACATCCAACCAGGAATGGCTGCGGCCGGTATTGAGCCAACTGGTACTGGACGACGCCTTCCTGCATTCCCAATGGCAGTCCATCGACCCCTACGACATCCAGCTTTATCACAGCCCGGAAAAACTGTTTTCGGTGCGGGCGTTCATATGGGAGCCGGATGAGACCTATCCTGTCCATGACCATGGCGCCTGGGGTTTGGTAGGGGCTTGTATCAACCGCGTCGAGGAAAGGAAATTTGCCCGCGTCGACGATGGCAGCGATGTCAACCGCGCGGAGGTGAAACAGGTTTCCGAAGCACAGCTGGCCCCGGGACAAACGACCTTTGTGCTCCCGGTCAATGACGGTATCCACCAGATGGCAGCCTTGGACGACCGTACCGCGGTCACCGTCCATGTATATGGAAGGCCAGTGCGCAAGGGTTATATCAATTATTTCAACCGGCACAACAATACCGTTCAACGTATGTATCCGCCTTCAATCAATAAGCGGATTTACGCTATCCGCAGCCTGGGAACGATTGCGGAGCCGTGGGCCGGGGATGTACTGCAGCAGGCCCGGCGGGGTTCATCCCCAGAATACATCCAAACGGAAATAGAGTTCTCCCTCAATAAAATCAAAACATTGAGCTGAACCTGCTGCTATATCCTAATCGAATATACCAAAAGCGAAAAATGCGGAGCCGGTGGGGATATCCCTTCCGGCTCCCCTTTTCTTCTCCCTTAATCTTCCAAGCGGAGCCAGCCAACCGGCTGTTGGCCGCTGCCGACATAGTGACGGCCTGCACTTTGCATATAAGTCAGCCGCTGGCGGGAACGCCCGGCTACATTTTGCTGGACTACCTCGATCTCATCCTCCCCTACTTTACTGATAACCGCCAAATGGCCATAATTCCCATCGGTGTAGACCAGCAGATCGTCGACCCGGGGTGGGACTTCCCCTCCATTACGGTACTGGAGCAGACCCCGGCGATGATTCAGCTTGCCTGATGCCACGCCTTCATCCCAGAAATCCCGGGCATCGCCGAAAGCGTCCGGCATGCGGTGATGGAGAGACTCGAAGTAATAACGCTTGGCAAATTCCACGCACTGCCATTTCTGACCATAATAATATCCATCGGGGCTATAATGTTGTCCATGGCTGCGGTCTATCTGCTCACCATTAAAATAAACAGCCACCCCGCGATATTCGTCTATCTCCTGGCCGATGACAGGGTGGTGGTGCCGATAATACGACCACGATACCAAGGTTAACAGCATGATTACGGTTATTACCAGCAGCACCCGGGCCCCTGCCGCTACCCCGGCCATGCCCCGGAAGACCCGGCGGCGGGGCCTAAACAACCCGTTGCGGTATTTTTTCCGTATCATAAGCGAACTCCAACACGAGCGCCCCTCCAATCACTAATAGATATGCGGTCGGGTTTGTCAAAATAGCTGGATAATCTGTACTATCATCGTGCGTCCGGCAGAGAACAGCCTGATTCGCGTAATGTTGACCCATAAGACCATATCCGGATAAAAATCGGCAGCAGTTGAAATAAGGGTGAATTATCTTTAGAATGTAGTAATTGGAGGTTGGTCATGAAGCTTGTCAGTGCCTGCTTATGCGGGATTAACTGTAAATACGACGGGGGCAACAATTTGCATCCCTATTTTGTGGAATTGTTGGCCATGGGCGGAGTGATCCCGGTCTGCCCGGAGCAACTGGGTGGCCTGACTACGCCCCGCAGCGCCTGCGAAATAAGCGGCGGAACCGGTCTGGACGTCGTGGATGGTAACGCTCTGGTCGTCAACCGCGACGGGATGAATGTCACCCCGAACTTCATCCGGGGTGCGGAGGAGACATTGAGCATCGCTATCCGGGCCGATGTCCAAGGCGCTGTTTTGAAAAGAGGGAGTCCTTCCTGTGGCAGCGGCAGTATCTATGATGGTACCTTCACTCATCAGCTGATCGCCGGCGACGGGGTGACCACCGCTATGCTCAAACAGCATGGATTCCGGGTTTGGGATGAAGAGGAGTACCTGCGCGGAAAAGGGGTGTGTACCAGCATTGAAAGCAGTTAGTCTTTTTTCCGGGGGGCTGGATTCGTTACTAGCGGTATGTCTTATCAAGGATCAGGGCATCGAGGTGGTCGGGGTCAACTTCGTGTCACCTTTTTTCGGAGCCGAACCGGGCAATCGCAAGGCCGCCGCCCAATTGGGCATCGAATACCACGAGCTCGACATCGGTCCTGAATACATGGATGTGTTGAAGAAACCGGTATACGGCTACGGTAAGAACTTCAATCCCTGTATCGACTGCCACGGCTTTATGCTCAACCGGGCGGGACGATTTATGGAGGAGATAGGAGCATCATTCCTGATCACCGGCGAGGTGGTAGGCGAACGGCCCATGAGCCAAAATAAATCAGCGCTGCGGCAGGTGGAGAAGCTGTCCGGTTACCCCGGCCTGGTGCTGCGGCCCCTATCCGCCCGGTTGTTGGAACCCACCATTCCCGAAAAGGAAGGCTGGGTCGACCGCAGCCGCCTGTTGGATATAAGCGGCCGCAGCCGCACCCGCCAGATGCAGCTGGCTGAACATTACAGCATCAAAGAATACCCTACCCCCGCCGGGGGCTGCCTGCTTACCCAGGAGAACTTTTCCCGGCGGCTGCGCCGGGTTCTGACCATAAAACCGGATATCGAGGCCGGGGAACTGGAGATTTTGAAGGTAGGTCGTCATTTCTACCTAAGTGACGGCGAATTGCTGATGGTGGGCCGTAATCATAGCGAGAATGAACGGCTGCAAAAGGCGGCCCGCACCCAGGATTATCTTATCAAGGTGAACGACCGGCCTGGACCATTGGGTCTGCTGCGGCGGTTCGACCAGGATGGGCCTCCCGAACTGGCCTTGGCGGCAGCTATCGTAGCCCGCTACAGTGACGCCCGCGACCTGGACAGCGCCCGGGTGTCGGTGATCCGGCCCGGCCACCCGGAGCCCGATATGCTAATGATACGGCCTCTGCGTCCGGAAGAAGTCCCACCCTCCGTTTAGATCTTCATGTCCCTGAAAATATTCAGATCTATCTGTTCAAACATGGCCCGATAGCCGTTTTTGTTAGGATGGGCCCCATCCAGCAGGAGCAAATCAGACCGGATAGAGCCATCGGGGGCGAAATAGGCGGCGGCAAAATCTATCACCGGGAGGTTATTTTCCCGGGCATAACCTTTGATCCAGTCGCGGATACGGTCCAATCTGCGTTCCACCTCCCGGTGGTTGATGGCGGTAGGGGTGGCCATTATCACCTTGATCCCCGCTTCCCCGGCTTTCTGAGCTATAGCCTGCAGGTTGTACACAATGCGATCGATGCTTTCCTGCCATAGCACATCGTTGGCCCCACCCAAGATTACCAGGTGGGTTGGCTCATGCTTGATGACGCAGCGGTAAAAACGGCGCAGCATATCATCGGTGGTATTGCCGTTGATACCCTCATTGATGAACTCTGCCTCCAGGATTTCATCCAGCATGGTCACCCATGAGTATTCCGGTCCGTAAGGAAAACCCCAGGTAATGCTGTCACCCAGGCAGACCACCTTGAATCCCTCTGGCTGTGCCATAAATCCTCCCCGCCTATTGTGTCATCTGTTCCAGTCTGGTTATTACCTCATTTAGTTTGTCGATGTTTCTTCCATAACCAGCCCAATCGCCCGCTCTCAAACTAGTATTGGCCTGGTCGTAATACTGCCTGGCTGTCTGGGCCAGTTCAGCTATCGTAACCCCCTCGCCGCCGGTACCAGGCGATGGGGTGACCGGACCCGGAGCCGGAGTCTGTCCCTCTCCGAACAAGGCTATCAAGGCCTTATCAAGCGATTCTTCCATGACTACCTTGTTGCCGTATGCAGCGATAATCCTCTTCAATTCCGGCATTACACTGGTTTGGGCCTGCAGGTAGAGGGGCTCGATGTACAATATCGAGTTGTTGATAGGTATGACCAACAGGTTACCTCTTACCGCGCTGGAGCCTTTCTGGTCCCACAGGGTGAGCTGGCGGGAGATCTCAGTATCCTGGTTTATACGCGATTCAATCTGCATCGGTCCATATACGGTCTCCTGTTTGGGGAATTGGTAGACCAGTTTCTTACCATAATTTTCGCCGTCCATCCGGGCACACATCCAGGCGATCATATTGGGCCGGCCATTGGGAGTGTAAGGCAGCATGAGGATGTACTCGGCCGCGCTCTCCCCGGGCAGATGCATAATTATATAGTAAGGTTCGATCGGGGTTTCGGCGCCCCCGGTAAGTTCGGTGGGGATTACCCAGATGTCTTCCTTATTATAAAAGACACCCGGATCACTGATATGATAGGTGCGGTATATACCGGCCTGGATGGTGAACATATCGACCGGGTAACGGACGTGGGGTTTGAGTCCTGCCGGCATCTCCTCGAGCGGTTTATACAGACCGGGGAATATCTTCTGATAAGTCTGAATCAGCGGGTCATGCTCATCGGCAACATAGAAATTCATCTCCCCGGTATAGGCGTCGCAGACCACCTTGACCGCGTTGCGGATGTAGTTGTTGCCGGCCTGATCGTAGGGCTGGGAATAGGGGTACATATTGGAATAAGTGTAGGCATCTATAACCCAGAAGAATCTGCCCTCCGGATCGACCACCAGGTAGGGGTCCCCATCATAGCGCAGATAGGGCGCCACCTTCTGGGTCCGGGAGACTATGTTGCGGTTCATGAGCACCTGGCTCTGGGCGTTGACATCCGAGGAGAGGATCATTTTATAATCCCGCAGAACCCAGCTCAAGACGAGTCGTCGGGGCCACGAACCCACCTGAATACCACTTTCTCCTTGGTACTGGGTGAAGACGTTCTGGTCGCCCATGGGATAATCGAACTCATCCTGTTTGGTGTTGACGATGACATAGTTGTCGGTCTTCTCGCCGAAATATATCTCGGGGCGGGAAACCTTTAAGTCGGTGGCAAACTGGGGCGGGATGTCCTTGATGAAGAATTCCGGGAAACCTTCCTGGGCTATCTCCGTAACCGGGCTCATCACCAGCCCATAACCATGGGTGAACATGAGGCGCTGGTTGACCCAGGTCTTGGCCTGTTCGGGGGTTTGTTCTATCTCCCGGGCCGCCAGCATGACCTGGCGATAACGGCCATTGATGATGTAGCGGTCGATATCGACGTCATTGAAAACGTAGTAGGGGCGCAATTCCTGAAGGCTGCTATAGGTTTTCCCTAATGGCTGCCAATCCCACAAGCGGATATTGCTGATGGTAGCCTCGTTGGCCTGGATATCGGCCGGGGTCAGGTTATAATTGATGGCAAACTGCTTGTTCTCTACTTCGTTCAGACCATAAGCCTGGCGGGTAAACTGGATGCCGGTCTCTATATATGGTTTTTCCAGGTTAAATTCATTCGGTTGCACCACGAATTTTTGCATAAAGGTCGGGTAAATACCGCCCATCAATATGGCCAAGACCACCCAGGCGCCGATACTGTACAATATCCACCGAAATTTCCGAACATATAAGTTTATCAGCAATATGGCCGCCACCGCCAGGGCCACTACCATCAGTACCTGATTGGCGACCAGGCGGGCGTGGATGTCGGCATAGGCGGCTCCGAAAACCGCCCCATGGCTGGAATAGAGAATATCAAAGGTGCCCAGTTTATATCCCCAGGCTTTCAAAGCAAAGATGGCCACCGCCAGGATGGATAAATGCTTCTTGGCAAAGGAGAAATCCTCCCAATCGATCATGAAAAGCTCAGCGGATGCGTTGAGCAGGTAGACCATCGCTGCCATGATGGTGGTAAGTACCAGCAGGGTCATGACCAGGCTATAGATGAAGTGATAGAAGGTCAGGTTGAAAAAATAAAATCCGAGGTCCCGGCCAAAGACCGGGTCGGGTAAACCGAAGGCGGTTTTATTAAAGAATTGTTGCACGATGATCCAATGCTCGCCCAGGGTGCTGCTGACCAGATAAGCCCCGAAAAGGGCGGCCGCCAGGAATATCCATTTGCGGTTTTCGCCCTGGAGGAGCTTTCCCCAGCCAGTCAGACGCGGATTCAGGAAGATGACGTCCTGTTCCTGCTCTTCACTTAGCGGTCTTTCGTGTTCGGGATGATCGTTGTTCTTGGTCAGCCACAGATTACCCCATATGAATAGGAAAGTCAGCAAGAATACCCCGATCAGCAACAACAATCGATTGACCAGGGTTATGGTGAAAACCTGGGTAAAATCTATCGACTTGAACCACAGCCAATCTACATAGTAATTGGACAAAGCCGATACCGCCCACAGCAAAGCCACCACACCAATTATCTTTATCAGCGACCGGTTTGAGTTATCCATGTCGATCCTCCTGTTGGTTTAATACGAATACGCGACATCCCAGCAAATTTCCTATGTCCCCACGGTTGGTTAAGCTTGTCCCAGATTTCCCTAAACTAGTGTTAAAAGGCTTTTAATCAATAAATTCCGTTCGGGACACCTATTAATCATCCGTGATTAATTAATGCTTAATCGCTAAACATGTATAAATATATACGATATTGACATTATCAGCCGAGTAATTAAATTACCGATGCGCCGGAGTTTCCAGGCCCAGGCGTACTATCCGGTCGACCAGTTGTTCGAAGCTTATCCCTTGTGCCCGGGCGGCGTCCGGGACCAGGCTCATCTCGGTCATGCCCGGTATGGTGTTTATCTCCAATACAAACGGATCGTTATTCTTGTCGATGATGAAATCCACCCGGGCCACTCCCCGGCAGCCAAGGGATTTGAACACCTGCTGGCTCAGGACCGCCACCTTCGCCTGCACTTCGTCAGCTACCCGGGCGGGGATGATGTGGCTGCACATCCCCGGGGTGTATTTGGATTCAAAATCATAGAATTCGTTTGCCGAGGTGATTTCGATGAGCGGCAGCGCTTCGGTGACATACTCATTTCCCATGACGGTCGAAGTGACTTCGGTTCCGTCGATAAATTTCTCCACCAGCACATTGGGATCATAAGCGAAAGCAGCTTCCAAAGCAGAGGCGACTTCTTCCTCCTTGTTCACGATGTAGACCCCGATGCTGGAACCCTGGGTAGCCGCTTTGATAACCATCGGCATCCCGATTTTCCTGATCAAATTGGCTAATTCCTGGGGCGAAGAGGTAAACGTATTGCGGTTAAGGATAGTAAAAGGCGAGGTAGGTATACCTTCATAACTCAACATCTTCTTGGTCAGTATCTTGTTGATGCCGATAGCGCTGGCCGCCACTCCGGAACCAGTGTAGCGGATGTTGAGAATCTCCAGCAGACCCTGGACGGTGCCATCTTCTCCGTCTTTGCCATGCAGGGCGATAAAAACCAGGTCGGGATTGAAGTCGACGATGTTCTGAATGGGCAGATCCTTGAGGTCCATCCCTTCCGCCTCGTATCCCAGGCTCTGCACGGCCTTCAGGATCGCAGTACCGCTCCTTATGGAAACGTCCCTCTCCTCCGAGTAGCCGCCCATCAATACCAGAACCCTCTCTTTTGACATCTCACTCACTTCCCAATCTTTATATTATGATTGCGGACCAAAAGTCCTCATTTTATGCTCTGTCAAATATACTATCATATATATATGCCGATACAACCGGGATAATATATTGAACGACACAAATATATATGATAAAATGAATTTCGCTGGGTAAATACAGCACAGGGGAGTAGCTCAATTGGCAGAGCATCGGTCTCCAAAACCGAGGGCTGGGGGTTCGAGACCTCTCTCCCCTGCCATTCAGAAATTAGTAATACAGGGCTTGGGGGCCCTGTATTTTTATAATGTGGTGATTGATAAGAGTGCTGTCGATACTGCAGAAGATGTACTAACCATCCTCAAGGAGGAATGATAATGATAAAATCTATAATATCCTATTTTGTACCTGTTAAGATTAGGAAGAATGAAGAAATTGTCGTAATAATTAGAGGATTAACATTTCGGTCTAATTCCATGATCGGCATAATCAATCAAATAGAAAAGAAGATTGAATTTTTCCGTAATGAACTTGGGATAGATGCTGCCAACGTCTCGCGTTCAATTACCGTTGGCAATATACATGGTCGGTGGAATCCTAATATAGCTGTATTCAAAAACGACATACAGACATTATACGCTCTTAAAGACTATCTTGAAAAACATACCGGAATAAGGTATTAACTACAATGGACATAAAAATCGGGAATTACCGGAAATAATCGCCATAGCGTCAGGGAAAGGCAAGGACATCTTTGTCAATCATGCTATAGTAACTAAACTGAGATATACAAAGGCCGGGGGCATAAGCTCCCGGCCTCGGTGTGGAATTTCAGGACTGGATTCTGGTTTACCTGATTAAGATTGACCTTGTACCCGGGGAATACAGGTGTTACCTTGGCCCCTGAGCATGCCTTGACCTGCACGCATGCCTTGACCTTTATGCATGCCTTGACCTTGGGCGTTAGGACCAATTGCCTGATGAATCTGGTTCACCTGCTCCTGGGTCAGCACTCCGGAGGCGACCAGCTCGGCCAGCGGGTTGGCGGGCCGGTTCTCTTCCATATACGCCTGGCGTTGCTCCGGGGTCATGCCCCGCAGCTTTTCCATCTCGGCCTGGCGGGCGTTCTGCATCTCACCCATTTTATCCTGGATTGCATTGGCCTGTTCGGTGGTGATAATTTGTTTGTCCACCAAGCCACTTAGAGCGGTGCTGATGCTCCCCTGCCGCACGGCTTTTCTTTGTTGCTGCATGCTATCCCGGATGACATCAGCCTGTTCCTGGGTAATGACTCCCTCGTTCACCAGTTGGGTCAGCAGATCGATGCGACTGGCTTGGTTTTGCTCCCGCAAAGCCTCTCGCTCTGCCTGGGTCATATCCTTTCTCTGGTCTCTCTGCTGCTGGCGTTCCGTCTGCAACTGTTGCTGACGAGCAAGAATCTGGTCGGCTTGCGCCTGGGTGATCTGATTGGATGCAACCAATGAATTGAGAACCGGCTGCATGGTCTGGCCGTCAAAATCCCTCGGCCCCGGCGCCATCTTCCCGCACCAGCCGGCCTTGATCGTACTGGCAATGCCTGAACCGGTTGCGTTACTGTCAGCCAAAGCGAGACTGGTTCCGCCCAGCAGCAGACCTCCTATAAGAAGTCCGCCGATAACCCTGCCCATTTTTGATTTCTTACCCATTATTCACCTTCCTTTCCTAGTCATCGGTATTTTGATTATAGGGGACACCTTTATTATGTTGCGCGAATGTGAAGAACCCATGATGATAAAATGAAATTTGATGTTGCTGATACCAATTTAAGGTTCAGCTGCTTCTTCCAGTTCAAACCAGAACGACACCCCGTCAGGTTGGTTCGAGACCCCATATGGCTGCCGGTGCTGGTCCATGATGGCCCGCACGATGGACAACCCCAGCCCGGTGCCTCCCAAGGCCCGGGTCCGCGCTTCATCGAGCTTATAAAAACTGGTAAAAATTTTATCGACCGCCTCCCCGGGGATGGGCGGACCAC
>JBEHWJ010000025.1:0-23622 GCA_040217755.1 Syntrophomonadaceae bacterium | reverse complement strand
TGCTGTGACAATCCCGCGAAGGGTTGCGACTCGAGGGGTAAATCGCCTTGAATCAATTCCAGTATGCTCAAATCTATAGGGTCAATCCTCATCGGGTATCTCCATATCGAAATTTACTCTGATCTTGAATACTTTTTCGGCCGGCATGCTGACGATCTCAACCTCCAGGGCCGATTCCAAATCACTTAATGTTTCATCCGCTTCTGCCCGCGATGGAACTGTCAATGTAAACCATAGATTATAATCATGGTCACGCAGATAATTGTGGGTTACCCCGGGAAGACGATTGATTACCTCCACCGCTTCTTCGATCCTGGAGGCGGGCACCATCGCTGCGCACAAGGTCGAGTAACAACCCAGTGAGCGCGTATCCATTACGCCCCCGATCCTCCGGATGAGTCCGGTCGACTTCATAATCCCGACGCGGGTTAATACCTCTTCTTCGCTTATCCCCATCCGCTCAGCTATTGCCTTAAAAGGCTGGGCGGCCAAAGGGAAATCGTTCTGCAGCAGGTTCAATATCTGGCGGTCAATTTTATCAAGTACCGGCACCTATTCTCCCCCCCTGGGGTGATAGAGACACCATGTATCTTCAGCCATAAAATCACCATTATAATAATTGGCCCGGGCCCGGCATCCACCACATCGTTCTTTAAAATCGCAGATGCCGCACTTGCCTTGGTAATCCATGGTGCGCAACCTTTGCAGAGTCTCATTCTCCCGCCAGATAACATCGAAAGGCTGGTCTTTGACGTTACCCAGGCGCATGTCCAGGTATGCGCAGGGTTGGACGTCCCCGGTCGGACTTATGATGCAATAACTTATGCCCGCCAGGCATCCTTTGGAAAACCGCAGAGGTATGCCTTTCTTGTCTGCCACCCTGATAAATTGAGGGGCGCAGGTCGGTTTTATCTCGATAGGGACCGTTCTCTGTTTCTCCATCAGCCGCGCCAGGGTCTTCTCGTATTCAACCACCCTCAACGCCTCATCCTCGATATTCACGGCCCGGCCGGTCGGTACCAGGAAGAATACATGGTGGGCCATGGCCCCTATCTCGATGGCAAAATCGGTTATTGCCTCCAGTTCACCGACATTCCAATCCATCACGGTGGTGTGAATCTGAAAGGGTACTCCAGCCTCCTTCAGATTGCGCATACCTTCAACGGTCAGCTGGTAGGCATTATCCAACTTGCGGAAATTATTGTTCTTGCCCGGGTCCAGGCTGTCCAGGCTGACCCCGGCTGCCATAAATCCCGCTTCCTTTATTTTGCGGGCAACCCCGGCAGCGATGAGACTGCCATTGGTGCCCATGACGGCGCGTAATCCCAACCCGGTGGCAAAAGAAGCCAGTTCATATATATCGGGACGCATCAGTGGTTCACCACCGCTGAAGATCATGATCTGGAAACCTGCCTTTTTTATCTCTTCGATCAATTTCCGGGCCTGGGCGGTGGAAAGCTCGTCCTCGCTTCTGACTCCGGCATCTCGATAGCAGTGATCGCAAAGCATGTTGCACTGATTGGTAGTGTTCCAAGAAACCAGCATCGTCAATCCCCCCAACATCCGATCCCACGATGGGGTCGGCTCATCCTGAGAAATATTATGAAATAGCCGACCGGCAAGAATCCGCACACTAGTCACGATCTACCACCGGCTCGTCCGATCAGCGTCCGATAATCCGCGCCATATCTTTGGCGGCGTAGGTAATGATGATATCAGCCCCGGCCCTTTTAATCGCAGTCAGGATCTCCAGCATAACCGTTCCCTCATCAATCCACCCTTGGGCGGCTGCTGCCTTCACCATGGCGTATTCACCGCTCACGTTATAGGCCGCCGTCGGATAGGCAAACTTGTCTTTTACCGCCTTCAGTACATCGAGGTAGGCCAGGGCTGGCTTGACCATCACGATATCTGCTCCTTCTTCAATATCCGATTCCACTTCACGGAGTGCCTCCAAAATGTTGGCCGGATCCATCTGATAAGTTTTGCGATTGCCAAACTTGGGGGCTGATTCCGCCGCTTCCCGGAATGGCCCATAGAAAGCCGAGGCATACTTGGCGGCGTAAGACATTATGGGGATATGAGCATAACCCTGGGCATCCAACACCTTTCTGATATGGCCCACCCGTCCATCCATCATATCGGAAGGCGCTACTATATCGGCGCCCGCCTCTACATGGGATAAGGCTTCCCGGGCCAGAAGTTCCAAGCTGGCGTCGTTGTTCACCGTCCCGTCCGGTTCAACGATGCCACAATGGCCGTGGTCCATGTATTCGCACAGGCAAACATCAGTAACCACCAGCAGATCTGGGTAAGCACTCTTTATCGCCCGGGTGGCTTCCTGTACCACCCCATGTTCATCGTAACCGGAACTGGCCAGGCTGTCTTTATGCTCAGGTATTCCAAACAACAGGACCGCGGGAATACCCAGCGAATGGATTTCATCGACCTCGGGACGCAGGTTGTCCACCGATAATTGATATACCCCGGGCATAGAATTGACGGGGGTGCGCTTATTTTCTCCAAAAGTCACAAACAGGGGGTAGATGAAATCCGCCACATTCACATGGGTTTCCCGAACCATACTGCGGATGGTATCGTTGGCACGCAGTCTTCTCATCCGTTTAGTGGGAAAACTCATATCGTCCCCTCCTTAATGTTTGCATCTACATCGACATAATTTTTGCAGTAAGACAACCAGCTATTGTCTTTTTCTCTGCTATCCCAGGTTACGATCATTGGATCCGCGTGTCGCGGTCGGCGATAATAGCATCCAGGAGAGCACCGATGATATATCGGTCCGGCATTAAATCAACCGTGAATCCATTTTCCCGAGCGGTGCGGGCGGTTATTGGACCGATGCAGGCTACTTTCACCCCGGCGTCGATATGGATGACGTTTTCCTGCCCTATTATATTAACAAAATTGGTTACAGTAGATGAACTGGTAAATGTTATATAATCGAAGTTACCTTCTCTTAAATCCTGCAGCATGGCTTCGTCTACCCGCGAAGCAGTTTGGGAGCGGTATATGATCACCTCATCGACCACAGCACCCATTTCCCGCAGGCTTTCCGGCAGAATCTGTCGCGCTCCCTGGGCCCGGGGCAGGAGTATGCGTTCCGCCGGTTTAATGTTTTGCCTGAGCCCGGCGACTATCCCTTCAGCCCTATATTCCTCAGGAATTAAATCAACCTTCAGACCCCTGTCTGCGAGTTTGACTGCTGTGGCAGGCCCGATAGCACAAATTTTGATGCCCTTTAAATCCCTGATATCGATCTCCCTGGTCTGTAATTCACTGAAAAAGATATCGACGGCATTAACACTGGTAAAAACAATCCAGGTGTATTCCTCCAGCCGGGCAAATGCTTCATGCAGAGCGGAGAGGTCTTCCTGCCTGACTATTTCGATCGCGGGAAACTCGATGGCTTCCCCTCCCTCGTCGCGGATACGCTGCAACAAGCCACTGGCCTGGGCCCGAGCTCGGGTGACGACCACTCTGGTACCCCACAGCCGACCATTTTCACGCCATTTCAGCTCATCGCGCAGTTTGACCGTTTCACCGACTACGATAATAGCGGGGGGCTGCAATCCGGCTTGCTGAACCCTGGCCACGATGTCGCCCAAGCTACCGCTCACTACCTCCTGATCCGGGAAGGTCCCGCGGCGGATCAAAGCTACCGGGGTATCTGCATCGCGCCCCGCCTGTAAAAGATTGCTTACGATGGATTCCAGGTTCTCGACCCCCATCAGAAATACAAGGGTCCCGATCCCGGTGGCAATCTTATCCCACTGGATGGAACTGACTTGTTTCCCGGGTTTCTCATGCCCGGTGATAACCGCAAAACTGGAAGTTGCATCCCGATGGGTAACTGGTATGCCAGCATAGGCAGGAACTGCCACGGCTGAGGTTATCCCCGGTACAACCTCGAAACCGATGCCATGCTGCCGCACGTATTGGGCTTCCTCCCCGCCCCGGCCAAACACGAAAGGGTCTCCGCCTTTAAGGCGGGCCACAATCTTGCCTTGCCGGGCCTTCTCCACCAATATCCGGTTTATATCTTCCTGGGGGAGGGCGTGGCGGCTGGATGCCTTGCCCACATATATCATCTCCGCATCCAGTCGGGCACGGTCAAGTATCTCCCGCCCGATCAGCCGATCGTAGACGACTACATCGGCTTTTTCGAGTATCTGTTGGCCCTTTATGGTAAATAAGCCGGGATCACCTGGCCCAGCCCCGATTAAGTACACGAATCCTTGTTCAGCCATCATTTATTCTCCTAATCGCCTATTCCCTGCAATACTTCCCGCCCACCCTGGTCAAGCAGTCTTCGAGCCAGGTTGCGGCCCATTTCTTCCGCCTGGACAATTGGCCCCGACACCTTGTCTTTCAGCATAACGCCACCATCCAGGGAAGCGATAAGTCCTTCCAGGAGCAGGCCTTCGTCGTCGATACGGCCCAAACAGCCGATCGGTACCTGGCATCCTCCCTCCAGCTCCCGCAAAAAGGCCCTCTCCGCCAGGGTGGTAAAATAGGTGGGGTTGTGGTTGATATTGCCGATGACAGCGGCAGTTTCTTCATCATCTGCTCTGATCTCGACGGCAATGGCCCCCTGCCCTACTGCCGGCAGTACCTGATCTACTGAGATTATCTGGGTTATATTGACGGTAAGGCCCAGGCGCACCACCCCGGCATAGGCTAGAATTATCGCGTCCAGCCCCTGCTCGGCCATCTTGCGGATACGAGTCTCGACATTGCCCCGCAGATCGGTAACGCGTAGGTCGGGCCGCAGGTTCTTGAGCTGGGCAATCCGACGTAAGCTGGAGGTGCCTACTATGCCGTTGCGGGGCAACGTTTCCAATGTACAATCACGGTGGGAAATAAGGACGTCCCGGGGATCTTCGCGTTGCAGCACCGCGCCCAATGCCAGCCCCGGGGCAAGAAATGAGGGTAAGTCTTTCATGCTGTGCACGGCCAGATCCACTTCACCGGCCAGAAGAGCGTTCTCGATTTCTCGGGTAAAAAGTCCTTTATCACCGATCTTGGACAGAGCGACGTCCAAAATTTTATCGCCCTTGGTTTTGATGACCACCGTCTCTATTTCGAGTCCGGGCATACGGCCGCGCAGCTCCGCAGCCACCTTATCGGCCTGCCACAAGGCCAGTTGGCTACCTCTGGTTCCCAGTCTTAATTTGTTCATATCCGCCCTGCTCCTCATCCGGTAAATCGAGGCTGAACAGTTTTTTCACAATTTCAGCGTAGAGATGCCCCTGGTTGCTAACGGCCATCTCCTTTAAATTCACCACCGGATAATGCAGGAGCTGATTTACTATGGAATGGGCCATGGCCGTCATGATTTCTTTTTCGCGGTCGGTGACTTTCCCCAAACGGTTGAATGCTTTTTTCAATTCATTTTGCTTGATGACCTCACCATGTTTTTTCAGTGCGCTGATGACCGGGACAACAGACAGGCTGGCCATCCATTCATTGAAATCATCCAATTCATCGGCTATTATCGAGTTGGCCTTAAAGGCTGCCTTGCGCCGGGCCGTCATATTCAAATCGATGACTCCCTGCAGATCGTCAATATCATAAAGGAAAACCCCTTCGATGCTGTTAAGAGCCGGATCTATATCCCTGGGGACGGCCACATCTATCATTATGATCTTGCGACCCTTACGAGCCAATAGGGCTTCGCGGCAGTTGTCCTCTCTTAGAACATAATGCCGGGCGGCCGTACAGCTTATTACAATATCCGCATTCACCAACTCGGAGGGCAACCGGTCCAAACGCGCTGCCCGGCCATCGAATACGGCTGCCATCTCGACCGCCTTCTCGTAAGAACGATTGGAGATGATAACCGAATTGACCCCGTTCACCATCAGGTATTGGGTGGCCAAATCCGCCATCTCCCCCGCCCCGACCACCAACACAGTCTTATCCTGCAGTGACCCAAGGGTTTTTTTGGCCAGTTCGACAGCGGCGTAGCTGACTGATACCGGGTGCTGGTCGATGGCGGTGGCGGTGCGGACTTTTTTACCAACATAGATAGCCTTCTGGAACAGGCTGTTCAGTACCCCATCAGACGCCTTGTATTCCTGTGCTTTCAAATAAGCTTCCTTGACCTGCCCCAAAACCTGGGTTTCGCCGACTATCATCGAATCCAGCCCTGATGAGACCCGGAAGAGGTGCTCGATAGCGCTATAACAGTTGGGCTGGTAGACGTATCCTTCCAGTTGCTCCGTAGGCAGATTTGAAATCGTCGCCAGAAATGACCTTAGCTGCTCCTGACCTTTTTCGATATCCCTGGCAGTAGCATACAATTCCGTGCGGTTGCAGGTATTCAATATTACCAAACCCTCTAATGCCGGGTCGTCTTTCAATTGCCGGTAAGCTTGCTCCAACTGAGAAGGCGCAAAAGTAAAACGCTCTCGAATCTCCACCGGCGCAGTCTGGTGATTTATCCCCGTAAGCAGGACATACATGCAGTAATCCGCTCCTCTGCTTCCTGTTTTCGTCCTTGGATCAATAAATCCAAAATGTCCGAATAGACCAAATCGGTAAAAAGTTGCTGGCGCCGGTCGATGTCAAGATCTGAACGTTTGATCTCGTCCCTTAACCGCCCCAAAATCTCGACCCAATCTCCGTACTCGGCCGGGATCATGTTCTCCAGTTCATTGCGCAGTTTGGCGGCCAGCAGCGGGCTCTTGCCTTCAGTAGAGACAGCTACACATAATGAATCCCGCCTCAGGATAGCCGGTACGTAAAAATCACAGTTATCCGGGTCGTCGACGGCATTCACCATAATGCCTATCTTCCGGCAAAGAGCAGCTATCTCTATATTGGTCCGGCTATCCCCGGTCGCAATAAAGACCAGGAAAACATCTTCCAGGTCTGATGGCTCAAAAAGTCTCGATTTCCAGGTAATAAGCTCCCGCTGCGCCCAATACTTGATCCTGTCAGTAGCATCCGGACTAACTGCCAGTACCTGGGCCTTATACTCCAAAAGGGTCCCGATCTTGCGTTGGGCTACTTTGCCTCCGCCTACGACCAGACACAATTTGTCAGCTAGATCGATAAAAATCGGATACAGGTGTTCCATCATCGCTCCTCGGTATCTAAACGGAAAAAAGGGGCCTGTTGCTCAGGCCCGTCTCATTTATCTTTTGGGGAATCCGGTCCTTCCTCATCTTCTTCCTTGGCTTTCTTGAAACTATTGAGAGCCTTCCCGAGTGACTCCCCTACCTTGGGCAGTTTTCCCGGGCCAAAAATGACCAGTACTATTACCAATATCAGAATCAGTTCCCATGGCCCGATATTGCCTAAAAATCCGAACAAAATATTTCCTCCTTACGATACCCACCAAGGTAGTTAACTTCGGTATATTGTCTTCCATTCAGGACTCTTGCTCCACAAGATATTATGACAAAAAGTTAACGCTTTGTAAAGAATGGTTACGGTTTACACCCTGCCGCAAAGGCTGTATTTTACGGCAACTTTATGATTTGCTGGTGTCCCCGCTATTATCTTCCGGTTCTTCTTCATCCCGACCGCGCGGTTTGGTATATTTGGCCACCACAATGCTAACCTCATATAACAAGTATACCGGTCCGGCCATAAGCACCTGGCTTATCGGATCGGGACCCGGGCTCAAAACCCCGCCTAAAATAACAATTATGAGGAGCGCATATTTACGGTTGCGGGACAGCTGTTGGGATTTGATCACCCCTAACTTGGTAAGAAAATATGTGATTACCGGCAGTTCGAAGGTAATACCAAAAGGGATCACGAAGGACATGACAAATGACACGTATTGGTCTACTTTGAACATGGTCTCCAGGTTTTCCCCGGCTATATAGACGAAGAACTTGAGCACGATAGGTAGAACCACAAAATACGCAAAGACCACTCCTCCCGCGAACAAGATGATCGTAGCGGGAAACAGAACATATATATACCGCTTCTCATGCTTGTACAGGGCCGGTTTTACGAACCGCCACACCGACCAGGAAACTACCGGAAAAGCGATAATGAATCCGGCCAGAAAAGATAACTGCAGTTTGACAAAAAAAGCCTCGGTTACTCCGGTTACGATAAGGTTTTGACCGATTGACCGGACTGGGTAGGTTACCACCTGCAACAGAAACTCATTGAAATAAAAACAGCCCATCGCCGCAATGAATATGGCCGCCACACTTACCAGGATGGACTTCCTCAATTCACCCAAATGCTCTAAAACTGTCTGTTTGTCTTCAGGCGACATATCGCTAAAGGCCATTGACGTATCCCCCCGGATCAATATTCCCGGCCGGAAATGAAGTCCGCTATCCTGTATAAGGAATCCTTAACCGGTACATCAGGCAGAAATTCCAACTGCCGCAGGGCTCGCTCGGCGAAGCGGTTGCTGGCATAATAAGCGTAATCGATACCATCGCTGTCGGTTATCAATTCCACTATCTCCCCCGCCCTGGATGTACATGACTCCGGGGAAGAAAGCAATTCGGCCAGCCGCTGGCGGTGGTCACTGCATTTGAGAGCATAGATAGCAGGGAGGGTGATGACACCCTGCCTGATGTCGCTGCCCACCGGTTTGCCTAAAATGTCTTCGTCAGCCACGAAATCAAGGATATCATCGGTTATTTGAAACGCCATACCCAGATAGTAGCCGTATTTCCTAAGCGCCTGGATATGCGCATATGAAGCCCCACTGATCATGGCGCCCAGCTGACAGCTTACCGATATAAGCAATGCGGTCTTCCTCTCGATCCTCCGCATGTATTCCTTTAAGCCCTGGCCCACATCATAACAGCTGCGCATCTGCTTGATCTCACCTTCACAGATACTCATACTGGTGTCGGCCATCACCTCGATAACGTCCCGGCGCTGGTAATCGGCTACCAGGGAGAGCGATTTGGCCAGGACGTAATTGCCGGTATAAATGGATAACCGGTTCCCCCATCGGCTTTTTACCGTCGGTTGGCCTCTTCGCAATTCTGAGTTGTCGATGACGTCGTCATGAACCAGGCTGGCCATATGGATTAGCTCCAGGGAGACCGCCAGGGGAACAGCGTGGCCCACATCATCCCCGAATACCTTGGCGGACAGCAAAACAAAGGCCGGTCTCAAGCGCTTGCCCCCCGCCTTTATCAAATGGGTCGCGGCTTCTTCCAAAATAGGTAAATCAGTATCGATACTGGCCAGCAAGTCAGCCTCAACCTGGCTCAATTCGCTGCTTATAGGATTAAATATATCCAACCCGGTCATCGGATACCCCTTTTTCAACAATTTCTATCTAATTATATATTTCCGCATCCTAATAGCAAATTATAACCGAAAACAAACCCGCCATCCAAGCAGATACCTGCGACCTGGAATATGTTTACCGTGAGTGAGGGCAGGGATTTTGACCCCCAATTGCAGGGAACAGATGTTATGATAGTATATCTATAAGGGTCGTGGCGAATATGATCAATCCCACATAGTGATTGATCCGGAACGATGCAAAATTAACCCTGGCCAGGTTGTCGGGGGATACGATAGCATGTTCATAGAACAGCAGAAGAGCGGTAAATAAGACTCCGGCAAAATACCAGCTCCCCAGTTGCATTATCAAACCATTCAACCCCAGGAATAATACGGTGCACAGGTGAAACGCGGACGAAAATTTAAGCGCCCCGCTGACCCCGAATCGCGCTGGGATCGAGTAAAGCCCATGGGTCCGGTCAAAATCAATATCCTGGCAAGCATACATCGTATCGAAACCGGCGATCCAGCAGGCCACCGCCAGCCACAAGACCAGGGGCTGCCAATCGAACCGGCCGGTTATCGCTATCCATCCGCCTACCGGACCTATCCCCACTGCCATTCCCAATAGCAGGTGGCACCACCAGGTGAATCTTTTGGTGTAAGAATATACCCATAAGACAATCACCGCCAACGGCGCTAGTTTTACACATAAGGGGTTAAGCTGCGCTGCCGCCCCAAAAAGCAATACAAAAAATACCGCCACCAGCACCCATACCCCGGCTACCGGCAACTCCCCGGCAGGGAGAATCCAACCTGAGGTGCGGGGGTTGGCCCGGTCAATGGCGCGATCGATCAACCGGTTCAGGCATAGGGCAGCGGAACGGGCACCCAACATCGCCAGCGTGATCCACAGCAACTGGCTGAAGGTGGGCATGCCGGACGTCGCCAGGAAAGCACCTAGATAGGCAAACGGCAATCCGAACAGAGTATGACCAAAATCAATCATTGAAAGAAATTTAGACAGCTTAGTCAAGACCGTATTCACTCCACCTGGCGGCAACCAGTTCGACAACATCTTTACTCATAATGATATCCTCTGGCCACTCGCGCTGGTGTCCTTCCGCCGGCCCCTTTTTGGTGGCATCGATGCCCAGTTTGGAGCCATAAAGGGGTAAAGGAGCTGAGTGGTCGAGCACATCCAGCGGACCTTCTACGAGCATAGTATCCCGGCGGGGATCGACGTTATTAAATACCTTCCACAACACCTCGGATAGGTTTTGCACATTGACTTCCCTGTCTACCACCACAATGAATTTGGCAAACATCATCTGGCCCATTCCCCACAAAGCGTTCATTATCTTGCGGGCCTGGCCGGGATAAGATTTATGGATGGAAACGAATACACAGTTATGGAAGACACCTTCCATAGGCATATGCAGGTCAACAATCTCCGGCATTTGCATCCGCAACAGGGGCAGAAATATCCTCTCGCTGGCCAGGGCCAGGTTGCAATCTTCCTGGGGGGGTTTACCCACGATGGTAGAAGGATATATGGCATCCCGGCGATGAGTCATACAGGTTACATGGAATACCGGGTAGTCGCCCGGCAGCGAGTAATAGCCGGTATGGTCTCCGAACGGGCCTTCCAAACGGCTCTCCGAGGGATTTACATAACCTTCCAAAATGATTTCGGCATCGGCAGGCACCTCCAAGTCGACAGTCCTGCACTTAGCCAGGTCAACCGGCTTTTTCCTTAAAAAACCTGCGAATAATAATTCATCAATCCCCTTGGGTAAAGGTGCAGTAGCTGAATAGGTGATTGCCGGATCCCCCCCCAGGGCGACCGCCACCTCCATCCTGTCCTTGTCTGTCGCCTGGTTCATGCGATAGTTCTCCGCACCATCGTGATGAATATGCCAGTGCATCCCGGTTGTATTTTTATCATAAACCTGCAGGCGATACATGCCGACATTCCTTTTTCCATTCCGGGGATCACGGGTATATACCTGGGGCAGGGTTATAAATCGGCCCGCATCACCGGGCCAGCACTTCAATACCGGCAGTTTATCCAGGTCAGGATCCATCGATACCACTTCCTGGCAGGGACCGCTCTTCACCAATTTGGGGAAGAAATTGGATAGCTGGGCCAACTGGGGCAGCATCTTGACCTTGCCCAACAACGAATCGGGTATATTATCGGTCAACTGCAGCAGTCCAGTGATCTCCGCGGCAATGTCCTCCAGATCCTCGACCCCCAGGCTCCACGCCATTCTTTCCGAACCCCCATAAGCATTTATCAACACCGGCATGTCCGAGCCTTTAACGTTCTCAAACAACAAGGCCGGCCCCCCGGTTTTACTGATTCTATCCGTGATCTCGGTTATTTCCAGCTCCGGGTCGACCAGCGCCTTTATTCTCCTCAACTGACCGCGTTTCTCTATAAAGTCGATGAATTCACGCAAGTCCTTATAAGCCATTGGCAGTCACTTCCTTCTCATTCCATATTGCCCTGATAGTATCATCCAGATCGTTGTTGAGGAAAAATCCATCCTGAGTAAGCTGGCGGTGTTTTGATTCGGCTTGCCGCAGATAACGGTAGCCCTCCGCAGCCTTTTTATATACGCAGATCATCTCCAGGGCCATACCCAGATTTCTGCCTAATTCTTCATATAAATCTATACGGGCTGGATTCCATCCCTGCATCCTGGCCGCACTCGAGAATGCGTTGGCATAGAAGGGGGCTCTGCTCCGGCTCAGATATTCCTCCAGGCTGGAATCCAAATTATGTTCCATAACCAATCCCTCATTTATGGTGGCGATCATGGCCGCGAACTGATCTAAAAGCTTTTCGGCCTCGGTCTCCAGCAAAAGTTTCAAGACCCGGCCATAAATATAATCACCGATCAGTATGGTAAACTGCAGTTGCTGGTTATGCTCCTGACCTTCCTCCATGTCTCTGACTCTCAGATGGATGATGTTGGCCAGGTTTAGGGTCCGGAACAGGTTGGCCATTTTGATCGTCAACCGGTGTCCGTTGCCTGCCCAACGATAGGCGTTAATTACCAGGACCGGAAGCAATTCGTATCCAATATCTTCGCCGGGCGCGGGCTGATAACCACACAATTCGTCCCACCAGGGCTGCAGGCTATGTTCAAACTCAATATCAACCTTGGCGAGGTCAATTCTGATATTGTCCGTCAGGATAAACTCCAAATGATACCATCCTCTCCATAAGCAAAAGCCGGATTCTGATAAGGTTTGTAAAACATTCCACAAAATTCGACCATTTCCTGCCTATATACGTTGATTTTAATGCCTTGCGGGACTCGCGCTTATATCATATATCAACCGGAGTCAAGATTACATTATTAATTCGCGGTATCCCTGCCAGTATCTTCACCAACAGTGCTTAAAAGCCTCACTTGAACCTTTTCCAAGTGAGGCTTTTAATTACTGTTCCAGATATTGTTTATGCCCGATCGGTCTACTAAAATAGTATCCCTCCTAGATATTTACCACCCTGCGTTCTTCCTGTTCGGCTATCAATCCCCTGGTGACCTCCTGCGCATTTACATATCCAGCCCCGAATGCTTCGGAAAGATACTTGCAGGCATCCCATGGATTCACTTTCTCACCGCAGGTAAACACGTCAACTGCTGCATACCCCAGTTCAGGCCAGGTATGAATCGCAAGGTGAGACTCGGAAATAACAACAACGCCGCTAACTCCTTGAGGACTAAACTTGTGGAAAACAACTTCCCTTACCTCAGCGCCAGCCTCCAAAGCCGCATTGACCATGATATCCTCAACCTTTTGGATATCATTCAATGCATCAAATCGACATCCATAAACCTCAGCTAATACATGTCGCCCCAAAGACTGCAATAATGTCAGCTCCCTTCTTCAATTTATTTGTATAACCTTCCCAAACCTCCTAGAATACCGTTTGCCAAAAACACAAGTAGAATTTTAGCACAATAGCACCCTATGTCAATAATAGCCCGTAAATTCTTTGCCGGTGACCGCACATATCCCTTCGAATTGCCTTTTTTGCCCCCATGCTTGAATTTTGGGCTACATAATGATACTTTAAATGTTGTTCTACCAATATGGACCGAAACACAGGCAGGAGGTCAACCAAATGACAATCAAGAAGAGAATTCTGACCGGAGACAGACCAACCGGCAAACTTCACCTGGGGCATTATGTAGGCAGCTTGGCCAATCGGGTCAAATTGCAGAATGAATATGAAAGTTTCATACTTATCGCCGATGTTCAAGCCCTCACCACCAATTTCGAGAATCCTGAGAATCTCAGCCGGGACACCTTCCAGATAGCTGAGGATTATCTGGCCGCGGGACTGGACCCGGACATCGCCACTATTTGCATTCAAAGCATGATACCTGAGATTCATGAATTGGCAGCCTATTTCGGTATGTTTACATCGGTAAATGTTTTGCGGCACAATCCCACCGTCAAAACCGAAGCCCAGCAGCATGGCTTCAGCGATATGACCTACGGCTTCCTTGGATATCCGGTCAGCCAGGCCGCCGATATCACTATCTTCAAAGCTCACCTGGTCCCGGTCGGGGAGGATCAGATCCCCCACCTCGAACTCACCCGTAAGATAGTGCGACGATTCAACGATCTGTATCAGCCGGTGTTGGTAGAGCCGGAGATATTGATAGGGGATGTTCCCCGGTTGATAGGGTTGGACGGCAAGACCAAAATGAGCAAAAGCCTCAACAACGCTATCTACCTGAGTGATTCCACCGAGGAGATCCGGAAAAAAGTGATGGATGCCGTCACCGACCCGGCCCGCATCCGCAAGACCGATCCCGGCCACCCCGAGATATGCACCGTCTTTGAATACCATAAGGTCTTCAACCAGGACCAAGTGGCTCAGATAGAATCGGACTGTCGCCTGGGTAAAATCGGCTGTGTCGACTGCAAGAAACGAATGGCAGCCTGTATAGACGGACTAGTGGAACCCATGCGGGAGAGACGGCAGCAGTACACAGGGAATCCGGGACGGGTCAAAGAGATTTTGATGGCAGGAACCGAACGGGCACATAAGGTAGCCAGGGAAACCATGGCTGAAGTAAGAGAGGCAGTGGGCATCAACTACTTCTAATAAAAGTGCCCTAACCTGGGGAGGATGTCGTGGGCAGAATCTTAAACCTGGCTATTTGCCAGATGCAGGTGACCGACAGTAAAACTCAAAATCTAATCCACGCTGAAGCCATGATCAAGCAAGCCGCCCTAAAAGGAGCGCAGATAGTGGTCTTGCCGGAAATCTTCAACCTGCCTTATGATACTGCCATAATGGCAGAACAGGCGGAATCCTGCCCCGGGGAGACTACCGCCCTCCTGGCCCAATCAGCCCGCCGGAACCACGTCACCCTGGTGGGGGGGTCCATCCCCGAACTTGCTGATAACAGTAAGATCTTCAACACCTGTTTCGTATTCGACCAGTCAGGTCAACAAATTGGCCGGTACCGCAAGATACACCTATTCGATATCGATATACCCGGGCATGTCTCCTTCCAAGAATCATCGGTTTTTACGGCTGGAAACCGGCTGGAGGTGATTCATCACCCGGACCTTTCTATCGGGGTAGTAATCTGTTACGATATCCGTTTCCCGGAACTGGCCCGCCTGCTGGCACTTAAAGGGGCTCAGATCCTGGTGGTGCCGGCTTCCTTCAACCTGACCACTGGTCCCGCCCACTGGGAATTACTCATGAGGACCCGGGCGGTCGACAACCAATTATACGTGGTCGCGGCATCCCCGGCCCGCAACCCTGAGGCCGGTTATAAATCCTGGGGGCATTCCCTGGTGGCGGACCCCTGGGGAACAGTTCTGGTCCAGGCCGGCAGTGGGGAAGAGATCCTGTACTGTCAATTGGATTTGTCCGTCATAGGCAGAGTCCGAGGCGAATTGCCACTACTGCAGCACCGGCGTACCGATCTGTATGATGTATGCGAAAAGGGTGACATTCGGTAGGTTTTGGAGCCGGGAATGGCCATAAGCAATCCGGGCTTGATATCGTCTATCTATACGGTTTATCAGGCTATTCCTGCTCACTTGATTCTGCATGGGCAAGGATTCCCTTACTCCTAGGTTGACGGTCCCCGACCGGTACTTTTTAAAGGCTGGTTATTGCGGATAACGTAAATGAAGACCGGCAGAAGGCCCAAAAGGGTTGATAAAACCGTATAAAGTACGGCTTGATCAGTATATATCTCGAAGAATTTATATATGAAGAATATGGCGAAGAGCATCCATACCACGCTCACCAGCCAACCGATCACCGGTGTACCCGAGAGTATCCCGCCACCTACGAAAATGACCGGCCACCATAATCCCAGGTTATCGATATGATAGTCGAACACATCCATCTCGCCCACCAGCACTCCCATGATATACAGATCGGCTACCGGAATCCAGGCCAACCAAGGGTTCTCTATCCCGCGGCGGGCAGCCAGATTGGAAAGGCCGACGGATTTCAAAACATAAAAGACGATGGCAATCATAAAGAAGAGCAGGGAAAACGCCCCCAACGCAGCCAGGAAGGCATTACCTACAAAATCAATCATTCAACCATCCCCTTCTCCTCTAATATTGAAGCAGCGATTCGCCTTTATCATCGACATGAATAAACTTGCCCAAGTGTAGCGCCCTTCCCCACCCGCCAAAGTGTCTGCTAGATCGTCCCAGAGAGGTCGGGGCGCAATTGGGTCGCACCCCGCAGGAAGCGATGGCTGATCTCGCTCTGGCTTCTGGGCGTATCAGCGTGCATCAGTAATCTTATACACAAGGGGAGGGCGCCGGGAACGGGTATCTCCTGGGTGCAGAGTAGGGGGACCATACTCAATCCCATAGACCGCGCCGCGGTGGCTGGAAAAGCGGATTTGAGATCGGGAGTGACTGTGAAGATTATGCTGATGATGTTATCTGAAGATAATTCATTAGCCTGAATCACTTCCTGGAGCAGTTCCCGGGTGGCGGCATATATCGCCCCTTGATCATCCTTCTCAACCGTTATGGCTCCTCTGATACCTCTTACTGCCATCCTCATCTCCTTATCGGTCGTCGATCACGGTACAGCCCGATGTCCCAACCCAATGGCCACCTCATCCAGGTGCAGCAGACCGATACCCATAAACACTGCCACGCTGATATGATCCTTAAACCGGGCTACCCCGATTTTACCCCCCACATTGAGGCCCAGTGCCTTGGGCATAATCTGGGACAGAGCCTCGCGCGAAGCTCCGGCTACCGCTCCTTCATCCGAGTGGGTATCCTTGATGACACCCTCCCTCTTGGCGGCTACCACGGAACGCTCCACTATCTTGGCCATGGATGAGATAAATTCTCCCCCGTAATCCACCGCGACAGCCCTGACTCCATACTCATCCAGGAGAGCCTTCTTTATTTGGACCTCCTCGGCCCGTGATGCAGACAAAGCCATCTTGATGGCCGCAGACGCCGCTATTTTGCTGCCCGGCTCCATGAGATGCACCTCCTGACCTACGTTGGTATCATTTTACTATAACCTTGCCTATCATGACCATCGTCTGGTTAGCGGTATATTTAAGGTTTTTTTCAGGGAAAACGAGATTGGAAGATACTGCCGTGACACTGAATTCGATGGGGAAATTGTAGGCGGTGGCATCTATTTCTACTGTATCACCGGCTTGTACTGCCAAGTTGACCTGTTTGCCATTAAACGAGGTCCTTTCCGATCCGTTAACCAGAATCCGAGCCCTGGGCAATGATGAGAAATGACTTATCTCGAGGGCCAGGCGGGCCTGGGGGGATACTGCTTCTTCCACATCGGGATCGTCCGTCTCGGTTTTGGTTGCCGCCACCGGCAATCGGATGTTTTCCCCTTCCATCCTTTCCCCCCAACTGAGGTAAAGACGGATGGGGTCGACCGACATGAATCCCTGAACTACCACCATAATCACAATACCTATGATGACAAACCTTATCAGGCCTTTTTCCACCCGATCGATTAAATCCTTCACTAACCATCCCCCCAGGCATTTATTCCTCCTCTATCTTATGCCCCCTGGGATGGCTTTATCCATTAATTGTCCTTAATATAGCCACAGCCAGGGCTGCAGCTCCGTAACCATTATCGATATTGACCACCCCAACTCCCCCGGCGCAACTGTTGAGCATAGTCAGCAAGGCCGCCAGGCCGTTGAAGCTGGCCCCGTAACCTACACTGGTGGGGACGGCAATCACCGGCCGTTTGGTCAGGCCCCCTACAACACTGGCCAGAGCCCCTTCCATACCGGCTGCCACGATCACGACCTGGGATTGGTTTATCTCCCGGACCTGATTCAAAAGCCTATGGATACCAGCTACTCCCACATCGTAGATGCGCCCCACCCTGACTCCCATTATTTCCAAACAGGCAGCCGCTTCCTCGGCCACCGGGAGGTCTGCGGTTCCGGCCGATATAACTGTCACCATCCCGGAGGGCACTACCGGCGCCCGGGTAGCATATAGCACTCGGGCCGTCTCGTTGTATTGGATCTCGGGTATTTGTTCCCGCACCGCAGCATAAACCTGCGGGCCAGCCCGGGTGCCGATGACCAAATCATTATGCAAGTATAACCGTTCGAAGATGGCTACTATATGCTCGACGGATTTACCTTCACAAAAGACCACCTCCGGGAAATGGTCTCTCACCGCCCGATGGGTATCTAATCTGGCAAACCCCAGGTCTTCAAAAGGAAGGGTCTCGAAAATATGACAGGCATCATCGACATCGAGATACCCGTCATGTACCTGTTCCAGGATTTTCTTCAAACGATCTTTGTTCATAATTCACAATCCTGCTTCTTAAGTAAATATTGAGCACTATGGCTCAACGCTGCAAATACAAAATATCACCAGTTATTTTGGGCGTATTCGACCCCGAACAGGAATGCTTTCCTGTTCTTATCGATGACGCCCGGTTTCTTGCCGGCAAATATAAGCTCGAATAACCCCAGCGTCTGTTCCAGAGCTACAATATTCATCTTCTGGATACAAGCCCCCAGCAAGATCATATTGGCCAGTTTGGAACTCCCCTGCTCATCAGCGATTCTATTGACCGGCATCTGAAATATCCTAAGGTCCTGCCTGACTGGAGGCCTGTCTATCAGAGAGGTGTTCATTACCAAGGTGCCATTCGGTTTGATCTTGGATTCAAATCTGTCCAGTGAAGGGCGATTTAGGATGATGGCCGCACCCGGATTTTCAGTCAGGGGGGAAAATATCTCCCCTTCGGCGATGGTAACCAGGCAATTGGCGGTCCCCCCCCTCATCTCTGCTCCGTAAGCGGGCAGCCATGATACATTCTTGCCAACCCCCATAGCCGCATAGGTTAAAAATTTGCCCATCGATAGGATACCCTGCCCGCCAAAACCGGCAAACAGTATCTGTTGCTCATCGCTCACGCCGGTCATGCCTCCTTAACCTTGAATTCACCCAAGGGATAATAGGGTATCATGTTTTGCTCCAGCCATTCCAGGGCCTCGAGCGGAGCCATTCCCCAGTTAGTCGGACAAGTGGATAACACTTCCACCATCGAAAACCCAAGGCCATTCATCTGGGTCTGTAATGCTTTTTTTATCGACTTTTTGGCTTTGATTACATTGGCCGGGGTGTTGACAGCCACCCTGCTGATGTAAGCCGAACCTTCATTGGTGGCCAGCAACTCGGCCATCCGGATTGGGAAGCCGGTCTCCTCTTTTTTGCGGCCATACGGGGAGGTGGTCGTCACTTGGCCCAGCAAGGTGGTGGGGGCCATCTGTCCGCCAGTCATTCCATAGACGGCATTGTTGACAAATATGACGGTTATTTTTTCGGAACGGGCCGACGCATGGACTATCTCCGCCATACCTATCGATGCCAGATCCCCGTCTCCCTGATAGGTCAACACGCAGGCGTCCGGTAATATCCTTTTTATCCCGGTGGCGATGGCCGGGGCGCGACCGTGGGCCGCTTCCAGCATGTCAAAATTAAAATAATCATAGGCCAACACCGCACACCCGACCGGACAGATGCCGATGGCTTTTTCCCGCAAGCCCAGTTCATCGATGCATTCGGCTACCAGCCTGTGAATGATGCCATGGGTGCAGCCGGGGCAATAGTGGGTTCTGGCGCTGGTCAGGCTTTGCGGCCTTTGCGCTACTACTCTCATCACAAACCCTCCTTTTGCGCCACCGCGACGATTTGCCGGGCTATCTCTTCCGGGCTGGGGATCAGGCCGATCCGCCCATAGAACTCCACCGGAGCCCGACCTTTGACAGCCAGGCGCACATCATCGATCATCTGTCCCATACTGATCTCGATAGATAAAAATAGCCGGGCATATTCAGCCGCACGGCTGACTTCGTCCGCGGGAAAGGGCCACAGGGTGATGGGCCTTATCAAGCCTACTTTATAACCTTGATTGCGCACATCCATGATGGCTTTCTTAACTATACGTGACATGAGGCCGAACGCCACCACTACCAAATCCGCATCTTCGGCCATAAAAGTTTCGGCTTTCTGTTCCCGGTTTTTGATAAGTTCATACTTCTCGGTTAATACCTTGTTTCTATACTCCAGGAATTCGGGGGAAAGGTGCAGGGTGTTGACGATGTTGGGCAGCCGGCCTTTACACCCTCCTATTGCCCACGGTTTTTCTATGAACTCGGTTACTTTGGAGCGTAGGCTAACCGGTTCCATCATCTGTCCCAGAGTTCCTTCCGCCATTATCATGACCGGAGTGCGGTATTTATCGGCCAAGTCATATCCGGCTATGGCAAAATCCATCATCTCCTGCACCGAGGAGGGGGCCAAAACCACGGTGTGGAAATCCCCATGTCCGCCGCCGCGGGTCGCCTGCCAATAATCGGACT
This sequence comes from Syntrophomonadaceae bacterium, assembly GCA_040217755.1. Classification (GTDB taxonomy): domain Bacteria; phylum Bacillota; class Syntrophomonadia; order Syntrophomonadales; family Syntrophomonadaceae; genus PHAA01. Next base: position 3,469 of record JBEHWJ010000025.1, on the reverse strand, counting down.
GGGCCGGTTGAATGCCGCCCAAACCGGGCCCGCCCCTGGAGATGTTGACTATCAGACAGGGCAGTTCCGCTTCGGCGATAAAAGAGATCCCTTCCGATTTCAGGCTTATACCCGGGCCTGAAGAGGCGGTCATTACCCGGGCCCCGGTCGCGGCGCCCCCGTAGACCATGTTGATGGCCGCCAACTCACTCTCTGCCTGGACGAACGTCCCCCCCAGCACAGGGAATTTACGGGCCATATATTCTGCAATCTCGCTGGAGGGCGTAATGGGATAACCAAAAAAGGCAACACATCCGGCGATCAGGGCGCCTTCAGCCAGCGCCTCGTTTCCTTTCATCAAAACCCTATCCATGGCTTTACTCCCTTTCCACCCGAATCACTAAATCGGGGCACATAAGCGCGCAAATGCCACACCCGGTACAATTGTCGGGCCTAAGATTGGTAACCGGATGATATCCAGAAGAGTTGATCCTGCTCTTATCCAGTCCCAGTATGTCTTTGGGGCAGAAGTGTATACACAATTCGCACCCCTTGCACTCCTCTTCTATAAAAATGACTCTTCCCCTGGCCATAGTTCTCCTCCCCTATAGAATGACTACATCCAATCCGGCTTCAAGCGCAAATCCATTGCCTCCAAAAGTGTTCCGAACCAAGGAAAGAGTTCATCGAAAAGCCTTTTTTCCACGGTGAGACTTTTTATCGGTAATTCAAGCGCGGCGCTGATCCGGCGGACCATTTGGTGGCCCTTGATTATAGTATCCACGGTACTCTCCCCCATAAGATTGGGGTTGCTGATTATCCCCGAGAACCGAAGCCCGGCCGCATGCTCCAGTTGCTCCGCCAACAAGACGACTCCGTCCACATCCTGACTGAAAGGCCGGTAAGGATTTAAAACTAGTAAGAAATCACACTCGGTACGTGCAAGTATGTATTGGCGCAGATAGCCAAGGGCCAGACAGCCGACTTCATCCCCGGCTACGTCGATTATCATATGGTTGTCCTGTTTGATGATACCCAATATCTCGCGAGGCATGGCCGGAACATCGCTGAAGGATAATTCTCCCGCCGGGGCCAGCAATCTGATGCCAGCAGCTTCTATTACATCTTTAAGCTGCCGGGATACAAAATAGGGGTTTACCATATCGAGATCGGCAAGAACTATATTGGATGCGGTCCGGGCCGATTTCAAAGCGTAGTTGATCGCTATTTCCGATTTACCGCTTCCAAATCCACCTGCAAAAATCGTAACTTTCCCCAAATTATTTCACTTTCCGTTAGATTTTATTGAAAAATATAGAATAAGTACGGATGAAAAGCAATAGAAATATTAAGCTAAGCCGATAACGCCGGCCCGGTTACTTAGGTATCAATTATTTCCAGTTATCGATTTGCCGCATCAAATAGTCGCGGTAACCGGATAATTCTTCGCTGACTCTGAATAATAATTTTTCTATCTCTGCTTTGGCAAGCAGTAATTCAACCGGTTCTATTATTTCGATGGTCCTAAACTCCTCCAAGACTGCGAATTTCACCAGTTCGTCTATTTTATCAGCCGTAAAAGTGATGAGCACAGGTGCATAGGCTATCCTGGCGCCGGAGATGTCATCGACCAGTGTATAGATGTCCTGGCTCATATCGATGTCATCGATGCGTACCCCCTGTATAGGTACATTGCGCATCCTGGCCACCTTTTGCTGACGGTTGTTGTCGGCCAGTTGTTCAATATTCTTGTTCCCGAAGAGTTTTCCCGATTTAACCTTGCCGGCATAATCAAATCGCATTTTAACCCTTATCTGTTCCACAGAGCCTGTCCCCCCTAAGTATCTTAATTGACGCGGTCAAATTTATTGCACCGGCAGATTGTTTTTCACCTTACCTGCCTTCTTATATGGAAGCGCTAACCTTCACCCCAAGCTTCCTTCTTAATCCTTTCGACTTCATCCGGGCTCAATAACCGGTACTTCCCTACTCCCAACCCGCCCAAATCGAGAAAACCTAATCCGGTCCGGGTCAACTTCACCACCTGATGCCCGATAGCGGCACACATACGTTTAACCTGGCGTTTACGCCCCTCGCGAATGGTTATCTCCATCTTTGAGTGCATCCGGTTGCGATCCTGGACTTCCACTCTGGCCGGGGCGGTTGGTCCGTCCTCCAGTTCCACCCCCTGCTGCAGATAGGCTGCCTCTTCGTCAGTCACCAGGCCCTTGACTGTCACCAAATATTTCTTATCTATTTTATAGCGGGGATGCGTCACCAGATTGGTAAATTCCCCATCATTAGTGAGCAATAGCAGCCCTTCCGTATCATAATCCAGGCGCCCCACCGGGTGCAGTCGGGCCGGCAGGCTGGCGGTCAGCTCGATTACCGTGGGACGCCCCTGCGGGTCATGAACCGTAGAAATATAACCGGCTGGTTTATTGAGCATGACATAAAAAAGCGGTTCAGCACCCAGCGGCCGGTTGTTGATCTCGATCCGGTCAATCTCTGGATTCACCAGCGTGACTACCTCTCTGACCACCGCGCCATTTACTTTGACCTTACCCGCGGTTATCAACTCCTCCGCATGGCGGCGGGATGCCACGCCAGCCCGGGCCAGGTATTTCGCCAGCCTCACTATCCAAAACCCCCTACAAAGCCTTATCAAATCAATATACCCTTTTTCTACAAAATATACAATAATCCCAGCCTTTTACACTGGTATCATGGTGGACCCGGATGCATCTGCTATAATGATTTGTAACGAAAGGATTGATTCGATGGAGATTGATACCGGCATGGTACTAAAACCTATAGGTGTAGTGAGATCCCCCCTGCTCAGTCTTGACCACTATCCCCCACCGGGCCAGTCCGCCTGGATCGATATCCTGCCCGATTACCATGAAGCCTTGGAAAGAATACAGGAAAATTCACACCTCTGGATTCTGCTCTGGTTTCATAAATCCGACCGCCGGCTCTTAAAGACGGTTCCCCGCCGCTTCGGTCCGAATCTTCCCCAATATGGCGTTTTTGGGCTAAGATCTCCCAACCGTCCCAATCCCATCGCCCTGACTCTGGTCAGGCTGGCAGCGATAGAGGGAAATTCCTTGCGCGTGATAGGTTTGGACGCCATCGATGGTACACCGGTAGTGGATATAAAATCATACTACGAGCAGGATACCGTATTTTCCCCCCAGACTCCCTATATCCGGGCCGAGGATGCGGAAAGGCGCTGCAACCATTTTTATAAAATGGCGTTGAACCATCATCAGGAAGCGTGTGCAGAGCTGTTGATGGCGGTGCGGATGGCCATGGTTGCCGACCAGTATATGGGACACCTCAACCGCCCTGATCTGCGGGTATCGGTTAAGGGTTCATCGTGTTTGGCTGATACCATTCAGGGTTTGAGCCGCGCCCGGTTGGCTAATCCTCCCCGGTTCACATTTACTGAGTCCGAAGAAATGCCGGTTTCTATCTGGACCGATCGGGA
>JBEHWJ010000024.1:0-24109 GCA_040217755.1 Syntrophomonadaceae bacterium | reverse complement strand
TAATGAAAGGTGATGTAATGTATGAACTTTTTGTCTCCTGCGGAAGTAGCCGCAGCGGTATGTAATGCCGGAAAGGCCAAGGCCGAAATGGCGTTTGGCAAGCTTTTCCTGTTAGGAATTTTGGCCGGTGTCTACATCGGCTTCGGGGCCAACCTGGCCACCAAGATCGGTTCCATGGAAGCCTCGGGAACGTCCGGGGGCCAGTTCCTGTTCGGCGCCGTGTTCTCCGTAGGTCTGATGCTGGTAGTTATCGCCGGTGCCGAACTGTTCACCGGCAACAACATGGCCTGTATGGCTGCGGTTATGAACGGCCAGTCCGGTTGGGGCGGATTGCTTTACAACTGGGTGGTAGTGTGGATTGCCAACTTCGTTGGTTCACTTCTGCTGGTTTATATCATTTACTACGGCGGGTATTGGTCTGGTGTGGATGCTGCCACCGGAGCTGCAGTTATCAGCGCCCATGGCCTCAAAGCCTTGGGCATCGCCAAAGGCAAATTGACGCTCACCTGGGGTCAGGCATTCTTCCGGGCTATCTGCTGTAACTGGCTGGTGTGTCTGGCAGTTTGGATGGCCTTTGCAGCTAAAGACGTGACCGGCAAGATCTTCGCCATCTTCTTCCCGATTATGGCCTTCGTTTCCAGCGGCTTCGAGCACAGTGTTGCCAACATGTTCTTCATCCCCATGGGCGTGACCATAGCCCAGGGTGCTCCGGAAGCGGCAGCAACTGCTTTGAAGATGAGCCCCGATGCGGTTTTGGCTTTGTTCAATTACAGCAATACCTTGATGAACAACCTCATCCCGGTCACCCTGGGCAACATCGTCGGCGGGGCAGGCTTCGTGGGCTTCTATTACTGGTTGGTTTACCTGAGAAAACCCGCGGCCGCCAAGGAAAAATAGACGGCAGCATAAGCCGATAGTTGCCGATATTAAGTTGTACAGTTTCCGCCCGGGAAGGAGCGAGAGTTAAACCGGAGGCTCCCCGCTGCTCCTTCCCGTGGGCGGTAGACAAGTGGAGGCTTAACCAAGCCTTAATTACATCGAACCGGGAAGGAGGAAAGAAATGGATAGTAAAGAGTTCGAGCGTATTATGGATATGGCCGTAGCCAATGAGATCGAAGCCTTCGAATTTTATACCAAGGTTGCCGAGGCTGCCACCAGTGCTAACTTGAAGAGAATCTTCAGGGAATTGGCCGAGGAAGAATCCGGGCACAAAGTCTCTCTGGAGAGGATCAAGGATAAAGAGCTGCAGAACTTCTCATTCCCGGCCGCGGCTGATTATGGTATCTCGGATACCGTGGAATTGCCACAATTGTCGATGGAGATGAAACCGGCTGACGCCATCGCCCTGGCCATGAAGAAAGAGGAAGAGGCCATGAAGATGTACACCGGCCTGGCCAATGCTGCCAGCGACGCTGAACACAAGAACGTATTTATGAGCCTGGCCCGGATGGAAGCCGGTCATAAAGCGAAAATGGAGGATCTCTATAACCAGACCGCTTTCCCGGAATGCTGGTAAATCATTAAACCATACCTGAAAAACCCGCCCGACGCAGGCGGGTTACAGTATAGACAAAACCCGTTTTCAGGCAGCAAAAACCTGGAGGCGGGATTTGTTTTTGAAGCAGGATTTGTTTCTGAATGGGCGGTCAAATAAACTTGAATTGCGGTGTAACGGAAGTAATGGCGCGCTTTGCTCCACCACATAGCCAGTATTTCAGATTCATACCGGCGAAAAAAACATCAGACGCGAACAAAAAGGACAGCACTTGCGTGCTGTCCAAATTATTAGTCTGGTAGCCCTAGGGGGAATCGAACCCCCGTTTCCGCCTTGAGAGGGCGGCGTCCTGACCGCTAGACGATAGGGCCGAATGGCAGCCGGACAAGGATTCGAACCCTGGCGAACTGATCCAGAGTCAGTCGTGCTACCACTACACCATCCGGCTGCAGGTGCGCAAACGCTCGCGCAAAAGTTATTATAATACAGGCGCTGCAATCTTGTCAAAGCATTGCTGATTTTAATCGGCCGGCAATTCGCCGATGTATAGAAGCGCCCGTTCCAGCCTGGCTTGACAGGCATCCCGGCCCAAAAGTTCCATGACCTCGAACAGCCCTGGGGTATTGGTCACTCCGGTCAGGCCCAGTCGTGTGGGGTGGATAAGAGTCGAGGCTTTGACCCCCATTTGGGCGGCTTTGTCCCGTATCCCTTCCTCCAGGGAGGAGGCCGTAAACTCGCCGGTCGCCTTGATGACCTCCAATACCGCCCGGATATGGATGGCGCTGTCGGCGGGGCGGAAGTATTTCTGGGTGCCTTTGACGTCATAGGTATCCGGCGCTGCAAAAAAATAGCCGGCCAGGGACAAAATTTCCGGGGTGGTCTTGGCCCGGCTCCGCACCAGATCCACCACCCGCCTGAAATAATGACGGTTGTCTTCACTCAACCATCCTTTTTGAATTGCTTCCGGTGCTACCAGGTCCGCCACCCGGTCCGGGTCAGCCGCCGCCAGGTAAACGCCGTTCATCCAGGTCAACTTGGCCAGATCATATATGGCCGCCGAACGGGAGACGGCCTCCAGGGAAAAGTTTTTCACCATCTGTTCCAGGGGATAGATATCGATGTCTTCACCGGGTGACCAACCCAGCAGGACCAGGTAGTTGACCAGGGCTTCGGGCAGGTATCCCTCATCGCGGAACTCCTGCACCGAGGTAGCCCCGTGGCGTTTGGACAGTTTGCTGCGGTCCGGGGCCAGGATCATGGATACATGTGCGAAATGGGGCAGGTCCCAGCCCAGCGCTTCATACACCTTGATCTGTTTCGGGGTGTTGGGCAGGTGTTCCTCGGCCCGGATCACGTGACTTATATCCATGGCGTGATCGTCCACCACCACGGCGAAGTTATAGGTCGGCCATCCATCCGACTTGGCGATTATGAAATCGTCCATTAGCTGGTCATCGAATTGGACCGCCCCTCGAATCAAGTCGTTTACCACCGTATGGCCGGCTCGGTTGACCTTCAAACGCACCACCGGCCGTTCCCCGGCCGCCAGCCGGGCATTTACTTCTGCGGCGGTCATCTGCAGGCACCGGCCTTCATATAGGTAGTTGCGCTTATCCGCCTGGGCCCGCTCCCGCTGCTGTTTAAGCTCATCCGGGCTGCAGAAACAATAGTAAGCCTTATTCTGGTCCAGCAACTGCTCGATATAGCGGCGGTATATCGCCAGGCGCTCACTTTGCCGATAGGGACCGTAATCACCGCCGACTCCCGGACCTTCGTCCCAATCCAGCCCCAGCCACTTCAGGCCATCGATTATCCCGGCGGCGGCGTCATCGGTGGAACGCTGCAGGTCGGTATCCTCCAGGCGCAGGACCAGGACCCCTTGGCGGTTGTGGGCGAAAAGCCAGTTAAACAGCGCGGTGCGGGCCCCGCCGATATGCAGGGAACCGGTGGGACTGGGCGCAAATCTTACCCTAACCTTTTCCAAACTCAAACCACTCCTTCGCTAATATATATTAGCCCATACCACCCCATCTCACAACTGGCCCTACCGCCGCTCCGCAGCCCTGCTTTTCGTGAAATCCGTTTATTAAAAACAGGCACCAAATGTAGACACTTTTCATATATTTAGATTATGAGGGGAAGTACCTGAGATTTTGGGGGTTGAGGCATTGGTCAGAAAATGGATTTCGGTATTGGCGGTCGTTTTTATCATATCCGTTGTCGTTTTAACGTTGCTGGTGGACCAGCGGCTGAAGGCCAGCATACTGGAGATAGCCCGTACCCAGGCCCAACTGCGGGCGGTGGAGGTCATAAATGAAGCCATCAACAACAACATCGTATCCGGCACCAACTACCAGGACCTGATCTCCATCCATACCGATTCGAGCGGCCGGGTAGTGATGCTGCAGGCAAATACGGTGGTCATCAACCAGTTGATGGCCCGCACCGTCAATGAGGTCATAAGAAGCAGTCAATCGCTGACCGCCAGCGCTATCAACGTCTATCTGGGGCAGGTGACGGGGAACATCCTGCTGGTGGGGCGGGGACCGAGTTTCAGTGTCCGCATCTTCCCGGTTCAGCAGGTCCATGTGGAAGTGGATAACCGGTTCGAACAGGCCGGCATCAATCAGACCCGTCATGTCATCTCATTTAAGATCAACACCCGGATAAAGATAGCCATCCCCCTGGCCAGTGAAGAACTGCCGGTTACCACTACCATACCCATCGCTGATACGGTAATAGTCGGGGAAGTCCCCCATACCTACGTCAATTTTTCCGGAAATACCGATGCTTTCATCAACCGGACCGACAAATAACCACTGTTGGCGCAGGTAATTTTCCCAACCCCGGCTCATATATTAATAATATATCCTGAACAGGAGTGATAGCATGGTCAAGTTATCTGATCTTCGCACCCGGGAAGTAATCAATGTCCTGGACGGAAAAAGACTGGGCTGCATCATTGATATAGAACTGGACATCGAGAGGGGGCGGGTATTGGCCCTGGTACTGCCCGGGCAGGGCAAAGGGTGGAGCGTCTTTACCCGCCGCGAAGAGATCATCGTCCACTGGGATAAAATCGTGAGGATCGGCCGGGACGTTATCCTGGTCGAGATACCCACCTTCTCGGAGGTGGATAAAAAATACAAGGGACGATTCCTGGACGATGAGGACAATTTCTAGGCTATGTCCGGCCCGGGCGGTTGATTATCGGGACTTTATTGTTCATAATGTTGGCAGAACAGCAACAGATAAGTATCGGTCCGGGGGCCGGTTACGTTGAGGTGAAGTCATGCTGTGTCCTTATTGTCGAATCACGGACAGCAAAGTGATTGAAAGCCGTTCCAGCGAGGATGGTGCGGTTATCCGGCGGCGGCGCGAATGTATGGCCTGCCATAAACGTTTCACCACTTATGAAAAAGTCGAGGAGAGGCCGTTCCTGGTGGTCAAGAAGGATGGCAGCCGCGAGCAGTTCGACCGCAACAAAATCCTGGCGGGGATACTGCGCGCCTGCGAAAAACGTCCGGTGAGCTCGGAGACCATCGAAGGGACGGTGGATTCCATCGAAGCTGAATTGAGGGATTACAGCGACCGCGAGGTGAGCAGCATGATTATCGGCGAGATGGTGATGGACAAGCTGCAGGCTCTCGATGAGGTGGCCTACGTGCGATTCGCCTCGGTTTACCGGCAATTTACCGATCTCAACAGCTTCATCAGCGCTATCGATCAGCTTAAGAGTAAATAGCTGCCGCGGGTACCAAGAGCCTGGTTAAGAATCCTCTTTCCCTTCCATTTCCGCCTGCAGAAGCGCTTGGGTCTGCTCGGCATAGGCTTCCGGAACCGCTACCTTGACTTCACCCAATGGGCCCACCGCCAGTCCAAATACCGACCCCAGGGATTTTATCAGTTTAACCGGTATGCCGAAAGACTTTATCAGGCTTTCCAGCAATGCATCCTCGGGCGGATTGACGGTGGCGATGACCACCCATGGTGACGCCGGGATATCGAAGCCGCAGTTAGGGCACTGCTGTTGATCGTTAGTGTCATGGTCACATCGGGGACATTTCATTGGAAACACCTCCTAATCATATTCTATTGGAAATCGAGGGTGAGGACAAATGGAACCATGGGTTATCCAGGCAACCGGAGGGATAAAATACATAACCGTGCCCGGTTGGGAAGCCGAAGGAGTGTTGCTGGCATTTTCGACCCGCGGGGGCGGGGTCAGCCAGGGCATATATGAATCATTGAATCTGGGACTCCACGTCGGGGACCAGGAAGAACTGGTGCTGGAAAACCGGCGGCGCCTGGCGGCGGTTTTCGGCACCCAACTGGATTCGATGGTATGCTGTGAGCAGGTGCACGGGAACCAGGTGACCGTGGTGGGAGCAGCCGACCGCGGCCGGGGAGCATTCTGCCTGGAGGGGGCCATACCCGGGCACGATGCTATGGTAACTGCCGAGCCGGGCATAAATCTGCTTAGTTTCTATGCAGATTGTGTCCCGGTCTATATTTTCGACCCTCGACACCGGGCGGTGGCCACCGCCCATTGCGGCTGGAAGGGAACCATGGGCCGGATTTGCAGCCATACCATCGAGCTGATGGGCAGACATTTTGGGACCCGGCCCGCAGAGGTCCAGGCCTTCATAGGGCCGGGCATCGGCGCCTCCTGTTTCGAAATAAGTCTGGATTTGGCGGCGCGGGCAAATGCCGAATTTCCGGGTTGGCATGATATAATTAACACTGACGGGGGTGGCCGCTGCACCTGGGACCTGCAGGAGACCAACGCCCGGATAATGCAGGGGACCGGGGTCCGGCCGGGGAATATATCCATCTGCCCGTTGTGCACTGCCTGCCAGGCGGATCTGTTCTTCTCGTTTCGCCGGGACCAAGGCGGGACCGGGCGGATGGCGGCGTTGCTTGGCCTCAAGTATTGAATGGGCCACGTGCGGACCGGAGGGTAAGGATTTGTCCGACAGGATAAAAAGGTTGAAACGCAGGGATAAAATGAACAGTGCCGTCAAGCTCCTGTTGATCTTGCTGGCAGCAGCGGCCGCCCTGGGACTCATATACCGGATAGGTTGCCAGGCCCTGATCTCCATCGATAAATGGGGCCGGGAGATAAAGGTGGTCGAGTACGGCACCCTGGAGGAGCGGCTGCCGGCCCGGGCGGTGGTATTGAACCAGGAACAACTCTTCCCGGCCCGAGAAGCGGGGCGTTTTGAAAACCTGGTCAAAGAAAAGGAAAAGGTAGGGAAGGGAACCTTGCTGGGTTACTTCATAACTGATGGGGATAAAAAAGCTCTGCGGGCTGCCCAGTCCGGGATTTTCGTCCGCAGCACCGATGGCTTGGAAGAGGTATTCGCCCATCTCGACCTGGCCGGGGTGACCCCGGAGGCATTCCATTACAAACCGGCCCCCGCCTTTTTGGAAAAGCCGGTTCAAGCCGGGCAGCCCATATACAAGATCATAGACAACCTGGTCCCGACCCGGCTGCTTATAACCCTGCCCGCGGATGACCTTGAGTCTGCCGTTCAACCGGGTCAGAGGGTGGAAATAGTTTGTGAAAGCGAGAGCTGGGGGCGGGGCCGGATAACGGAGATGAAACAGGAATCCGGGGATGTGATGCTGCTGGTCCAAATGGATGGCTTCTGCGATAAAACCATCAGTAAGCGTTATGTGAAGATAGAGATGGTATTGGACAGCCGCACCGGTTTCCTGGTCCCGGCCCAGGCCATAGTTGAAAAAGAGGGCAAAAAAGGGGTTTATTGTTCGATTGGCGAATTCACCAAATTCAAGCCGGTGGAGATAATCAAACAGAAGGACGATATAGTACTGGTGGAAGGGTTGGACAGAAATGACTTTATAGTCACCAATCCTACTGCTAAAATATAGTATGACAGGCGGAGTTATGGAAAATATAAGTCAACGGTTAAATAAGATCCGATCCAAGATCGACCGGGCGGCCCGGAAAAGTGGCCGGACATTACAAGATATCACCCTGGTGGCGGTAAGCAAAACGGTGGGCCCGGAGGCGGTGATGGCGGCCTTTCAGCTGGGCGTAACCGATTTCGGGGAAAACCGGGTACAGGAGCTGATCCGCAAGAGTAATCTTCTGCCCCAGGCCCGCTGGCATTTAATCGGCAGGCTCCAGTCCAACAAGGTGAAGGACGTAGTAGGTAAGACCTGCTTGATCCACTCCCTGGACCGTTGGCCGCTGGCGGAGGAGATAAATAAACGCGGGGCTATGCTGGGCATACGGGTACCGGCCTTGGTCCAGGTCAACATCACCGGGGAGAAGAGCAAGACCGGATTGGAACCCGGGGATGTCCTGGAATTTCTGCAATCAGCGGGGCAGTTGCCGGCCTTGCAGATCATGGGTTTGATGACGATGGCGGAAGAGCATCCCGACCCTGAGGCGAGCCGACCGGTGTTCCGGGAACTGGCCGACTTGCGGAGCAGGATGGCCGGCATCCGATGGGAAAATGTAGAACTGCGCCACCTTTCCATGGGTATGTCCCAGGATTATGAGGTGGCGGTCGAGGAAGGCGCTGATATAGTTCGTATCGGCAGTGCGCTGTTTAATTAGAGGAAACGACCGATTAAGGAACAGGAGGCAAATGGGATGGGAGTTTTGGATAGCGTATGGAAATGGCTGGGCGTACAGTCCGAGGTGGAGGAAGAATATGAATTCGAATCGCACCCGCTGACCTTGGACCGGGACAACCGGGGAACCGCCAATGTGGTCGCTCTTCATACTGCCGGCAAAGGGGCCAAAGTGGTGGTATGCGAACCGGATCGGTTCGAAGAGGTGCAAGCCCTGGTCGATCACTTGAAAAACCGTAAACAGGTAATTATGAATTTCGAATCCACTCCGGCTGAGGTCTCTCAAAAAATCGTCGATTTTATCAGCGGGGCAGTATATGCGCTGGATGGCCACAGCCAGCAGTTGGGTCAGAACATATTCTTGTTCGCCCCGTCATCGGTAGAAATTACCTCGGACAGCAAGAATCTATCGCGTAAAAATGATTTTTTCAAGACTGACCCGTTTGGAGGTAGACGGTAGTGTCGATCAACCTGGGCATCATTGGATGCGGCAAGATGGGCCATGCCTTGATGAAGGGGATTAGCGGCAATCCCTCCAGCTATGGAGACGTCTATGCGTATGACGTTGATGAAGCCCGGATGCGCCTTTTCACCGAAGAATTCAAGGCCGGCGCGGTAGCCCCCGGTGAGGTGGTGGCCGGTTCCGACATGATCATCCTGGCGGTAAAGCCCGGCCAGATAAAGGAAGTATTGCAGGTCACCCGCGACCAATGGAACGGCGGCAAACTGCTGGTATCGATCGCCGCTGGCATCAAGATCGCCAACATCGAGAAGCAGCTGCCGGAAGGGGTGCGGGTGGTCCGGGTGATGCCCAATACCCCTTGTTTGGTGGGGGAGGGCGTCTCGGCCATTTCCGGAGGACACAGCGCCAGCCCGGAGGACCTGCAGATGGTAGGGGAGATGCTGGGGCAGGTAGGATTGACCATCACCATCGAGGAAACCTATATGGATGCGGTAACGGCAGTATCGGGCAGCGGCCCCGCCTATGCTTTCCTGCTGGCGGAAGCATTCATGGATGCCGCCCTCAGTACCGGGCTGAGCAGCGATATCAGCCGCCAACTGGTTTTGCAGACTCTGAAGGGCAGTATCAAGATGCTGGAACAGACCGGCGCGCATCCTGCCGTCCTCAAGGCCCAGGTCACGTCCCCGGGCGGGACTACCATTGCGGGACTAAGGGAATTGGAAGCGGGCGGATTGCGGGAGGCCTTTTTTGCCGCGGTGGAGAAGGCCAAGCAACGCTCCATCGAATTGGGCGCCGATTAACATTTAGGAGGACATCTTATTGAACCCGATAATTCAGGTGGTGAACATTATATTTGAGGTCCTGGTGTGGCTGGTTATCATCCGCTGTGTCCTCTCCTTCGTACGTCATAATCCCTATCAACCCCTGATACGGTTTGTCTATGACGTGACCGAGCCGATTATGGCACCTTTCCGCCGACTCATTCCGGCCGCCGGGGGGCTCGACTTCTCGCCCATAGTTGTGCTGCTGGTCCTTTCCCTGGTGCAGCGCATAGTCATCCGACTTTTATACACTTTTCTTTAGATGCAACACTTAAGGAGTATGCCATGAACCTGCATGAACTGGAATTGCTGGCTCCGGCCGGCAAGATGGATGTGCTGCACAGCGTGATCGAAGCCGGTGCAGACGCCGTATACCTGGGCGGCAAACGCTTCAACATGCGCGAGCTGCGCCCCGAGTATAATTTCAGTGACGATGAACTGAAGCAAGCGGTGGAGTTTGTTCACGGTCATCGCCGCCGCATATATATCACTGTCAACAACCTTTATTACAGCCATGAAATAGGCGATATAACCGGCTATCTGTTTTTCTTGCAGGACTTGGGGGTCGACGCCCTGATCGTCCAGGATCTGGGTATAGCCACCCTATGCCAACAACTTGAACTGAACATCCCCCTGCATGCCAGTGTACAGATGGGCATCGCCAACCTGGAAGCAATGAAGCTTCTTGAAGAGAAGGGGTTTACCCGGGCTATCCTCTCCAAGAACGTGTCGCTGGTGGAGACGGCCGCCATAGCGGGCGGGACCGGTTTAGGGATCGAATATTTTGTGCACGGCGACCTCTGTGTAGCCCATACCGGGCAGTGCTATATGAGCAGCATAATGACCGGCGAGCATGGCAATCGGGGCCGGTGCCGCAAACCTTGCCGGTGGCTGTACCAAATGCAGGGGGGGGAGAGCGGTTCGGCCCCCTATAAATACTACCTGGCCCATAAGGACCTGTGCCTTTATCCTTATCTCAAGCAGTTGGCAGAGGCCGGAGTCACCTCTTTTAAAATCGAAGGGCGGATGCGCAGCGCCCCTTATCTGGGTTGGTTGGTCTCTGCCTACCGGCAGGGTCTGGACCGGCTTATCGCCGCTCCCGATGATTACACCACCGACCAGAAGGAACTGGAAGCCCTCCACGAAAACCGTATCCGCAACTATACTGCCGGCAGTCTGCTTAAACCACTGGACTGGACGGCCATCGACTTGGAGGGGGAAAGGGAACCGGTCAAGAGCCAGGCGGAGGTTCTGCCCCGGCTGGACGTCGAGGGCTGGATGGAAACCGTAACCCCCGCGATGCAAGCTTCGCCGGAGCTGACAGTGAAGGTGGGCGGACTGGACGGACTGGAAGCCATTTTGCCGCTGGGGATCGATAATATCATCCTGGGAAGCGAGATTATCTGGCAAAACAAACAGAATTGGACTGCCGCCGCCGTCCTGCAGGCAGCCCGGATGGCGAAGGAAAGCCCGAGCCGGTTATTTCTGGAGACCCCGCGGATCGTCAGCCAGAACGATCTCCCGGCGATAGCGGATTTAAGAGATTTAGCGGTGCAGGCGGGCATCGACGGAGTAATCGTCAATGATATCGGCAGTCTGAGGATGTTGCGGGGCGCAGGATTCTCGGTCCGGGCCGGTTATGGGTTGAATATCTTCAATCATGCCGCCGCCCAATTCCTCTTGAGCCAGGGGATAGAGCGGATAACCGCCTCGCTGGAGCTAAGCCGCCCGTATCTTCTGTTCCTGCTGCAGACCGGGACGCCGGCCGAGATCGTGGTCCATGGACCCTTGCCCTGCATGGTGAGCGATTATTGCATGGTCCGGGCGGCCGCCCAGGCCGAGTCAGATGATGAGTGCCCCTGCTATTGCCTCCAGGGCGAACACTTCTTGCGTGACATGGAAGGGCAGCAATACCGCATCGTCAGCGATGCCCATTGTCGCACCTATCTTTACGCACCCTACGATCTGTGCCTGCTGCCCTACCTGCATGAGTTGGCGCTCACGGGAGCCAAATCGTTCCGGATCGAGGGGCAGTTCTACCAACCTCGCCAAGTACGCGATATCGTGGCCATTTACCATGAGACCCTCCGCCGCCTGGCCGAAGGAGAGGCTCAACCACCGGGCTTGGGCGCCCGCCTGGCATCTATCAATCCTAATGGCTTGACCGCGGCCGCCTATCTGCATGATCCGTCCTGAACCGTACTGGAAGCGGAATATTTCGAGAGGGTGAAGATATGATAACCGGCATTGAGATTAGAAACCGTCAGTTTTCCAAGACATTGATCGGATTCAGGCAGGCTGAGGTCCGGGAGTTTGTAGAACAGGTGGCCCATGACTACGAGAATCTATACAGCGAGAATTCGCAGCTGAAGGAAAACATACAGAAGCAGTCGTTTGAACTGGAGAAATACCGCAAACTGGAAGCGACCATGAATAACAGCCTGATCCTGGCCCAGCAGACCGCTGAGGAGCTTAAACTCAATGCCCGCCAGGAAGCCAGGAAGGTACTGGATGATTCCAAGCGCTCCATCGCCGAGATGCTGGCCGCCTACCAGGAATTGATGAAGCACCTCAATGTCTTCAGCCTGGAGATGAAATCGCAATTACAGGTCGAACTCGACCTGCTGGACAGCAATCTGAAGAAGAACCAGGAAACGGGTGCCTTCTTCAACAAACCGGAAATACAGGATCTCCTGGACAACCTCAACAACCTGCGATTGGAAGAAGACCAGTGATGCTCAATCTATCAGAGAGCGGCGCCGGAGTGCGCCTGGAGGTAAAGGTACAACCCCGCTCCTCCAGCAATCAGATAGTCGGGGAGCAGAACGGGGCCCTGAAGATAAAGCTCACCGCGCCCCCCGTGGATGGCGAAGCCAACTCCGCCTTGATCGATTTCCTGTCCGCCCGTCTTAAAATCCCCCGCAAAGATATCAGCCTGGTTAAAGGAGATACCTCCCGCCACAAGATCATCGAAATAGCCGGACTCGATCCGGACCAACTACTAGCCCGCCTCGATATCAAGCCTTCTTTTTAAGTACGATTGCCAGCAACATGGCGGCCAGGATAAGACCTGCCCCCACCATAGCCTGGCTGGACAAGCGTTCTCCGGCCCACAGGTAACCGGCCAGGGCCGCGAAGACCGGTTCGGAGGCCAGTACTATGGCGAAATCGGTGGGAGTGCTGAAACGCTGCAGGTAGTTCTGGGCCAGAAAAGCCAGGGCGGTGGCAAACACTGCGGTGACGATGAGAGCGAAGGCGGCGTTGTAGGTTAGATGCTCGGGGAGAGGCTCAAAGAGCAGCCACAGCCCCAGGCATACCAAACCCACGAACAGGACCTGGACTCCGGTTATGGCCATGGCGTTGTGCTGGTGGGAGTGGATGTCCACATAGACGATGTGCAGGGTAAAACCGAACGCTCCTATCAACACCAGGAAATCGCCATAAGCCAAGGCAAAGGAACCCCAGGGTACCGAAAGCAAAAATAGGCCGGCGGTGGCCAGGAGCACTACCGCCACGGTGCGGGCGGGAGGCTTGCGGCGATTAAGGAGGGCGTAAATGATGGGGACCAAGACCACGGAGACTCCGGTGATAAAACCGGCGTTGGAGGAGGTAGTATACCGCAGTCCCAAGGTCTGGAACACATATCCGATGAACAGGAAAAAACCCAGCAGCGAACCGGCCTTGACGGTGGACAGCCTGATCTTGAACATATCCCGGTGGGACAAGGCGGCCAGGACCAGAAAAGCCAGGGTGAACCTGATTCCCACGAACAGGAAGGCGCCGATGTCGGCCAGGGCGTTTTTGACGATTACAAAGGTAGCCCCCCATATGAATGCCACCACCAGCATTGAGAGGTCGGCCCGGGTACGCATGCTGAACTTTCTATCCATCTGGCCATCTCCATTTCCATTCCAAGGGAGCAACCCCAATACAAAAAGATACCAATAATCGGCATTGAATTCAAGGTTACCCGGGGAGTTGTCCCGGGCCAGAGGAGCACCCGATGTATACAGTATTCTCGATAATCCTTGTTGATTCTACATGGTATCGTTATAATGAAAAAAATAATACATAAAGGAGCGTGGGATGTTTGAAAAAGGTTCTCAAGTTGTTGCTGCTCAGTATGTTGGTCTTGGGATTGGTTCTCGCTGCGGCGGGTTGCGCCCAGAAGGCGCCTAATAATACCGGTACCCCGCCAGCCCAGCCAGACCAGGCCAAGAAGCCGGTTTTGACAGTAGGTTCGGAAACCACCTATCCGCCTATGGAGTTCACCAAAGACGGTGAATATGTAGGATTCGATATGGATCTCATCCGGGCTATCGGTGAAGCGGAAGGCTACGATGTCAAGATCCAGACTATGGGATTCGATTCACTGATCCCTGGTGTTAACGCCGGCAACGTCGATTGTATCATATCTTCCATCACTATTACCGAGGACCGGGCCAAGGTGATCGACTTCAGCAATCCTTATTTTACGGCTGGACTTATCATCGCGGTGAAGCAAGACAACAATGCCGTCACCACCCTGGATGACCTCAAGGGCAAGAGACTGGCCGCCGAGGTTGGCACCACCGGATTGGCCGCCTCCAATCAGATCAAGGCCAAGGATCCCAAAACCTCGGTCAAAGTGTTCGATTCCGTGGGCGAAGCTTTTATGGAATTGGAGAAGGGCGGAGCCGACGCGGTAATCAATGATATGCCGATTACCGCCTACTATATCGATACTACCGGCAAGGGCAGGGTCAAGATGGTGGGCGAGGTATTCCAGGCCACCGACAACTATGGTATCGGTGTAAAGAAGGGCAATACCGCATTACTGGCCAAGATCAACTCCGGTTTGGATAAAGTAAAGGCCAGCGGAAAATATGATGAGCTCTATAAGAAATGGTTCGGAGAGAAGAAATAAACCCGGACGACTTTATAGCTAAAGCGCGAGACCAGGCTCGCGCTTTTAGCTTGTTGGCCTGAAGAGGGGAGACCATATGCAACTGATATTCGGAAACAGTATGATCGACTACCTGATGTCCATAAACGGGTTGCAGGTGGTGTCGTCACATATTGTGTATTTCTTGGGAGGCGCCCTGCTTACGCTCGAGATAACCACCCTCTCGGTTTTATTCGGATTGATTTTAGGGCTGATGACCGGTTTGGCCAAGATGACCAAGAATCCAATCCTATTCGGAATCTCTACTGCCTACATCGATTTTTTCCGGGGGACGCCGTTATTCGTGCAGATCCTGCTGCTATACTTCGGTATCCTGCCGTTGTTTATGGATGCCGGACCATTTTTAGCCGCGGTTATCGTCTGCTCCCTCAATTGCGGAGCTTACACGGCGGAGATCGTCCGGGCCGGGATACAGGCGGTGGACCGGGGGCAGATGGAAGCAGCCCGTTCGCTGGGCATGAATACCCGTCAGGCCATGACCTATGTTATTCTTCCGCAAGCCTTCAAAATCGTCATACCGCCTCTGCTCAATGAATTCATCGCCGTCCTTAAAGACACTTCCCTGGTGGCGACCATATCAGCCGAGGAATTGACTTTACGAGGTAAACTGCTCTACTCCACCTATTATGAAGCCGCCTGGATCTGGGGTACGGTAGCGATCATGTATTTCATCATGACCAAGGTCCTCGCTTTGCTGGGCGACTACGTAGAGAGGAGGTTGGCGACGGAGTGATTCAAATAGATGAAGTCCACAAAAGTTTCGGTAAACTGGAAGTTCTGAAAGGGATAACCTGCCGGATCGCACCCCGGGAGGTGGTATGCGTGATCGGGCCTTCCGGTTCCGGCAAGAGCACCCTGCTGCGCTGCGTCAACCAATTGGAATCAGTCCAATCCGGCCATATTTTTATCGATGGCCAGGAGATAACCTCCCCCCACACCGACATCAACAAGGTGAGACAGCAGGTGGGCATGGTTTTCCAGCTTTTTAACCTTTTCCCCCATAAGAATACCCTGGAGAACATAACCCTGGCCCCGATGAAGATCAAGGGGCTGACGGTCCAAAAGGCGGAAGAGATAGCCTATGATCTGCTGCGTAAGGTGGGATTGCTCGATAAAGCCAAGGTTTTCCCCGGTCAGCTATCCGGGGGTCAGAAACAGCGGGTGGCCATAGCCCGGGCTTTGGCGATGCAGCCCAAGGTCATGCTTTTCGATGAACCCACCTCGGCCCTGGACCCGGAGATGGTCGGGGAGGTGCTGGAGGTCATGAAAGACCTGGCCCACGAAGGTATGACCATGATGGTAGTCACTCACGAAATGGGGTTTGCCCGCGAAGTCGGGCACCGGGTATTATTTATGGATGAAGGCGTAATCGTGGAGGAAGGCAAGCCGGCCCAGATATTTGACAATCCCCACAATGCCCGTACCCAGTCTTTCCTGAGCAAGGTACTTTAGTTGCTTCGGGTGCGGGAATGGGCCCGCTTTAATCCCGGCGGCCCGGCTCCAGGCTGCTTCTGGTCCAACCGCCCGGGCCGGGCTGGACCGGTATGACCAAATCCAGAACCGGGAGATGATCTCCCCGGGGTCGGTTTCCGTAATGTGGCGGACGGGTGGGTGATGGATTGGCGGTCAGTAAAAAGAAGCGAGCCGCGCAGATACTTGATCTCCTGGAGCAGGAATTTCCCGATGCCGGTACCATGCTGGAGTACGGCGACATTTTCCAGCTGCTGGTGGCAGTAATACTGTCGGCCCAGAGCACCGATGCCCAGGTCAACCGGGTGACCGGTGAACTTTTCCGCCGTTATAAAACTCCCCGCGATTTTGCCGGGGCGGATTTAAACGATTTGGAAGAGGCTATCCGCGGAGTGGGGCTCTATAAAGCCAAAGCGCGCAACATCCAGCAGATCTCCCGCATTTTACTGGAGGAGTACCAGGGAGAGGTACCGAGCAATTTCGAGGAACTGCTCAAGTTGCCCGGTATCGGCAGGAAGACCGCCAATGTCATGATGTCGGTAGGCTTCGATAAACCCGGGCTGGGGGTCGATACCCATGTACACCGGGTCAGCAACCGGTTGGGACTGGTGGAGGCAAAGACCCCGGACAAAACGGAGATGGCCCTGAAAGCTATTATTCCCCGCCGCCGGTGGAGCCAGGCCCATCACCTGTTGATTTTCCATGGCCGCCGGACGTGTACGGCCAGAAACCCGAAATGCCCTGCCTGCCTATTGAACCAACTCTGTGCCCAAAAACTGTGAGAGTCAGCCGCCTGCTTGGATGTTACCAGGATTTAGGCTGGTCCGCAGTTGTTTTACATAATATATGTATGCTAAAATGTATTACGTTTTAGCCGGCTATGACACCTTTCGTCCTGGGGCGGGAGGTGTCTTATTAGATGAAGAAATTAAGATTAAGAAATTAACTGGTAAGGTGGTAGTAAAATGGCAAAAGGCAAATACGATGGCACTCTTAACCTGCCGCAGACCGAATTTCCCATGCGGGCCAATCTTCCCAAAAGAGAGCCGGAGATACTCAAGTTCTGGCAGGACTTGGATGTATACCGGTTGGTCCAGGAAAAGAACCGGGGGCGGGAAAAATTCATTCTTCATGACGGCCCGCCTTATGCCAATGGGGATATCCACCTGGGCCATACCCTTAATAAAGTGCTGAAAGACATGATAGTCAAGCACCGTTCCATGGTCGGCTTCGATGCCCCGTACGTGCCGGGCTGGGATACCCATGGACTGCCGATCGAGCAGCAGGCCATCAAGAATCTGGGTATCGACCGCCACAAGACCGACGTCCTCGAATTCCGCCATTTCTGCCGCGATTATGCCCTTAAATACGTGGACATCCAGAAACATGAATTTCAGCGGTTAGGGGTACGGGGCGATTGGGAAAATCCTTATCTCACCCTGAATCCGGAGTTTGAAGGCATTCAGATCAAGGTATTCGGGGATATGGCCAACAAGGGCTACATTTACAAAGGCCTGAAACCGGTCTACTGGTGTGCCGATTGCGAGACCGCCTTGGCCGAAGCGGAGATCGAATATCACGACAAGGTCTCTCCATCCATCTACGTCAAGTTCCCAGTGACTCAGGGGAGGGGGGTAATCCCGGAAGGGAGCTCAATCATCATCTGGACCACTACCCCCTGGACGCTGCCGGCCAATACTGCAGTTTGCCTCCACCCTGAATTCACTTATGTGGTGGTGGAAGTGAACGGCGGGAAATACGTCCTGGCCAAGGGACTGTTGGAAAATGTAGCCGCCGCACTTGGTTGGACCGATTATAAAATCATGGCCGAATTCGTTGGGCAGCAGGTCGATCGGGCGGTTTGCCGCCATCCCTTTGTCGACCGGGATTCCCTGGTCATCATGGGCGAGCACGTCACCCTGGATGCGGGCACCGGATGCGTCCATACCGCCCCCGGCCATGGCGAGGACGATTTCTACGTGGGCAAGATATATGACCTGGAGGTAATCTCGCCGGTGGACGACCGGGGGGTATTCACGCCGGAGGCCGGCCAATTTGCCGGTTTGTACGTACACAAGGCCAATCAGCAGATTATCGAGGCCATGGATAAACTGGGAGTGTTGCTCAAGGCGGGCGACTATACCCATCAGTATCCGCACTGCTGGAGGTGCAAGAATCCCATCGTCTACCGGGCCACTAACCAGTGGTTCGCTTCCATCGACGGTTTCCGCCAGGCGACCCTGGAGGCCATCGATAATGTACGCTGGATTCCGGCCTGGGGCCGGGAGCGTATCTATAACATGGTGCGGGACCGCGGCGACTGGTGTATCTCCCGGCAGCGCACCTGGGGGGTCCCCATCCCCATCTTCTATTGTGCGGAGTGCGGCGAACCCATGATCAACCCCGCCATCATCAACCATGTCAGCGATCTGTTCCGCCGTTTCGGCTCCGATGTCTGGTTTGAGAGGCCGGCCGGGGAGTTGCTGCCGGATGGTTTCACCTGCCCGGGTTGCAGCAGCCGGGAATTTACCAAAGAAACCGATATCATGGACGTCTGGTTCGATTCCGGGTCCAGTCATTTTGCGGTCTTGGAGACATACCCGGAATTGAGATGGCCGGCCGACATGTATCTGGAGGGCAGCGACCAGCACCGGGGTTGGTTCAATTCCTCCCTGTCGACCGCCGTAGCGGTCAGGGGGGTGGCACCTTACCGGCAGGTATTGACTCACGGGTTCATAGTCGACGAGAAGGGCTACAAGATGTCCAAATCTAGCGGCAATGTCGTCGATCCCCTGGAGATGATAGAAGAGTTGGGAGCCGATATCCTCAGGCTATGGGTGGCATCGGCCGACTATCGCAATGATATCAGCGTATCCAAGAACATCATCAAACAAGCCAGCGAGGCTTATCGCAAGATCAGGAACACCTGCCGCTTCATCCTGGGCAACCTGTATGACTTCGATCCGGGCAAGGATGCAGTGGCCTATGACCAACTCACCGAACTTGACCGCTGGGCCCTGCTGAAACTGGACCAACTGGTCCGGCGGGTATCGGAGGCCTTCGATGACTATGAATTCCATGTGGTGTTCCATACCGTCCACAATTTCTGTACCGTGGACCTGAGCAACATCTATTTCGATATCCTTAAGGATAAACTGTACTGCAACCGGGCCGACAACCCGGCCCGGCGTTCGGCCCAGACCGTACTGTACCAGTTGATCAACACCCTGGTGGCCATCCTGGCGCCTATCCTGGCCTTCACCAGTGAAGAGATCTGGGGCTACCTCAAGAAAGATGGGGCGCCGGCCAGCGTACAGATGCTGGAGTGGCCGCAGAGCGACGACAGATATGTGGATGAGGCCCTGGAAGCCAGGATAGACAAAATATTGACCCTGCGCGAAGTGGTTACCAAAGCCCTGGAGGAGGCCCGGGTCAAGAAAGTCATCGGCCATTCGCTGGGGGCCCGAGTGACCATCTATGCGGAACCGGAATGGCAGCCATTATTAGCCGACCGGGAACGACTGGAGGACATGTTCATAGTCTCCCAGGTGGATGTGGCTGATGCCAACGAGCGCGGCGATGATTGTGCCGCCCTTGACAATGTACCCGGGGCATGGGTAAAAGTCCTCCCGGCGGGCGGGCAGAAATGTGAAAGATGCTGGATAATCGATCTCTCGGTAGGGAAGGATGAGAAGCATCCCACCCTCTGCACCCGTTGTGCGGCGGTGGTGAAGACACTGGAGGGATAAGATGGTCAGAAGTGAGGAAGGCAACCGCATCATCATTACCGTACTGGGGCATGACCGGGTGGGGATAATAGCCGCGATAGCCACTACCCTGGCCGAAGCCGGCATCAATATCCTGGACATCAGCCAGACTATCCTGCAGGGATTCTTCACGATGGTGATGGTCGCGGATATGTCCGGCAGTCCCCTGGACATCGCCCGGCTGAGAGAGATTTTGAACGAAAAAGGACGGGAGATGGAGTTGCAGATAACCGTACAACACGAAGACATCTTCAACTTCATGCACCGAATATAGACGCATAACCGGGGAGAGCCAGGCTTTCCCCTTTCTTTTTTTGATTTTTTCCAAAGCGGGATGAAAACTATCAGGGAGGTGTATATCGTGCCCTTCAGCATCAGCAAGGAAGAGGTCCTGGAGACTGTCCACATGCTCTCTACGGAAAACCTTGATATCAGGACCATCACCATGGGGATAAATATCATGGATTGCCGGAGCGGAGATGCGGCCGGGACCGGGCGCCGCATCTATGACAAAATAACCAGGAGAGCGGGTCAGCTGGTAAAAGTAGGCGATGATATCGAGAAGGAGTACGGAATACCTATTATCAATAAACGCATATCCGTAACCCCTGCCGCCATGGTCGGGGACGGGTTCGGGCCGGACGAGATGGTATCGCTCGGCCGCTGCCTAGACCGGGCGGCGATGGAGGTGGGAGTCAACTTCATCGGCGGATTTTCGGCTTTGGTCCACAAGGGTTTCACGCAAGGCGACCTGGCTTTGCTGGAAGCCATCCCCCCGACCCTGTCCGGGACGGAAAGGGTATGTTCATCGGTAAATCTGGGTACCACCAAATCCGGCATCAATATGGATGCCGTCTTCCGCATGGGGGAGATTATAAAGGAAACTGCTCGGCTGAGCGCCGACCGGGATGGGTTGGGCTGCGCCAAACTGGTGGTTTTCTGTAATGCGGTAGAAGACAATCCCTTTATGGCCGGCGCTTTCCACGGGGCAGGGGAACCGGAAACGGTTATAAACGTCGGCATAAGCGGTCCCGGGGTAGTCCTGGGCGCGGTTAGGAAACACCCCGGGGCTGACCTGGGGGAACTGGCCAATATCATCAAGAACACGGCTTTTAAAATAACCCGTACCGGGGAGATGGTGGCCCGTATCGCTTCCCAACGGTTGAACGTCCCGTTTGGCATCATCGACCTCTCCCTGGCGCCCACTCCGGCTATCGGCGACAGCGTGGCCGACATCCTGGAGTCGATGGGACTGGAGAAGGTGGGGGCGCATGGTTCGACGGCCGCCCTGGCCCTTTTGAATGATGCGGTCAAGAAGGGCGGCGCCATGGCTTCATCATATGTGGGAGGTCTTTCGGGGGCCTTTATTCCGGTAAGTGAAGACCAGGGCATGATAAACGCGGTCAAGGAGGGCGCCTTGAACCTGGAAAAACTCGAGGCCATGACCTGCGTATGTTCGGTCGGCCTGGACATGATAGCCATCCCCGGCGATACCCCGGCGGAGATCATAGCCGCCATCATCGCCGACGAAGCGGCCATCGGCATGGTCAACCGCAAGACTACCGCGGTACGCATAATACCTGCCCCGGGCAAGCAGGAAGGGGATTGGGTTGAGTTTGGCGGTTTGCTGGGCCGGGCCCCGGTTATGAAGGTCAACCGGTTTTCCCCGGCTGGGTTCATCGGACGGCGGGGCAGGATACCGGCGCCCATCCACTCCCTCAACAACTAGCGGTATTTATTTGCCGCTTCCAAGCAATAATATTATCAGGAGCGGGCTGCAATGAGTGACAAGCCAGAAATGAAAAGCGACCGGGGTCTGCTGGAGGACATCTCGGCTAAACTGGATAGCCTGTCCGTGGCCATGGAAAAGACGGGTATCGCCGAGTACGTGGATATGCTCCGTAATCCCCGCCGGCTGCTGTTGCTCAACTTCTGGGTAGGAGTGATTCGCGGATTCGGGATGGCGATAGGCTTCACCCTCTTGGCGGCTCTGGTAATATATCTGCTGCAGAAGTTGCTGGTGATCAATATGCCCTTGATCGGCGACTTTATCGCTGAAATCATCAACATCGTCCAGCACCAGCTTTACACCGATGTCCTCCACCTGCCGCAGGGAAAATTGTGAGGTGTTTTGGATTGGACCAACCAGCCGACCTGCTAAAGAAAAAAAGCGAATTGGAACAACTGATAAAGAATAACGAGGAACTCTACCAGCAGTCACTCTATTGGAGCGGCATGCTGCCGGCCAATATGGTTCACCCGGCCGACCTGGCCGGCCATCTGCAGGTACTGAATATCGAATTGGACCGGATTAACGATGTCCTGGAGCAACACCGCCCGGAGATGATGTCCTGAGGACGGACCCGACGATGATTGAAATAATGGCAAAATAGTCATATTATCTATTTAGAGGGGTGATATAGATTGAAAATCGGCATCTTCACTGAGAGCTACAAGCCGTATACCAGTGGAGTGGTGACTTCGATTTCTACTTTCAAGGACGAATTGACCCGTTTGGGCCATGACATATATATTTTTGCTCCCAGTTACCCCCACCACGATGAAGAAGAAGACAACGTCTTCCGTTACTTCTCCATCCCGGCCCTGACCAACCCCGGCTATACCCTGGCCCTGCCAGTGCACCCGGGGATGTTGTCCCTGCTGAAAAAGCTGCAGCTGGACATCGTTCACGTCCACTCCCCATTCACCATGGGGCGGGTGGGACTCCATTATGCGCGTAAATTCGAGCTCCCCTTGCTATTTACATACCATACCCGTTATGACCAGTACGTTCACTACGTTCCCATGGCCCAGGAACTGGTCAAGGATGTGACTATCAAATATAGCCGCTATTTCTGCAACGAATGCGATCATATAATCGCCCCTTCCCATGAGATAGAATCCATCATCAGGAGTTTTTTGGTCACTACCCCGATCAGTGTGGTCCCGACCGGAATCCCGCTGGACAAATTCAACAGCGGTGATGCTTATTGGCTGCGGAAAAACTATCCCATCCCGCCCCACCATAAAATACTGTTGTACGCGGGGCGCCTCAGCCAGGAAAAGAATCTCCCCTTCCTTATCGAATCGTTCGCCAAAATCAAAAAGACGCAACCCGCGACGACTTTGGTGTTGGTAGCCGGGGGACCGCTGGAAGAGCAACTTAAAAGTATGGCGGCCGGTTTGCATTTGTCCGACCAGGATATCGTGTTCACCGGACAACTCCCGTTCGATTCCCTGGTCAATGCTTACTTTTCCGCCGACCTGTTCATATTCTCGTCGTTGACCGAGACCCAGGGCCTGGTCGTAATCGAAGCCATGGCGGCGGGATTACCGGTGGTAGCGGTCCGGGCTTCGGGGGTACGGGAGATGGTGAGAGATGGGGTGGATGGGTTGCTGACCGGTGAGGACAGCGATGAATTTGCGGCAGCCGTAGTCCGGATTCTCCAGGATGACCGGTATTATCGCCATCTGCAGGCTAATGCCCGGCACCGGGCGGAACAGATGTCGTCCCGCAACATGGCCTTGAAATTACTGCAGGTCTATGAGGATCTGAATGCTGCCGAACACCACCATTCCAGCAATCTAAGAAAAATCAGTTCCTGGATCAAATCCTAATTTAGCATGAAGGAATCATACCGTGTCAAACATATTGAAGATCCTGGCTATCCTGGTGGGGAAAGCGATCATCCTGGCCAGCCGTCTGGCTGGCAACCAGGGCAGCAACCTGCCCGGCAAAGTGGCGACCCGCATTTATCCCCCCCTTCTCCAGGTTCTGAGCCGCAATATTATACGCAGCACCCTGGTGATAACCGGCACCAACGGTAAAACTACCACCACCAATATGGTGGCGGCCATCATCCGTGCCCAGGGAAACACATTCGTACATAACCAGGCCGGGGCCAATATGATGACCGGCATAACCACGGCCTTCATCAATCAGACCAATTGGCTGGGTACCCGGCCTTTCGATTACGCGCTGCTGGAAGCCGATGAAGCCAATGTCCCACTCCTGCTGCAGGTGCTGAAACCGCGCTGCCTGTTGATAACCAATTTCTTCCGCGACCAATTGGACCGATTTGGAGAACTCGACCGTACCATCGGGTTGATAAAGGATGCGGTCAAGCAAACCGATGTCGAACTGATTTTAAATAGTGACGACCCGCTGCAGTCTGATTTCGCCGCAGAGACCGGGTTACGCTGCTGGTACTATGGCTTTGCCGATACCGTATATGACTCGCTGGCGGGGGCGGATAGCCGGGAGGGGCGATACTGCGTGATCTGCGGGCGCGAACTGGAATACGCTCGTTTCCATTACGCCCAGCTGGGGGTGTTCCAATGTCCGGGATGCGGCAATACCAACCCGATTCCGGATTTTCAGGCCTCCGGACTGCGGCTGACCCCCAGCATAAGTTTCGAGGTCAATAACCTGGCCATAGAAAGCCCTTACCAGGGATTCTATAACGCCTATAACGTCCTGGCCGCAGTGGCCCTGGCCCGGCTGACCGGGATGGACGCCGGGGTGATCCAAAAAGCCATCGC
>JBEHWJ010000023.1:0-24209 GCA_040217755.1 Syntrophomonadaceae bacterium | reverse complement strand
TGCACCCCCAGCTCTACCATACTTACCCCATAAGAAGCCAGCAGATCGAGGTTATCCTCGTTTATGCAATCCGGCCGGGTTGATACCCGGATGCTCTTTATCTTTCCCTGCTGCAGATAAGGCCGCACCATGCCAAGGTAATCCTCCTGGCGGGACTGGTCGATAGCGGTAAAGCTGCCTCCGAAAAATGCCACCTCGGTCCAGGCCCCTTGGGGAATGGTAGTAAGATGCTGCTCTATGATAACCCCTATCTGCTCGGGATGAGGGGCAGTCGCCTGATTGGCGATGATTTTCTGATCGCAGTAGATACAGTCATAAGGACAGCCTAAATGCGGGATGAAGATGGGGATATTATAGTGTCGTTGACCTGATAACCTTTCATTCATAGCAATTATTCCAGCGTGAATCCTTCTTCGAGAGCCTTGGCAGCCGCATTTTGTTCGGCTTCCTTCTTGCTCCTGCCCTGACCGCTGGCCAGCATCCGATCCCTGAAAAACACCCCGGCTACGAAATGCTTGGCATGGGGCGGTCCGGACTCGCTTATAGTACGATAGTGGACATTAGTGCGGCTTTGGGACTGGATATATTCCTGCAATCGTGACTTGTGATCCTGGTAATCTCCCCGGGCGGTTACATCGATGAGCGGTTGCAGGTGTCTGAGTACAAAGCGCCGGGCTCCGTCCATCCCCTGGTCCAGGTAGATGGCTCCAATCACCGCTTCCATTGTATCCGCTACAATGGATTTGCGCTTGCGGCCGCCGGATTTATCTTCACCCCGGCCCAGCATCAGGTACTTGCCGACCTCAATCCTGGTACCGATCTCTACCAACGCTTTTTCACAGACGACCTTGGCCCTGATCTGGGTAAGATCACCTTCGGGTTTATCGCCATAGTTTAGGTACAGGTACTCGGCCACTATAAAATCCAGGATGGCGTCACCCAAGAATTCCAGGCGCTGGTTGTTAGTGACCATGCTGTTCTCCTGGGCATAGGAAGGATGGATCAGCGCAGTGCTGATCAAATCCATGTTATTGAACTCCAATCGCTGATCGCGGACAAAATCAAGGACCGTTTTGGGGCTCATCTTATCACCTGGCTTCTGTTACTTGCGCTGCCCGCTCAAGGCTAATTGTTGTTTCTCTACCATCTGGGTCGCCACACATTGCTGTGCGATCCTAATCCCGTTAAATACGGCTTCCCGCTTCGAGCTGCCGTGGCATACTATGCTCACCCCGTTCACGCCCAGCAAAGGTGCTCCCCCCACTTTACTGTTGTCAAGCCGGGTTAACAGCGAAGGCATTTTGCCTATCTCAGCCAGGCAGCCCATTCCGATAAACTTGGCGAATCCCTCCATGGCCTTAAGCAGGATATTGCCTACGAATCCATCGCAGACCACTACATCGGCCTTGTCGAAAAAAAGATCACGTCCCTCTATGTTGCCGACAAAGTTTACTCCGATGTTATCCTGCAGCAAAGCAAATGTTTCGGTACTCAGTTTATCGCCTTTGCCCTCTTCCTCACCATTGCTAAGTATACCGACCCGAGGTTTTTCTATCCCCTGCAAGGCGGATGCATATACACTGCCCAACAAGGCAAACTGCATCAATTGCTGGGGTTTGCAGTCCACATTGGCTCCTACATCCAGCAGCAATGTCCTTTGGTCGGAGATCCCTGGTACTTCCGCGACGATAGGGGGTCTCTCTATACCCTCCATCCTCCCCAGGATCAGGGTCGCCGCAGCCATCTGCGCCCCGGTGCTGCCGCACGATAGCACCGCATCGGCTTGACCCGCCTTGACCAGACGCGTGGCTACCACTATGGATGAGTCCTGTTTCTTGCGCAGGGCGGTGACCGGCTCATCCATGCCCATCACTTGGCTGGCATTAAATATTTGAATCCGTTCCCGATCATAATCATACCTGGTCAGTTCCGCCCGTAATGGTTCCTCCCGGCCCACCAGCAGGATCATCGCTTCGAAGTTCTGCGCCCACATGACTGCCCCGGCTACAATTTCTTCAGGAGCATAGTCTCCTCCCATGGCATCCAGAGCTATTATCATATCCATCCTCCTTGCCGATACTTCTCACCTTACTGTCTAAACAACCTGTCGAGGGGAGGTTAGTATATAAAGGTACCAGTGTTATCATACCAGATGTTGGCAGACCATTACCTGTAAGTAAAGGGGCAGCCCCATAAAAACAAAAAGTAAGATCTAGCCAAACAGCTATTGCTTACTTTTTGGTATCAAAACATAATTATTCCCCGATTACAAGACATTTTTACCCTTATAAAATCCGCAACTCAGGCATGCACGGTGGGGAAGCATCAGGTCGTGGCACTGCGGGCATGCTACCAGGCCCGGAGCTTCAATCTTCTTCCACTCCGACCGCCGTTTATTTTTACGAGCATGTGACGTTCTTCTCTTGGGAACACCCATTTATGAAACCTCCTTTCCTACCTCAAATCCTTCAGTTTGGCCCAGCGGGGATCTGTCTTGTCTTCCTGGCATGTACAGGGCTGGACATTTTTATCCTGGCCGCAGACCGGACACAGTCCCTGGCAATCATCACTGCATACGGGACGGATAGGGATGGCCATGAAAATCGCTTGCTGGAGCTCAGAGTCTATGTCAGCCTCATCGCCATCGAAGATGACGAAACCTTCATCCGGGTTCACCGCCGAGCTTTGACCGCGTTCCACCAAGGTTATATCAAATTCGGTATCGATCGGATATATAAACTCCCGGAGGCAAAGCGAACAGGGAAGCTGCACTTTGGTCTTCAGCCGGCCCTGGCCGATGAACATCGAGCCGGTGTTTTCCACCGATACCCCGCCTTCGATAGGGGCGGCGAACTTCCCCCCCAGTTCGTCTAGAAACTGGTCGTGGCCGGCGGTCGATATCGGGAATTGCTCGCTCTCCCGGGAATGAAGCTTGAGCCTTCTCAAGTTTAGTTTCATATCATACACCCCTGGCCGCTCGTGAAAACAACATTCTTATTATAATGCTCCCAAAACGGCATTGTCAACCAAGGTGACCACTGATACCCATGAGCAGGGATTCAAAGGATTTGGATGCCTAGGCCTGGCTTTCCTGCCTTTGGATTCTTAATACAGAAAGAGACCCTGCCTTTGACAGGCAGGGCCCCGTACCGATTATAATTATTTGGCCAGGTTATAAGTGTCGCGGGCGATTACCAACTCTTCATTGGTGGGGATTATGAAGATCCTTACCTTGGAATCCTCTGTGGCGACATCCACTTCCTTACCGCGGACCTTGTTCTTCTTGCTGTCCATCTTGATTCCCAGATTATCGAGGTCTTTACAGATGTGCTCTCTGATATCGATAGCATTTTCGCCAACACCAGCGGTGAAGACCAG
Source organism: Syntrophomonadaceae bacterium (assembly GCA_040217755.1). Lineage (GTDB taxonomy): Bacteria > Bacillota > Syntrophomonadia > Syntrophomonadales > Syntrophomonadaceae > PHAA01. The sequence goes on along the minus strand of JBEHWJ010000023.1, from coordinate 20,831 downwards.
GCAGTCGCAGCCGTTCAGCATGGCGATATACTTGCCGATGTAACCCTTGATAGCATTGCAGTAAACGTCCAGGGCCAGTTTGGCTCTCTCGTTGCCGGCATCGGCCGCTTCCAGAACGTCGCGCAAGTCGTTGGATACACCGGATAATCCCAATAATCCTGATTTCTTGTTGAAATAGCTGTTGGCTTCGTTGGCATCCATATTCAGTTTCTCCATCAGGAAGAATACGATAGCCGGATCGATGTCGCCGCTGCGAGTGCCCATTACCAGACCCTCCAGAGGGGTCAAACCCATAGAGGTGCTGAATACCTTGCCGTCCTTTATCGCGGCCATGCTGGCGCCATTGCCGAGATGGAGGGTGATGATCTTGCAGAAGCCATAGTATTTGCCCAACAATTTGGCTGCCCGGTGAGATACATAGAAGTGAGAAGTGCCGTGGAAACCATATCTTCTTACTTTGTAGGTGGTATAAACATCATAAGGCAGCGCATATACGAAGTTGGCCGGAGCCATGGTCTGATGGAAAGCGGTGTCGAATACAGCTACATGCTTGACATTGGGCATCAGGCTCTGGCAGGCTTCGATTCCCATCAGATTGGGGGGATTATGCAGGGGAGCCAGGTCGAAACAATCCCGGATTACTTTCTTCACCTGATCATTGATTACCACCGAGTAGGCGAAATCTTCGCCGCCGTGTACGACCCGGTGTCCCACCGCGCCGATTTCATCCATACTGGCGATGCAGCCGTACTCGGGATTGACCAGGACGTCCAGAACCATCTTCATCGCTTCGGTATGGTCGGGCATATCCTCCTTGATCAGAACATCGTCTTTCCCAGCCGGTTCGTGCTTGAGAGTGGTACCGGGAATGCCTACACGATCGACTAATCCTTTGGCCAAAACCGATTCGTCGGTCATGTCAAAGACCTGGTATTTCAGCGATGAGCTTCCACAGTTGACAACCAAGACCTTCATTACAAAATTCCTCCTTAATAATTTTAGCGATATATAAACCCCGGATACTAGTATAAAACCCAGTCAAAACTAGGCTCTAACTGCTGTGATGGCAACTACGTTGGTGACATCCTCGACGCTGCAGCCCCTGGACAGGTCGTTGACCGGTTTGTCCAATCCCTGCAGGATAGGACCGATGGCTTCGGCCTTGGCAAATCTCTGCACCAGCTTGTACCCGATGTTGCCCGCCTGGAGATCAGGGAACACCAATACATTGCACTGGCCAGCCACAGGACTGCCCGGGGCTTTGGATGCTCCCACGCTGGGAACCAGGGCGGCGTCGGCCTGGAATTCGCCGTCGACTTTCAGTTCGGGGAACCTCTCCTTGGCCAAAGCGGTGGCCTTGACTACCTTGTCGACCACCTCGTGGCTGGCACTGCCCTTGGTGGAGAAAGACAACATCCCGACCTTGGGATCAGGTATCTCGCAGACACTTACGGCAGTGACAGCGGAAGACTTGGCGAATTCAGCCAGCTGTTCGGCGGTAGGCATCGGTGTCACGGCACAGTCGGCGAACAACAATAAGCCGTTGTATCCGTAACCGCAATTGGGGACTATCATTACAAAGGCTCCGGATACCGCGGATATGCCGGGAGCGGTCTTGATGATCTGCAGCGCCGGTCTCAGCACGTTGCCGGTAGTGTTTTCAGCCCCGGCTACTTCACCGTCGGCTTTGCCCAACTTGACCATCATGGAAGCGAAGAAAAGCGGATCCAGCATGGTATCACGGGCCTGATCCAGGGTTACCCCTTTGCTCTTGCGCATCTCGAAGAAGGCCTGTACAAAATCATCGTAGAAAGCCGCTTTGCGCGGGTCGATTATCTCCGCCGCACGGATGTCAGCTCCGGCATCACTGGCGGCCGCCTTGACAGCACCTTCCTCGCCCAACAGGATGACGTTGGCGATCTTGGCGTCGGCGATCTGCTTCACTGCCAGCAAGGTCCTCTTTTCGGTACCTTCGGGAAGCACGATGGTTCTGCCTGCCTTGGCCGCATTCGCCTTGATTTTTTCAATTAAACTCATGATCAATCCTCCTTGTTTTTTACATCGCTCAAAACCTGGTCCGGCTTTGAACGGTTTCCCTATCACATTTCGTGATGAAGACGCTTTAATATGGTATCATGATGAAAATTTGCTCAAAGGGGAAAATCTGTGTCAGTTTTGGGAATTATAGCCGAGTTCAACCCCCTTCACAATGGACACCGTTATTTCATCAGCCAAGCCAGGCAAGCCCATGACTTCGATGCTGCCATCTGCGTTATGAGCGGCAACTTTGTCCAGAGGGGAGAAGCCGCCATCTGCAACAAGTGGGTTCGTACCCTTATGGCCCTGCATGCCGGTGTCGATTTGGTAATCGAGATACCTGCCTGCTTCTGCGTCCGCAGCGCTTACTACTTTGCTCGTGGTGCCATCCAGTTGCTCCATCGCACCGGGGTCGTAACTCATCTGGCCTTCGGCAGTGAAAATGGCCGATTGGATGAATTGGCTGCCCTCGCCGCCATAATCGGGGACGAAAGCTGCCAATACAAGCACCATCTGAAAAGCTGTCTGGCTCAGGGTTTAAGCTATCCGACCGCCCGGGCCCGGACCATCGAATCAATTGCCGGGAACCGTTTCACCGGGTTGGGTTCTATTATAGGACGACCTAACAATATTCTCGCTATCGAATATCTGCGTGTCCTAGAACAAGAACAAATCTCCATTAAACCCTTGACTATCCCCAGAATCGGCTCCCAGTACGATAGCAGGGAAATATCGGTTATGGCCAGTGCCAGCGCCATCCGTCATCGCCTGTTGAGTGATGCGGGCAATATGGTGGCAACGACGATGCCGACCGCGGCTTTCATTCTGCTCCAGCAAGAGATTGAAGCCGGGCGGGCCCCGGTGGCTACAACAACCCTCGGGCAGATTTTACTGGCAAAACTGCGTATGATTCAGCCAGACCAACTCAGGCAAATATATGAGGTCTCCGAGGGTCTGGAAAATCGTATGCTGAAAGCGGGCATGGCCTGCGGAACCTGGGATGAACTAAGAGAATCAATCAAGAGCAAACGCTATAGCTTGACTAGAATAAATCGGATGCTCCTGTATGTCCTGCTTAACCTCCAAACCCGCCAGATGCTTGTTTTTGACCAACACGGACCCTTGTACATCCACATTTTAGGATTTTCTACAAAAGGTCGAAAAATCCTGCAAGATATAAAAAATAAATCTGACCTGCGCATCCTCAGCCGGGGCAGCGCGGTCAAGGCCGCTGCCGACGATGATGACTCGCCCGTTCTCCGTAACATGTTGAGGCTTGACGTTATGGCAACCGATCTTTACTGTCTCCTCTACCCCCAGGCCCAGCAAAGGTATGGGGCCAGGGACTTCACCACCTCCCCGCAGTTGGTTACCGGTGAATAACAATCTATTCTTTTGACCTTGGCAGCAAAGATATCTTATTCTTTATTTCAGCCACCTTCTCCTCCGCTGCCCTTCGGCCTAGGTCTACTATCTCACGGGATCTGTCAAATTCCCCGGTATTAATATGTCGTACCGCCGGCTGGATTAGAACATCTGCCCTCTCCGTGACCGAATCGAAATGGTATTGTCCCATTATATCCAGTGAAGTCATGATGACGTCAATGGCATTGGCAAATTCAGTCTTTCTCCCCGCACCATAGGTAACATCCACGGCTATAACCAGATCGACTCCCATTTCCCGGGCTACATCGATGGGCAACCGGTCGCATACCGCCCCATCCACCAGCACCATGTCATCCTTGATCAGAGGGACGAAAACGCCCGGTATCGATATGCTGGCTCGGACCGCTTCGGTCACCGGGCCTTCACAGATCAATATTCTTTGGCCGGTAACCAGGTCAGTACTTACGGTTATTACCGGAAAATCGAGGTCGGCAAAAGTCTTTCTTTTAGTAACCAGGTCCAGGAATTCGGTTATCCGGTTTCCGGCCATGAAGCCCATCCGGGGTACACCTAAGTCCAACAACATCCGGGTATTCATGTTTTCTATAAGTTTATCCAGCATGTACAGGTTGGCTCCGCATGCATAGATACACCCCACCATGGCGCCCATGCTGGAACCAACGATGAAGTCGAAGCCAATTCCATTCTCCTGCAGTACCTGCAAAACGCCTATATGGGCCAGCCCCCGCGCGCTCCCCGCTCCCAGCACCAATGCCACTCTGGGATTATCAGCCACCTTTGATCGCTCCTCCTCAATTCTAAGACTCCAGCCGATTCGCATATATATTAGTAAACCCCGACAGGAGGGTCTTGTTTTGTCCAGATATTCCCGACTCGTTTTTTCTTCGTTTATATTGGTACTAACCCTGTTTATGCTGGTAAACCCACGCGAAACCGTGGTATCGGCCACATTAGGATTTAAATTATGGTATACTACCGTTTTACCAGCCCTTTTCCCCTTCTTCGTAGTCGCCGAACTTCTGGTAAGTTTGCGCTTTGTACATTACCTGGGCGTTAGGCTTGAGCCGATAATGAGACCGGTCTTCAACCTGCCGGGGAGCAGTACCCTGGCGGTAGTGATGGGGTTCACATCCGGCTTTCCGGTGGGAGCGTTGCTGACCCGGCAACTTTACGAGCAGCGGCTGCTGAACGGGGACGAGGCGGAGCGCCTGGTCTCATTTACTAACAACTGCAGTCCCTTGTTTGTTGTTGGGGCGGTGGGAGTCGGTATGTTCGGCAACCCGATAATCGGTTACTGGCTGGCCGCAGCCCACTATATATCAAATCTGTTGGTAGGAATAATATTAAGGTTCACTTCGTCCCCGCCTACCTCTATATCTACAGGTTCTGCCCACCGCCACACAGAGCCATACCAATCCCAGGGGCCGGAAACCATAGGTAAAATGCTGGGCAATTCGATCCAAAAGGCAATCACCAACATACTGGCGGTAGGTGGATTTATAGTGATATTTTCGGTGTTGACCAGGATGCTTTCCGTCTGGGGGATAATCGATATCGTCGCTCAAATGCTCGTCAATAGCTTTGCCTTCCTTAACTTGACTTATCCGCTGGCCTACGGCCTATGCATGGGATTTTTCGAGATAACCCTGGGTTCGCAAGCTGCAGTCGCTTCGCCAGCCTTGGACCATTTCCCGGCGCTGATCACAGTCAGTTGCATCCTCGCCTTCAGCGGTCTATCCATAATAGCCCAGGTTATGAGTATAGTGGCCGGTTTACCGGTCAGGTTCTGGTTTTATATCCGGGCCCGCATCCTGCAGGTTATCCTGTCAGTTACCATCATATCGGTTCTCTACGCCTTGGGGGGAGGAAATTCAATCAGCACCTTGGCTATGGGGCGCCCACCCATTTACAAAGTGCTGTATGCATTTGACGCCTGGACTCTGTCTCTTGTATGCCTGATGATCGGAGCCGTAATTATTTTGATGCTGCTGGGAATTGCCTGGTACCAATCCCGCTAACCGGCCTCTTCCTCACTTTGGATCCTTATCTGATCGCGCCCCTGGACTACCGTTTCCAGCCCTTTGCGTAATACATATTCGATGTGCCCCAAAACTCCGTCGGCATATTCCTCGGCATCACGCCGGATTTGCTCGGCTACCCTCTCACCCTTGGCGATAATCTCCTCGGCTACATTCATAGCATTCCTGGTGATTTCGCTATCGTCGACCATCCGGGCCGCTTCATTCCGATATTGTTCAATATATTGATTAGCCTCGGAGAATGCCTCGTTTACGATTCTATCCTTTTCCGACAGGAGCTGTTTGGCACTTTCCAGTTCTTCAGGCAGGATGGCTCTGATCCTATCGACCCGATCCAGGAACCGGTTGGTTTCCACCAGGGATTTCCCCCCGGTCAGAGGCATCTTTTTACTTCCTTTCAGCAATAGCTCCATCTCATCAAGAATGCGAAATATCTCCATCATCGTTTGGCTCCTCCTCACACCTGCAGTAATAATGCAAACTCGACTCTCCGTAATCACCCTGCCTGTATTTTACCAATAAGGGAAATGACGGCATAGCCTTTTTCCGGGGCGACCTGATTACGGCAATCCCGTCAGCCGACAGGATATCTGCCCGGCTTACCGCCTCCATCAATGGTTCAAAGATATCTTCCCGGGTAAAGGGCGGATCAATATATACCAAGTCAAATTGGAGACCTTGGCTTACAAGTCGTTTGAGCGCCTGGAAAACGTCTCCGCGAAGGATGTCAAACCCGGACTGGAAGCGGCAATGGTCCAGATTTTCCCGAATCACCCTGACCGCTGCGTTGGAGTTGTCGACAAATATTACCTTGCGGGCCCCACGGCTGAGAGCTTCTATCCCCACGCTGCCGCTTCCCGCAAATAGATCCAGGACGCAGGCATCAAGCACCCTGGACCCCCAGACATTGAACAGGGCCTCCTTGATCATGTCGGTTACCGGCCTGGTATTGAGGCCGGGCGGCGCCTTCAGTCTCCTACCCTTGGCAGTGCCGGATATTACCCTCAATTAAAGCTCTCCTTTGTATGTTTCGATTCGACCAGACAATTACCTTCTTTTTGTAATTGCTAAATTTGATTCTAACAGAAAATATTTTGATAAAAAATGTCCTGATCATGAATATTATTCTAAATAAAGGTCAATGATATGGATACCGGAGATAACCGGTAAACAAACCCTCCCCAACAACTTTACAAAATTCTCCTCTCCCCAAAATGGCGACTTCGGTCGCCATTTTAACTGGGACCCCAGGTCAAGAATTGTTCCCCGTCATGCGGATACATTTGCCGGGAAATGATGATAATAGAGGCGAGGAGGTATGAATGTGAACGATCTAATCAAAATATTTAACCTTAATGTGGACCTGGCAGTCGAAGCCAGGGATCTGGTTCGCGGTGATGCCGACCGCGAGATCCAAGGTGTCGAGGAAAAAGTAGAAAAACTTGAGCAGATCAAGATAACCACCATCGATATCAAGGAGCCCCAGGCCGCTCAAACCATGGGCCGTCCGGTTGGCACTTATGTGACTATCGAATCCCCGCCCCTCAAAATTAACGATCCTTACGTAAAGCAGGAGATAATCGAAGCCATGGGTAAAACCATACCGGTTTTGCTTAAGGACTCTCTTAAACCTCAGGATATAGTATTATTGGTGGGGTTGGGGAATTGGCGGGCTACCCCGGATGCCCTGGGCCCGAAGTTCATCGAGTATAGTCCCATAACCAGACACTATCATGAGTACGCCCCCGATGCCCTGGTTGAAGGGATGCGTCCCACCTGCGGCATCGCTCCCGGAGTATTGGGTATCACCGGCCTGGAGACCTTCGATGTCATCAAGGGCATTGTCGACAAGGTCAAGCCGACGGTTTTGTTTATAGTAGATTCCCTGGCCGCCCAAAATGTGGAGCGCATCGGCACCACCATCCAGATGAGCAACACCGGCATCCAGCCTGGAAGTGGTATAGGCAATACCCGGCAGGCTCTAACCCAGCAGGAATTGGGTATACCTGTCATAGCCATCGGCTGTCCCACCATCGTCAATGCCGCTATAATTACCAACCAAGCCATCCGCCAATACTGTATAAACAACGGAGTCTCATTTGTTGAAACCAGGGCTAATGATACCATAAAGGATATTCTTTCTTTCTTTGGCGGCAGTCTGACTGTTACCCCCAAGGAAATAGACGACATAATCGAAAACACTTCTCGAATTTTGGCTATGGGAGTTGCTACCGCTCTGTTCCCAGGTATTTCTCAGGAACAACTCGAATTATACGCAACCTAAGTATGTCGAGCTAAGGGATGAAGGCAGCCTTGCCTTCATCCCTTTTATTCATTCCATTACCAACGTCCAAAATGCAAACAAGCGGATATATAACATCCGCCTGTTCGGTTTTAGTGTGGTTAGATTAGTTGTATGCTATTATTTCAGACCGGTTTTACCCTGTTCATAAGATTGGATCATCTTCTTGACCATCTGGCCGCCGATGGAACCAGCTTGCCTTGAAGTCAGATCCCCGTTGTAACCCTGCTTTAAAGTAACCCCTACCTCCGAAGCAGCTTCCATTTTAAACTGATCCATCCCGGCTCTTGCTTCGGGAACCAAAAGTCTGTTGCTGCGGCTTGCCATTCGAAATTCACCTCCTTTTATGTTTTCTAATCATATTGTTTCCCGTGCCAAATCTTATATGCTAGTAGTTTTTTCTTCACTTTTTATAATTTTGCTTACTTATAATGCCCATTTCCTGACTAACCTCATATTTCAGTTTTTGTTTCTCGACGTCTTTCATGGTCTCTGCTTCATCGTCGCGATTGGGGATCATCTCTTTATCAGGCGGTCTTTCCGACATGTGATCACCTCCTCGGTTTTTGTCCGAGCAAATAAAAAAATACTATCAATATTGGTGACAGTATTATGGTGACCATAATTAATTTTTTTAGGCAGGCAGAATAAGTATCCCAGGTGTTTTTGTCTCAGTTCATGGCGATGGAACTTTTTTTAAAGCGCAGATTTATATATTGGGCCAGCTGGCCGTCTGTTTTTACCCCGTCCCCCAAACTGACCGCTGCCTCGGCAGCATCAGCAAGGATTTGCTGATCTCTCAACAAGTTGGCAACCTTTAACTCATTGAGGCCATGTTGCTTGACCCCCCAGAAATCACCAGGGCCTCTTATCTTCAAGTCCTCGTTGGCCAGTTCGAATCCATCGCTGGTCTTTTCCATAGCGTGCAGCCTCTGCCGGGCTTCCTCGGTGGCCGGTTCGCCTACCAGAACACAGTATGATTGCTGGGGTCCCCGTCCAACTCGACCCCGCAGTTGGTGCAGCTGGGAAAGCCCAAACCGCTCAGCATGCTCAACCAACATCAGGGTGGCGTTGGGCACATCCACCCCCACCTCGATAACCGTGGTGGTGACCAGGATATTGATATAACCCTGCTTAAACGATTGCATGGTCGCTTCTTTTTGGCCAGGTTTCAATCGGCCGTGCAGTAAGCCTACCTGGAGATCCGGAAAGGCGGCCTGCAATTCCTTGTGGATGGTGATGGCCGCCCGCAGGTCCTGCTTCTCCGACTCCTCGATCAGCGGACAGACGACGTAGGCTTGAGCTCCCTTGCTGACCTCGGCGTATATCAGGCGAAAGGCTTTGTCCCGGGCAGACCTGGGAATATAAACCGTTTTAACCGGCAGACGACCCGGGGGGAGTTGATCGAGCACCGACACGTTGAGATTACCGTATAAGGCCAGGGCGAGAGTCCTGGGGATGGGGGTGGCGGTCATCACCAGGATATCGGGGGCCAGGCCTTTATCACCCAGTTTACCTCTTTGCCGGACCCCGAAACGATGCTGCTCATCGATGATGGCCAGACCCAGGTTTTCAAAAACTACCTCATCCTGGATCAGAGCTTGAGTCCCTACCAGAATATCGATTTCGCCGGCGGCCGCAGCCGAATGGACAGCCCGTCGTTCCGCGGCCGTCATTCCCCCCGTAAGACGGGCCAGGATCATTTCCGTACCGGCATATATCCTTTCCAGCGAACGAAAATGCTGCTCCGCCAGTATCTCCGTCGGCACCATCATGGCGGCCTGATATCCCGCGGCGACTGCCTGAGCCATGGCCAGGGCAGCCACCACGGTCTTACCCGAACCGACATCTCCCTGCAGCAGTCTATTCATAGTGGTAGGGGCGGCCATATCGGCGCATATTTCCCCGACCACCCGCTCTTGGGCCGCGGTCAATTCAAAGGGCAGCCTCTGCTTGACCCGTTTGACCAGGTCGCAGCGGGGGATTTGTACCACCGCGGGTCGGTCATCGACGGCCGGTTCATTTTCCAGTGCCAGGTTGAGTTTGAAGAGAAGTAATTCTTCAAAAGCCAGTCGCCGGCGAGCGGCCAGGTAGGCCTCCCGAGAGGCAGGGAAATGGAGATTCTGCAGGGCATATCCGATATCACACAACTGGTAACGTTCGCGCATATCCGGGTCCAATATTTCTGGATACCCGGGCAGGTGTTTCTCCATGACATTGAGCATTATCTGGCGCATGCTTTTTTGGCTTAGACCCTCGGTAAGATGATATACCGGCATAACCGGCAGATCGCCTTCCTCCCGGTCGATAACATCATACTCGGTCGGGAAAATTTCCATCCCCCCATAACCAGTTTTGACCTTACCGGTTAGAAAGATTTCCTGCCCGGTTTTAATTTGCCGGGATAGAAACGACTGGTTGAACCAAATTGCTGCTACCGCGCCGCTGTCATCCTCGACCTTGGCCTTAAAGAGGTGAAAGCCCCGTCTGGTACGGTGGCTGTCAGTTGCAGTTATCCGTCCCCTGATACTGACAACCTCACCATCGGACAGGGCCTCTATCTGGTAGGTTTTACTGCGGTCCAGGTAGGTGCGGGGGAAATTCCACATTAAATCGAAGACGGTATCCAAATCAAGTCTATTGAGCAGCTGCCCCCGCTGGGGTCCGACCCCTTTTATAAATTGTACGCCTTCGGCCAATATCTTCATATCAACACCGTTTACCAGGAGTCAAGGCCGGTTACTCGACCGAGAGCAGGTAACTGTAATGAGGCTGGCCGCCATAATGCATCTCTATCTCATTGTCCGGGTATTTACCTATTATTCTTCCCTTCAGGTGCAGCGCCTCTTTTTCCTCGGTGTCAGAACCATAGAAGATAGTCAACAGCTCATGCTCCCGGGCCTCCATGATGTCCAGTAAGTCAAGCACTACCTCCTCAGCGGACGTCCCCTGGGCAGCTATCTCATCATTGACCAGCCCGATAAAATCGCCTTCCTTTATCTCCATCCCGTTGAATTTGGAATCTCTGACTGCATATGTAACTTCACCATAGGATATACTGGCGGTTTCTCTATTCATCGCCTCGGCTACCCCTTCCAAATCCCCGTCATCGTTAAAGGCGATCAAGGCGTTGATAGCTTGCATCACCGATTTGGTAGGGACGATGGCCAGTTTTTTATCGCTTAAATGCTTGGCCTGTTCAGCCGTCATGATTACATTGGCATTATTGGGCAAAATAATTACCTGGGCCGCATCCACCTGGTCGCAAGCCCTCAACAAATCCTCGGTGCTGGGATTCATCGTCTGGCCGCCCTCCACTACTTCGTCGACCCCCAGGCTCAGCAACATTTTCTTAATCCCGTCGCCGGCGGCTACCGCCACCACCCCGATCCGGCGCTGGGGCCTTATATGTTCCTCATCCCATTTGTTGCGCTGCTCGTGTACTTCTTCCAGCATGTTGTTGATCTTCACATCGCTTATGCCACCGAACTGCAAACAGGTCTCCAGGACTTTGCCCGGGTGATTTGAATGGATGTGGACCTTGAGCAGGCTTTCACCACCCACCACCAGCATCGAATCGCCCAAGGGGGCCAGGTGGTCCTTTACATCTCCTTCATCCAACCCATTGCCTTTGATGAGCAGTTCGGTGCAATATTGAAAATCGAGTTTTACCAGGGACTCCTCGTCCCGTTCTATATGAGGCACGGCCATCTTGCCTTTGTATCCTTCCAGGGTTATGTCTTTTTCATGAGCCAGACCGTCGATAAATCCCTCCAGGAAATAAAGCAAACCCCGTCCGCCAGCATCCACCACCCCTGCTTCCTTGAGGATCGGCAGCATGGTAGGGGTCTTGTCCAATACCCGGAGCCCTTCCTCCACCCCCGCCAGCAATGAACCCAGAATATCGTTGCCGGCGTGGGCTTCCCGTTCCGAAGTGGCCGCGATTTCCCGGATCACTGTCAGGATGGTTCCCTCTACCGGCTTCATCACCGCTTTATAGGCAGTTTCAGAACCGGCCCGCAACGATTGGGCTATGTCTGTGGCATTGGCTTCCGCCTTGGATTCCAGCACCTTGGCCATACCGCGGAATATCTGCGACATGATAACGCCCGAATTGCCCCGAGCTCCCATAAGTGACCCCAAAGAAATCGCTTTGGCAACTTTACCCAGGGGTTGCTGGCTGTTTTTTTCCCCCTCTTTGGCCGCCGCCAATAGGGTCAGATACATGTTGGTACCGGTATCCCCGTCAGGCACCGGGAAAACGTTCAGCAGATCGACTTTATCGCGGTTGTGTTCCAACCGGATACAGCCAGCCTTGACGCTCCTAGCCAGGTCGTTGCCGGTAATACTGTCCAAGCTCAAACTGATTATCCTCCCAACTATTTATCGCTGATTACCTTTACTCCCCTGACATTGACGTTGACGGCAGCAACTGGCAGCTGGGCATTTTTCTCCAGGACATAGGCCACCTTCTGCATCACATTGGAGGCTACCTCCGGTATTTTGGTCCCATAGCCGACAATCACATATACATCGATTACCAATCCATCGTCGGTATTACTGACCTGAACCCCTTTGCGGATCGACTCCAGGCCTAAAATGTTGGATAAACCGGTCTGGATATTTTGCGGCACCATCCCCACCAGCCCGTAACAATCCATAGTCGCCAACCCGGCCAGAGTCTCGACCATCTCCCGAGTTACGGTTATGTCCCCCAATTCGTTGCTCTTTATCTTGTACATCCCTCAATCCCTCCTACATAACATAATCATAATTCTATATTACCTTATTTATTCCTTCTTCTTGCCCTTTGTGGTCGTATTTGTTAAAATATTTAAGTGCATTTGTTATAGAGAGGGGGCATAATCGTGGCAAAATGTGAAATCTGCGGAAAAGGCGTAACTTTCGGCAAGAAGTATAGCCATTCCCATATAAGGACCAACCGTCAATTCAAACCTAACGTACAACGGGTCAAGGTACTGGTCGAAAAGACACCTACCAAACTATACGTTTGTACACGTTGTTTGCGTTCCGGCAAAGTTGAAAGAGCCCTGTAAACATTAAGAAACAATCTCACTCGAGAGGCCTTAGATGATTTGTCTAAGGCTTAATTTATTGGACCATCCAGTTCGTCTGGCTTATAAAGATAACGCTGCCGGCAAAAATTGCATATCACTTCTATGTTCTCATCCTGCTGGATATCTCTTCGCTCCTCCGGGGATAGGCCCTGCAATACCCCTAATAGCTTGTCCCGGCTACATTTGCAATGGAACTTGAAATCATCTTCCTCTACGATGTCATAGTCGATCCCCTCCATTATCAGTGGCGCGATCGCTTCCAGTTCAGGATAGGTGGCTATAAGGTTGCTTATGGTCCCCAAACCGAAGATGTTCGCTTCGATAATCTTCAATACCTCATCGCTCGCATCAGGCATGGCCTGGATTATCAGTCCCCCGGCGGCCTGGACACTCAAATCCGGGGCAACGAGTACTCCCAAAGCAACCAGGGCCGGTACCTGTTCCGAGGCCAGAAAATACTGGGCAATATCTTCAGCTATTTCCCCGCTTATCAATTCGATGCGCCCGCTAAAAGGCTGTTTAAGGCCCAAGTCTTTTACAACCTCCAAGAAGCCCTGCTTTCCTACCAGTTGCCCAACCGCCAGTTTTCCGGGCGCGATTTCGGGGAGGTCGGCGGTCGGATTGGCGATGAATCCCCGCACTCCTCCCCATGTATCGGCGGTGGCAATTATGGTGCCGGCCGGCCCGTCACCTTTGACTCTAATGGTCACAGAATCCTCCTCGCCCTTCAAATCACTGGCCATCATGACCGCAGCGGTCATCACCCGGCCCAATGCGGCGGTGGCAGTTGCGGAGGTTTCATGCCGCTGGTGCGCCTCCTCGGCCAGATGAGTAGTACGAGCCAGGAACACCCTTATGTTTTTATCGCGGTCAATTATCTTGATTTGACGGTCACTTTCGGCCATAGTCGGTTCCCTTCTGATGATGTTAGAGTCATTATACCTTAAAAATAACTTTTTGCCGTACTCTGGACTACATGGAATGAATAAGAAAATTCCGGCTGATATATTCAACCGTCCTCCTGGAGTTATTATGTCCCGTAACCAGACCAACCTGATTGGATTTTATGCCGGCCACGCCTAAAAGGCCACCAACATCATAAACCCATCCGGAATATATTTGGTAATATATATCTCTATCGCTTCCCAGGGATCTATCCGCTCCGCCACTGATTTGAGAAAAAAAGGCTGTCCCCCGGTCAGGAGACAGCGCGCTTCCTTTACTATAGGGTTTCCCCCATCTGCTTCAGTTTCTTTTCGAGCACCGCAAAAACCGGTGGTGGTACCATAGTGCTTACATCCCCGCCCAGAAGAGCAGCCTCCTTGACCCCACTTGAACTCAAATACATATAATTGCAATCGGCCAAGATAAAAATCGTCTCGCTGTCCGGATACAGATGTTTATTATACAAAGCAATCTGCGATTCGTACTCATAGTCGGTGAAGGATCTCAGACCTCTGATTATGACGCGGGCTTGCTTTTTGCGGAGGAAGTCAACGGTAAGTCCCCGGAAGGATTCGATTTCCAGATTAGGGATATGCCTGGTGGCCTGGCCGATCAGATCAACTCTCTCGTCGAGGGTAAACAGTGCCCGCTTACCGACGTGGTGAACTACCGCGATAATTATATGCTCGAACATCTTGCTGGAACGTTCCAGGATATCCACATGGCCGTATGTAATAGGATCGAAACTGCCCGGATAGATTGCGGTCTTCAATTGAGGTGCCCCTTTCTGTCGACACGATGTCTGTATAAATGGCCCTGTACTTGAGACTAGGCTTATATACAGGTGACATTTCTTAGTATTTTAGCATGGAAAGTATTTAATGCAAGCATCACAAACCCGGGTCTCCCCATTTATGCCTCAAAAAAGAAGACCCCCTCGAACGGAGGCCTTCTTTACTGCAAATTATTTTTTGTACGGTTGGTCTAATTCATTGCCTGCCACAGTACCTCGGCTACATCGAAGACCTTGGTCGGATCTTCCACATCAGCCTCGACGCCCTTGACGCCGTCAGATATCATCGTCAGGCAGAAGGGGCAGTTGGTAACAATCATCTGCGGTTTCGGTTCCAGCAGTTGATCGGTCCTGGTATCGTTGATGCGTTTGTAGCCTTCGACCGCTTCCTCTTCCAACCACATGCGTCCGCCGCCAGCTCCACAGCAGAACCCGAAATTACGTCCCTTTTCGATCTCAATGACGTTGCCGCCGGCTGTCTTCAAGACTGAACGGGGCTCATTATAGATGTTGTTGTGTCTGCCTAGGAAGCAGGAATCATGATAAGTCATATTGACTGCCAAAGATTTGGTTGGTTTAAGTTTGCCCTCCGCAATCAGTTTGGCCAATATCTCAGTATAATGGTATACCTCGAATTTGCCGCCCATCTGCGGGTACTCGTTCTTCAAGGTGTTATAACCATGCGGGCACACCACGATTATCTTCTTGACCCCGTAATTATTAAAAGACTCCAAGTTAGAATTGGCCAGCGTCTGGTAGAGATATTCATTGCCCAGTCTCCGCGCTGAATCGCCGCAGCAGTATTCTTCAGTGCCCAGGTATCCGAATTTGACTCCTGCCTTGTCAAGCAGTCTTACCAGTGCTTCACCGACTCTCTTGTAGCGGTCGTCGAATGATACCGCACATCCGGCGTAGAGCAGGTATTCGAACTCTCCGCCGTCTTCCGGCAACAGGTTCACGATATCGCGAACGTTTCTCTCCTGCAGCCATCCGGCACGGCCGGCCCAACCCACACCCCAAGGATTGTAATTGCGCTCCATGTTGGTGAAGGCGGCTTGAGCTTCGCCAGGCATATCACCCTGCCACATTACCAAGTTGCGGCGCATCTCGGTAATCTTGGGTATGTGCTCGATATACATCGGGCAGTGTTCCATACAAGCGCGGCAGTTGGTGCAGTCCCAGATGACATCGGTAGTAACGACGTCATAGAGCAGGCTCTGTTCCATCGGATTTACCGCCTCGGCTGCAGCTTCGTCGGTCATGGCCATTTCTTCGTGGGGGACGTCCTCACCCTTCTTAGCAATTAGATAAGGAGCCTTGGCATCCAAATGCTCTTTCATGTGCTGAATCAATGTGATTTTGGGATTCAGGTGTTTGCCTGTATTATAGGCAGGGCAGTTTTCCTGGCAGCGGCCACAGCGAATGCAGGCATCCAGGTCCAGGAGATCCTTCCACCCAAAATCTTCGATGTTCTCGACACCAAAGGTTTCCGCTTCCTCAATGTTATACACCATCCGGTTGGCCGATGGTTCCAGATCACGGAAAGCATAGTTGAACATACCGGCAAAGATATGCCACAGCTTGGTGAATGGAATCAGGGCCAGGAACAGGAAAGCAATACTCATGTGGAACCACCACAGCAAGCGATGCCACATCAACAGGCTGTCGACTGACATTCCCCCCATGATAGAAGCGAACATCCAGCCGAACGGCGAAGCTATTTTTTCATAAGGAACTTGTTCCAGGAAGGGGGTCTGCTGAATCTGGGCCGCTATTCTGGCGCCTTCAATAACAAACCCGGTGAAGAGAATACCAAAAACCAGCAGGATAATCCATCCGTCGGATGACTTGGTGTCATTGAGTCGTTCTGGCTTCTGGATATACCGGATATAAGCCAATACCATGATGCCGATCAAAGCTAAGAAACCAGTCACGTCTACGATCCAGGACATCCCTATATAGAGGTTACCCTCCAAGTGAGGCCAGTGAATCCAATAGTGGGCTGCGTCAAGACCTGCAGCCGTAGCCAAAAAGGCAAATCCCCAGAATAGGAAGAAGTGCATCCAGCCAGGCAGTGGTTTTCTGATCACCCTGGCCTGCCCAAAAGTATTTACCAGGAAGGAAACTACACGATCCCATACACGGTCGTTTCTATGGATATCTCCCTTGGCCAGCATCCAAACCTCAATCCGTTTCCACATACCGTATAGAATAAATCCGATTGGGATAAACATAATAAAATATATCAGCCATTCGTAGGGAACGTTGGCCCCGACCTCACGCATTGGGACTTCGTAAAAACCCCTGATGGGGTGCGATCCGAAAATCATTAATCCAATTCCCTCCTTAACACACTGAGCGAGGGATCATTGGATATGCGCCCGGCGCATATCCAATGACACCGTCAAAACTGGGGTATGCTATTTCTTCAGCTCGGTCATTAACATGGGTATCACTTTGAACAGGTCACTGACTACGCCGAAGTCGCTAACTCCAAAGATCGGAGCCTCAGTATCAGTATTGATAGCAGCTATGAACTTGGAAGAAGACATCCCTGCCAAGTGCTGAATGGCTCCCGAAATACCACAGGCGATGTAGAGGTTGGGGAGAACCACCTTGCCGGTTTGTCCAACCTGGAGCTCATGTCCCAGCCAGCCGGAGTCGATCGATGCTCTGGAGCCGCCTACCGCGGCGCCCAGCATGTCGGCCAGCTGCTCAACCAGCTTGATTCCATCCGGTCCCTTACATCCGCGTCCGCCGGATACGACCACCGCTGCTTCAGCCAGGTCAGGACGGGCGGAAACAGTGGGACGGAATTCCTTCATTATCTGATATACATCAGCGGCAGTGGCTGCTACGGCAGCTTTCACAACTGCGCCAGCGCCAGCGGTGGAACCAACTTCCCAAACACCAGGGCGGATGGTTGCCAGAACCGGGCTGCCTGCCACTTCGACCTTGGCCAGGGCTTTACCGGCATAGATAGCTCTGGTGAAAATACCCTTACCAGCTGAAATCTCAGCCGCTACAGCATCGGTGGCCAGCCCGGTATCCAGCTTCTGGGCCAATCTGGAAGCCATGTCACGGCCATTGAAAGAATGAGCGAATAAAACCGCATTAGGGCTAAATTCCTTGATCATAGCCACTATTTGGGCCACATAAGCACCGGTGTTGTAATTGGCAAAAATGGCGTCATCGGCTACATAAACCTTATCAGCACCGAATTTGGCCAGCTCGGGAGCCAATCCTTCCACTCCCTGTCCGAACACAACTGCTGCTACTTCATCGCCGCCCTTTTTGCATTCAGACAACATTTCAAATGTAACTTTACGGATATTACCGTCCTTTTGTTCAACAAAAACCCATGTTCCTGCCATGAATTACCCTCCTTTTTTATACATAAATAAACATTTATGTGCTTATTTCACTTCTACTTTAACGACGTTTTTCATCCAATCGGCGAGTTTGGCTGCGCATACATCAGCATCTTCCTCTATCTTGACACCTGCCTGTTTGGCAGCGGGCAGAGCAAACTCAACGATATTTACCTTGTTGGCAACTGCCACAGCGTCCTTGGTTGCCACCGGCTTTTTCTTGGCAGCCATAATACCCTTCATGGAAGGATAACGGGGTTCGTTCCAGCTTACTTGGCTGGAAATCACGGCAGGTATGCTTACTTCGATCACAGAAGTTCCGCCATCGGCTTCACAGGTGCAGGTAGCTTTTCCGCCGGCGATCTCGATCGCGGTTATAACATTCACATGGGGCAGGCCCAGGATTTCCGCAACGCGGGTGGGGACCTGGGAAGAGCCATCATCAGCAGCAACGTGGCCGGCCAATACTATATCGGGATTCTCGTCTTTGATAGCTGCGGCCAGAGCGATAGCACGTGCATACTCATCAGCAGCGGTGTCCTGTTTCACTAAGATGCCCCTGTCAGCGCCCATCGCCAGAGCAGTACGGATAGCGTCCATAGCCTTATCGGAGCCGGCACTCAGTACCACTACTTCAGTAGCGATACCCTTCTCTTTCAACTGGATTCCGCCCTCAACAGCTACCTCATCATAAGGGTTGATGATCAGGTTGATACCAGCATCGGAAATTTGTCCGCCCTTCAATTCAATCTTGGCTTCGGTGTCAAATGTTTGCTTAACACAGACTAGAACCTTCAAGTTCATTCCTCCTTTTCTTCTAATGCTTTCTACTATACTATGTCAGACATCCTGGTTGACCGTAATCTACTTACCATCACCCCCATGATAGTTATATGTATGAGCTATTTGCCTACGGCAAATTTACCGCCATACGAAATTTAGTCGAACCCAATTGTATACTTTCTATATAGAAGTCCATTTTCCTGCTTGTCTCATCCAATAGCCAAAATTTTTTCAAATATATCGCAGCTTCTTAAAACAGATATGCATAGCCTCCAGGGTTTTGTCGATATCTTCGTCCGAATGAGCGGTAGATACAAAACAAACCTCGAATTGTGACGGGGGGAGGTAAATCCCTGCTGGCAGCATCCGCCTGAAATATGCAGCGTATTTTCCGGTATCACATCCCAGCACCGTTTCATAATCATAAACCGGAGGTTCGGAGAAGAACAGCGAGAACATGGAGCCACACTGATTGAGACAGCATTCCATCTGATGGGTCTCAATGATGGTCCTTAACCCAGCCGTCAAACGGTTGGTCAGTTCCTCGATCCGCGGGTAAGGATTCTGTTCCTTTAATATATTAAGGGTTGCCGTACCGGCTGCCATGGCAATAGGATTGCCCGACAGAGTTCCGGCCTGATATACATCGCCCTGTGGAGCTACGCGTTCCATTATCTTCTTGCTGCCCCCGTAGGCACCCACCGGCAAGCCGCCGCCGATAATCTTGCCCAGGGTGGTCAGGTCCGGGTCTATGTCGAGTTGGGTCTGAACCCCCCCGTAACATACCCGGAAACCGGTTATTACCTCGTCAAATATCAACAAACTTCCATATAATCTGGTTATATCCCGCAGTCCCTGTAAAAATCCCGGTTTCGGATTCACCAGGCCCATGTTGGCAGCCACCGGTTCTACGATTACGGCAGCAATATCGGGGCCCATAAGCATGAATGCTTTCTTTACTGATTCAAGGTCGTTATACTTGCACACCACCGTCTGGTCTATGAAAGACTTGGGTACTCCGGTGCTGGTGGGGACGCCCGTGGTCAGCAAACCGGAACCGGCCTTGATTAAAAATGAATCGGCATGGCCATGGTAACAGCCTTCGAATTTGATGATCTTGTCCCGCCCGGTGACGCTCCGGGCCAGGCGCACCGCGCTCATGGTGGCCTCGGTACCCGAATTCACCAATCTCACCCGGTCGATAGACGGAAAAGCATCACATATCATTTGCGATAATTGTATCTCCCGGGGCGAACAAGCCCCGAAGCTGGTGCCCTCTTCCGCCGCTGAACAGATTGCCCTGACGACTTTCGGATGACTGTGTCCCAGGATAAGCGGTCCCCAGGAGCAAACATAATCTATGAACCCATTGCCATCCACATCATAAAGTTTTGAACCACTACCTCTGTCGATCATCAATGGATGCATGCCTACCGATTTGAACGCCCTGACCGGGCTGTTTACCCCACCCGGCATATACTTCTGGGCCTCATTAAATAACCTCTCCGATTGCCTGGTTTCCACTCCGAGACCTCCTCTACCCATTCAGCCATCGACCATTAGACGTATTTCATACTGGCCTTTTTGAATTCCTTTAGGCTTCTGATTATCAAATAGTCCTCCAGCCCAGTTTCAGTTGCCGCCCGGGCGATTGACTCCCGCAGTTGTGCGTCACTGCGGGCATGGATCATCGTGAATAGATTGTAAGGGAATGTGGCGGGGACCTGGCGCAGGTAACAATGACTCACTTCCCGGAATCCGGCCATATGACGTCCTGCCTGCTCGGCCTTATCGGGTTCCACCTTCCAAGCCACCATGGCATTGGCAATGAAACCAGCCTGTTGATGCCTTAATACCGCCCCCCAACGTCGAATAGCACCCTTTTCCCGCATCTTTTCGATCCGCTCCACGATTTCCCCTTCGCTAATCCCGAGTTGCTGTGACAATCCCGCGAAGGGTTGCGACTCGAGGGGTAAATCGCCTTGAATCAATTCCAGTATGCTCAAATCTATAGGGTCAATCCTCATCGGGTATCTCCATATCGAAATTTACTCTGATCTTGAATACTTTTTCGGC
>JBEHWJ010000022.1:0-24633 GCA_040217755.1 Syntrophomonadaceae bacterium | reverse complement strand
ATTCAGCTATTGTTTCTCCGCCAATAGCCCCAGCATATTCGGGATATGCTCCTGCTGCTTTTTTCCCCGACGTTCGCCATAACCCGGGTGGTTGCTTGGATAATTACAGTAATTTTGTCCTAAAAGCAACCATTCAACAGATATATAAATATCTCCTGCACATGTTCCCTTTATTCCATGTAGATGCCCTGGACCTTGAAAACATCGTGCCGGATCTCCTCGGCCAGCCCGTAAATAACCAGCGTAAGAAGAAGAGATAATTCCCTTTGAGTAAGTTGTTTTTGGTTATAGTTTTGTCTATCTTGTGGCCAATTTAGTGGCCAATGACCATTTTTGCACTTGGCCACAAAAATACCGGGGGCTGTAACCCCCGGTATTACTGTCTTCCTATGGTGGGTCGTACAAGATTCGAACTTGTGGCTTCTTCCGCGTCAAGGAAGCACTCTACCTCTGAGTTAACGACCCATGCTTGAGGTTGTTGACGTATTCGATTCATCAATTAGCGACATTCACTATTATAAAATAGTCTCCCCAAATAGTAAAGTGGCCAGTTTGGGTCCTTCTGTTACCGGGGCGAGCATATTTAACATAATACATCAATACATTTGTAAAAGGGACCAAAGCCGACTGCAGGCAATCCATACGGGAGCAGATACCTGGTGTTAAGGAGATTAACATGATAATCACCATAAGAAAACGCACGCTGGGATTATTATTTACCGGGATATTCCTGCTCGGCCTCGGCTCCTACAATATTGCTCTGCATCCCAACATGAACCAGTGGAAGAGTGAAAAAAAGGTCGTCACTTTGGTTGCGACCAACGAGAAGGCGGTGTCGCTCACCTTCGATGATGGCCCCGATGCTGAAACAACCCCGGCGGTTCTGGACAGCCTGGCCCGGCACAACGTGCGTGCCACCTTTTTTGTCGTCGGATACCGGGCCGAGAAACTCCCCCTGCTCCTTAAGACGATGGCCGCCCAGGGTCATGAGCTGGGCAATCACAGTTACAGCCACAACTACAGCCAATTCAAGAAGAACGACATCGCCATATTTCAAAGCGAGATAGAGCAGACCAACACCATAATCAGCCAGGCCACCGGTAAGACCCCTGCCCTATTCAGGCCTCCGGGCGGATATCTCTCCGATAAGATGGTGGAATTCGTGAACAACTACCCGATGACCATCGCCTATTGGACCTGGCAGCAGGATTCCAAAGACTGGCGCAGCGGGAACAAAGCCGAGGATATCGCGCGGCACATAGTTGCCAACATCCGACCCGGTCAGATAATCATCCTGCACGACGGGGCTGATAACGCTCTGGAGACGGCCCGGGCGGTAGATCTCCTGCTGACCCGGCTGACCGCCGACGGTTATCGTTTTGTCACCATGAGCGAACTCATCCAGTTGGGAAAATCGGAATAATGCCGGTTGAGCCAAATAGATTGTAAAAAATAATAATCGGGGAGGAAGATCATCGATATGCCGAAGATGTTTGGATTTTATCAATTGACCGTCCGCACCAGGATCATGCTGATCGCGCTGGTGTCAGCCGTGTTTCTGATAACCGGCACGTTCTACGTTCAGGCCAATCATAAGCTCAAACCGGTTTACGAAGTAAAAACTGACAAAAAGGTGGTCGCTCTCACCTTTGACATCAGCTGGGGTAACAATACCCCCATGCCGGTCATCGAGATACTCAAGCAGAACCAGATAAGGTCTACCTTCTTTTTATCGGGGCCATGGGTCAAGCAATATCCCGAAGTACCGCAAAGGATAAAGCAGGACGGTCATGAAGTAAGCAGCCACGGGCACCGGCACATCAATCTCAGCAACCTCAGCAAATCAGAAATCAAGGATGAGATCACGAAGGCGCATAACAATATCAAAGAAGTGACCGGGGTCGATGCCAACCTGATCCGCACCCCCAACGGCGACTATAATGATCAGGTGATAGAGGCCGCCCATGAGGTTAATTACGAAGTGATCCAATGGAGTGTGGACTCCCTGGATTGGATGAATCCCGGGGTCAACAGTATAGTCGATCGGGTCAGCAAAAAAGTGCATCCGGGGGCCATAATCCTCATGCACGCCAGTGATACCTGTAAACAGACTACTGAGGCTTTGCCGATGGTGATCAACAATCTCAGGGGTCAGGGATATGAATTCGTGACCGTCTCCGAGTTACTGCAAATGAACTCCCAATAAGCGAAGTAAAGGAGCCATTTAAGTTAATCCCTTAAATGGCTCCCCCTTACTGTTGCTCGGATTCTTCATCTTCGATTCGCTCCAGCCCGATCTCGCGCAGGATCTCATCGATCAACTTATAATCCATATCAAATTCCCCCTTTCTTGTCTGGCCCCTGAGGTAATTCTATGCGCCCGAGGCGTATTTAGAACCTAAATCCATGGTTTGGCGCTGCCCCAATTAAATATCATTATAGTCTGACAGCCGCGGCATTGTCCAGTAATTTCCAATTTTGTATCGCTTTGAGTTTTTCGCCGGCCGTTTCTACCAACAGCATATTCAACAACAGACCTTTTTGGTCTGCCGTTTAGCCCGAAACCTACTCGAAAATAAATAAAACCGGTATCTTAACCGGTTGTTGCGCAAAAGGCAGCCGTCTCCAAAAAAATGCCCTGCCGCCGCGGATCTGGTATAATCCTTCCAACTCCAATATCAATTGGAAGGGTTTTGCCCATAAAGAAAGGTCCGGGTATATCCCCGGACCCTCAACACCCCTTAGTCCAGTTTTTCCATCATCTCCAAAATCATGTCGAAGAAGTAGTTCATGTCTTCGGTATCGTTGACGCCTGCTTTGAAACCGATTTCCGGGAACCGGCCCGGACCGTTTATCTTTACATTAACTATATACATGGCCCGGTCAATTTCATCTTCCACGCTGTCCAGTTCTATATTATCCCATTCCAGTTCGGAGGTCTCCTGGATGTTTTCCGGCTCCTGCCCCCTATCTGTCTCATCATGATTCTCTATGATCTGGGATACTATCCACATTACGTCTGAAAGGCTCATGCCCAACTCATCGCTGAGATGCATAATCTCATCCGCCACCGGGGTAATCCTCAGCAGGTCGGACAGGTTTACCGGTTCGCCTTTGCCCCATCTGTTTTTCATAACGTCACCTCCGCATCCTTCAGCCGCTGACTTTGTGCCAAAGTCGCGCTGAACCACAATTAATTCTACGTTCGTTAATAAGATTATATGTGAACCCCATCGGAAAAAACAGTTGATTTTAGTTCCATCGGGCCTCATTCTCCCGGGGATTGCCGTAGCACGCTCCTTCAATCGAACTGTTTTGAAGATTGGCTTCAGATTATATAATATAGCATGAATTTACGCTGACATCAATTGCCCCGGCAACGTCTGATCACAATAGCCTTATCCATTATTGGCTTTATGCTATATACTTTAGAGAACGTTTGGGCACGAGAGGTATACAATATGCACCCTACCTCCAAGGAATTAAAAGGCTCGCTCTACATTCTATTCTCGGCGTTGATGTATGCTACCCTGCCGGTGTTGGTAAAACTCGCTTATAGGCAAGGGCTGACCCCGGAGAGCACTCTTTTCCTGCGTTACCTGTTCTCTTTTCTGTTTTTGGCGATTGTGCTGGTTGGCGTCAGGAGAGAACCCGTGTTGACCCTAACCCCCCTTGTTTTCGCCCAGGGCATCCTGTTGACGGCGGGCGGCCTGTTCTATTTTTTTGCCCTGGAATACCTGGCCGCAGGATTGACTACGGTGATTTTCTTCGCCCATCCGGCCCTGGTGGCTTTACTGAGTATTATTATATATAGTGAATCCTTGGCCCCGCGAGTGATGGTCGGTTTGACCCTGGCTTTGACCGGCGTCTTTTTCCTGTCCGGATTGCAGAATGGTTCCTCCCCGGCAGCCGCGGATGGTATCATCTATGCCCTGCTGGCCTGCTTATGCTACGCTTTGTACAGTTTGGCCGGACAAAAGACGGTTGCCGATGGTAAACCGCTGTCTATCACCGCTACAATTGCCCTGATCGCCATATTCATAATCGCCCCTATATACCCTCAGGACGCCGGCGCCATTTTTCACCTGACCTGGCCCCAACTGCTGGTAACAGTCTTAATGGCCTGCTTTAATACCCTCTTGGCGGTACTGTTCTTTTTGAAAGGGCTGCAGCAGATCGGGGCCACCCGCGCAACCCTTATCAGCACCGCAGAACCAGTCTTTTGCCTTATCCTGGCTTATTTGATCCTGGGAGAAACCCTCACGATGAAAGAAATTATCGGCGCCGGGATGGTGTTGGCGAGTATGTTCCTGGCCATCCGACCAGCGGTTAAAACCCCGGCGGAACCCGAAGCGGTCAGCCTGGAACATCTGTAAACCGGAAATCAGGTGGTGACCAGCTGGTAGAGTCTATCCTTAATAGACCGAAGCTGGGGGGAGTTGAGATCTCTATCTTTATGGGGAATGGAATTGATGAGCACACCCTTGACCTTACCGGGGCTGGGAGTAAGTACAAATATTTCTTCCCCGAGCAGCAACGCCTCATCCAGGTCATGGGTTACAAAAAATACGCTGCGTTTATCGGTCAACCATACGTTGATAAATGCCTGCATAAGGGAAGTCTTCAGCTGCAGATCCAATCCCTTGAACGGTTCGTCCATCAGCAATATATCAGACGGGAACGCGAATGCCCGGGCGATGGCCACCCGCTGCTTCATCCCCCCGCTCAACTGGTCGGGATAATAGCGCCTGAATTCATTAAGTCCCACCATTTCGATATAGCGGTTGATGGCTTCGACCCGCTGCGTTTTGCTGAGATGGTCTTTGAGGACAAAATCTATGTTGTCTTCGGCCGTCTTCCATCGCAACAACCGGGTCTCCTGGAAAAGGTAACTGATGCTTTTACCTTCGAAGCCCTCGATCTGGCCTATCTGCGGCTGCAATGATCCGGATATCAGGTTGAGCAAGGTGGTCTTGCCGGCACCGGATGGACCCAGGATGCAAGTCAGCTTGTGTTCCTCCACTTCCATGCTGAGGTCGTGCAGGACCAGCAGGTCTCCAAATCTGATGTCGATATGGCGCAAACTGAAAGTCATTGGCTTTGACCCCATTTTTTAAATCTATTCTCCAAAGCGGTGAGGGCGTATTCCAGGACGAAACTGATGAAAATAGCTACAGCAGTCCAGGCAAACACCCGGGCGGTCTCGAGGTCTATCTTGGCTATCATCAGGTTGGTGCCGATGGCGAAACGGGGTTGGCTCAGGATTTCAGCAGCGATTATCACTTTCCAGGTGATGCCCATGGCGTTGGAAGCGCCGGCCAGTAAATAAGGCAGTATAGCCGGGAGGTAAAGCTCAGTCATTATCCGGCGCGGCTTGACCCGGTACATGCGGGCCATCTCCAACAGCTGTTGGTCTATGTTTTTTATGCCGGACAAGACATTGCTGTATATGATGGGGAATATCATCAGGAAGGTGACGAAGATAGGTACGATATCGGTTTTGAACCAGATGATGGCCAGGATGATAACCGACATGACCGGAATGGTCCGGACCACCGTCACCCACGGCTGCAAGAGCCACAAGACCGGGGGGCTGAAACCGGCCGCAAACCCGGCCACCAAACCAACCACACAGGAGATAAAGAAACCCAGCAACCCCCGGCCCAGGGTATAACCCACCGCCGGCCAGAAATTATCCGTTTGGATGACCTGCCACATCTTCACCAGGGTTGTTTCCGGTGAGGGCATAATTAATTCCTGATTCCAATATAAAGCCAACAGCTTCCATACCAGCAGAAGAGCCAGTACGGAAGCTGTGGTGAGCAGACTATTTTTGATAGTAGAATTTCGCATCCGGTAGTTTCCCTCCTATGGAATCAGGGGAGAAGTTCAGGAGTACCTCCAAATATTTTTCTACTGCCGGTTTGGCATCGACGGCGCCCATATAGCGCAGATTACAACGTGGTATGGCGGCGGCGGCCACATCGGCCGGGATACCGATATCCTGCTTCTTGATAAGCTCGCCGGCGGCGGCCGGGTTTTTATTGACCCAATCTATGGAAGCCGCATACTCATCCAGGAACTTGGCCATGACTGCCGGGTTCTTACTGGCAAAATCGGCATTCACTACCAGGCAGGTCTGGGCAAAAGGTACATCGGCGCCATTGATCCGGCTCCACTCCTGCTGCATATCAAGGGCTATTTTAAGGTCTTTGTTCTTGTTCAACACTGTCGAAACCCATGGCTCGGGCAGGACAGTAATTTTGCTGTTGCCGGCGATGGCCAACTGGGCTTGCTCAGCCGGGGTGGGTACGTACTTTATGGTGACATCCTTATCCGGGTTGATGCCATTCTTGCTGAGCAAATACCTGAATACCACGTCGGTGGCGGCACCCTGACCGGTATTATCGATTTGTTTTCCTTTTAAATCGCTCCAGCTCTTGACTATGTCACCGTTGGTAACCACATACAACACACCCCAGGTATTCATGGCCGCCAATTGATAATTAACCCCTTTGTTGTACAGCTTGGCAGCCATGTTGGTGGGAATTGACGCCATGGCTATCTCGCCGGTGAGCAGCTTGGCATTGAGGGTATCCGGGGACTGTTCGATGACATATTCGGCTTTGACATTCTCGCCCAGGCTGGGCTGGGCATCCATCATTTTGACCATCCCTAATGCGGTAGGCCCCCTCAATGCAGCTACCTTGAAGTTTACGGCTGCAGTCGGCGGCGTCGGTTGGTTGGCGGTCTTACAGCCGCCCAAAGCCAGCAGGAATAAACCCAGAATCAACAATGTCAGCGTCTTTTTCTTCACCTTTTCATCCTCCTTCGGCCTGATTCAATCTTTCCCGTCCCTACCTGGTGACTTTTTTCTTGAAACGATTATACTGCAATCACCGTGCTAAATAAACCGCGCCATTGGTTTTGTCTTCCTGCTTCTTTCGTTATATAATAGTTACCTGACACCGCCACCGGATTATGTTCACGTAATTCCTTGGAAATGAGTGATGATTTATGGACTTGATGGTCAATCCCCTGCCGCCCGTGACCCAGACCCTGTCCGTACCCGGAGATAAATCCATCTCCCACCGCTCGGTTATGCTGGGTGCGGTGGCCGCCGGCACCACCGAGATAGACAATTTTCTGCCCGGGCAGGATTGCCGGAGCACAGTCCGTTGTATAAAACAGCTGGGGGTGGAAGTGACCGAACTGGGGCCGACCCGGCTGCAGGTACACGGCCGTGGTCTGGATGGCCTGAGCGAGCCCGACGATTACATGGATGTCGGCAACTCCGGTACCACTATGCGTTTACTATCCGGAATTTTGGCGGGACAGGATTTCCTGTCCGTATTGACCGGAGACAGTTCCATTCGTAAGCGTCCCATGGCCAGAATAGCCGAGCCTTTACGTCAAATGGGGGCCCAGGTATGGGGCCGCGGCAACGGGCGTTTTGCCCCCCTGGCGATAAGGGGGGGGCACCTGCGAGCCATCGATTATCCTACTCCGGTGGCCAGTGCCCAAATAAAATCAGCGGTTCTGCTGGCGGGGCTCTATGCGCAGGGAGTGACCTCGGTCACCGAGCCGGCTCTATCCCGGGACCATACCGAAAAGATGCTGGCGGCGTTCGGTGCCAACATCAAATCCGATGGTTTAACCACCTTCATTCAGCCAGGCCCGCTTACAGCTCAGTCAGTCATGGTACCGGGGGATATATCATCGGCAGCTTTTTTCCTGGCAGCCGGAGCCATCGTACCGGGTTCATGTCTGACCATATCCAGGGTGGGACTTAATCCGACCCGCACCGGTATCCTGGATGTGTTGCGGGAGATGGGGGCGCAAATAACCATTT
Source organism: Syntrophomonadaceae bacterium (assembly GCA_040217755.1). Taxonomy (GTDB): domain Bacteria; phylum Bacillota; class Syntrophomonadia; order Syntrophomonadales; family Syntrophomonadaceae; genus PHAA01. The sequence goes on along the minus strand of JBEHWJ010000022.1, from coordinate 16,781 downwards.
CCGGCCAGACCTACAGCTCCGGCGAGCCTATGGGCGATATAACCGTATCCGGTGATGGATTGAAGGGGATCGATATCGGCGGGAGCCTTATCCCCAGGTTGATAGACGAGATCCCGGTCCTGGCGGTAGTGGCGGCTACAGCCGAAGGCAGGACCGTAATCAGGGATGCGGCTGAACTCAAGGTCAAGGAGAGTAACCGCCTTCAGGCTACGGCGATGGAATTGAAACGTTTCGGAGTCATCATCGAGGAGACTGAAGACGGCCTGGTAATAACCGGTTCCCGCTCTTTTCAGGGAGCGGTGTGTGAATCCTACCATGACCACCGCATCGCTATGGCCTGCGCTTTGATGGGGCTGGTGGCGGATGGTCCAACCGTCGTGCATGGAGCGGAATGCATAGATATATCGTTTCCCGGGTTTGAGGAGACACTCAGCAGTCTCTATAAATAGGATGATATATTAATAGAAGAAAACCATCCTGGATCGAGGAGTAACCTACCATGCGCGTAGAATTAGGCGAACGCAGCTATGATATCCATATCGGCAGCGACTGGCTGCCGGAATTACTGTCTATGCTGGACTTTATCCCCAGGAACTCCGGTGTTATGATCATCACTGACGCCAATGTCGCCAAAATTGCCGGCGACAGGCTGCTGGAAATCATGCGGTCCAGTGGATTCAAGGTTGAATTGGCTTCCTTTCCCGGCGGCGAGGAGCACAAAAACCTGACCACGGTCCGATCTTTGACTGAACAGATGGTTGAGTGTGGTCTGGACCGCCAATCGACGGTGATAGCCCTGGGCGGCGGCATCCCCGGGGACGTGGCCGGTTTCGCGGCCTCGGTGTATATGCGGGGGATCCGTTATATACAAGTGCCCACTACCCTTTTGGCCCAGGTGGACAGCAGTGTGGGCGGGAAGACCGGGGTCAATCTGCCGCAGGGTAAAAATCTGGTGGGAACTTTTTATCAACCGGCCCTGGTCTTCATCGATGTCGCCTTCATCGAGACCCTGCCGGAAAGAGAGTACCTCACCGGCCTGGCTGAAGTCATCAAATACGGCATCATCTGGGATCCCGGTTTCTTCGGATTCCTGGAGCAAAACCTGACCTCCATCAAAGCTCGCGAACCAGGATGCCTGCAGCATATTGTTCAGCGCTGCTGCGCCATCAAAGCGGACATTGTGGCCCAGGACGAGACGGAAGGGGGTATCCGGGCTTTGCTGAACCTTGGCCATACTTTCGGTCATGCTTTGGAAGCCCTGACCGGTTATCGACGCTACAATCACGGCGAGGCAGTTGCCATCGGCATCGTATTGGCTTCCCGGCTGGCCGTCGATGCAGGGATATTATCCCCCCATGACGACGATCGTATCAAAAGCCTTATCTTTGACTTGGGTCTGCCTACCACCTACGAGCGCTTGGACAGCAGCGATATTATTAGCCAGATGCGCAAAGACAAGAAGAGTACCGAGGGCCGGCTGCATCTGGTCCTGCCCATCGGGATAGGCACCTGCCAAATATTCACGGATATAAACGAAAGCCGGATAGCCCAAGCCTTGTACTAAAGATATCAAATATATTCTTGATTCATCTCCACGCCCATGATATAATTTATCTTAATTTCATCCGGATAATAACGATGAAGGAGCAAAGTAGGTCAGCCCCAGCTTTACAGGGAGAAAGCGCCATCGGCTGGAAGCGCTTTCAAAGCATGAGTGACTGAAGTTCTCTCCGGAGTTGCAGGCTGAAGTCCCCCCGGGGGTGGTAGGCTGAGCCGTATTCTTCCGACGTTAGAGGGAAGGAGGTATCGGAACAACAGTTCCCGCACCTTTATTAAAGCGGATCTGTCCAGGCGGCAGGTCAACTTGGGTGGTAACGCGGTAAGCATGAGCTTTTCGTCCCTTGGGATGGAAGGCCTTTTTGTTTATCAGGGTAATTGATTTATTCCCGTACCTTGTTGAGTGGATCCTTTAAGGATCAACGAGGGTGGTACCACGGAAGCCCATAGCTTGCGTCCCTTTGGGGGCATAGGCTATGGGCATAATTTTTTTAGGGAGGAATCTATAATGGTAGTGGTAATGGAAATGACATCAAGCACCCGGCAAATCGAGGCTGTAAACATGAAATTGGACCAGTTGGGTTTCCAAACCCAGATGATCCGGGGGGTAAAACGCATCGTGATTGGAGCCGTAGGCGAACGGCCCATCAGCGACCTGCGGGACCTGCAGCTGATGCCCGGGGTAGAGAAGATCGTCCCCATAATGAAGCCGTATAAACTGGTCAGCCGGGAGGCCAAAGAAGATAACACGACTATAAAAGTCGGGCCGGTGACCGTCGGCGGACCTGATCTGACCATCATCGCCGGTCCTTGTGCAGTAGAAAGCCGGACGCAGTTGCTTACCGCCGCCCATCAAGTGAAGCATGCCGGCGCACAGGTCATCAGGGGCGGCGCCTTCAAACCCCGCACCTCCCCTTACAGTTTCCAGGGTCTTGAAGAAGAGGGGCTCAAAATACTCAAAGAGGCAGCTGCTGCCACCGGAATCCCGGTTGTAACCGAAGTTATCGATGAGGCCAGCTTGCATCTGGCGCTGGATTACGTGGATATGGTCCAGGTTGGGGCCCGCAATATGCAGAACTTCCGTCTGCTCAAGGCGGTAGGCCAGACTGACAAACCGGTATTACTGAAGCGAGGTATGTCGGCCACCATTGAGGAATGGCTGATGGCAGCCGAATATATAATCTCCGAAGGCAACGGCAGAGTGATCCTATGCGAGCGGGGAATCCGCACATTCGAAACGGCTACCCGCAACACCCTGGATTTGAGCGCCGTTCCCCTGGTGAAAAGATTAAGTCACCTTCCGGTCATAGTTGATCCCAGCCATGGCACCGGTGACCGCGGTCTGGTCCTGCCCATGTCCATGGCGGCAATAGCAGCGGGAGCGGACGGCCTCATCCTGGAGATGCACCCGGAGCCGGCCAAAGCGCTGTCGGATGGGCCCCAGTCGCTCACCCCCGAAGAATTGGAGCAGGTAATGAAGCAAATATCCCTGGTCGCCCGGGCGGTCGGCAGGAACTTGCCCGCTAGAAATATCTCCCTGGAGAGCGCGTAGAAAGGGGTCGGTGATATTGAAAAGGATAATGGCTTACCTGGGACCAGCCGGTACCTTTTGCGAGGAAGCGGCCCGGGCAGTTGCCGGCGGGGAATATGCCTGGGAGCTCATGCCCTGTCCATCCATCGAGGGGGTAATGGCGGCCGTGGATTCCGGGGAGGCTCACCTTGGCATCGTACCGGTTGAAAATTCCTGTGAGGGTTCGGTCAACTTGACTTTGGACCTGCTGGCCTACGAGTACCGGCTGGAGATTACCGGCGAGGTCATCCTGCCGGTCCGGCATAATCTGCTGGCCCGGCCCGGGGTGAGTCTGGGAGACATCTCCCGGGTTCTATCGCATCCCCAGGCTCTGGCCCAGTGCCGCAAATACCTGACAGATAATCTTGGAGCGGTCGACCTGGTCGAAATATCCAGCACGGCTGAGGCCGCCTGCCGGGTAGCAGGCTCCGAAGAGCCCTGGGCGGCTATCGGAACCCAATCCGCCGCTATCTCCTATGGCCTGGCGGTTGTAAGGCAGGATATCCAGGACCGGGCCGACAATGAGACCCGTTTCATCAGCCTGGCCCAGGCCAACGATGAAAATTCCCGCCCCCCAAGCGGCATTGAAGATTCCCGCGCTTATAAGACTTCAATGGTATTGTCGGTAGGTGACCGACCCGGGGCCTTGTTCAAAGCCCTGGAGCAGTTCTATCTATATGAAGTAAATATGAGCAAAATCGAATCCCGGCCGGCCAAGACCAGGATTGGCGACTACCTTTTTTTCATCGATGTGGACGGACATCAACTAGAACCTCATATCATCAGGGCTTTAAAAGGCCTCCAGGATATTGTATCTGACTTGCGCCTGCTGGGTTCATACCGGACCTATCGCAATGCCCCGGGCGTGTCCGGGCAGTGACCACCGCCGGTTTGTGATTGTTGGGTGATATGCCTATAATATCAACTAAATAGTAAAGAAGGAGGGCAATGAAATGCCGATCATTAATATTAAAATGCTGGAAGGCCGCTCCTTGGAGCAAAAACGTGAACTGGTTCAAGCCCTGACCCGGGAAACCGTACGCATCCTCAACATAAAACCCGAGGTGGTCGAGATGGTCATCGAGGAATACCCCCGTACCAATTGGGCCAGCGCCGGCCAATTGTATACTGATAAAAAGTAAGCCGGTCTTTCCGGGCCAAATATGAGACATGGTAAACGGGCTGCCTGGCCGTGGGACCGGATTTGCTGGCTTTCGTGCCTGGATACTCTGGGGTTGCCAAGTCTGCCGGATATTGTGCTTGACACCTTTCTTCTCACCCCATAAACTGATTTTAGATTTTGTGATGCACTAATTTTCACAAAAGATGGGAGAGGAGAAAGCAACATGGTCAACATCACTATCAACGGTATCAGCACTGCGGTACCAGAGGGGTTTACGGTGATGCAGGCAGCCAAAGCGGCCGGCTTCGAGATCGCATCCCTCTGCAGTCACCCCGACCTTAAAGTCAAAGACAACTGCAAGGTCTGCATGGTCGACATCAACGGTGAGTTGAAAACCGCCTGTGCCGCAACAGTCACCCCGGACATGGTCGTAAAGACCTTTAGCCCCGCAATCATCGCCGCCAGGCAAGAGAACTTAAAGAAAATCCTGTCGGTCCATCCCCAAGATTGCTTAAACTGCGCCCGTAATCTTAACTGTGAACTCCAGAGCCTGGCCGATACCCTGCTCATTCGTTCGTTTCCCAATCGTCCCCTGCAGATTCCCAAGGACAAAAGTACTCCTTCGCTGGTCCGTGATATGTCCAAATGCACTCTGTGCGGTCGTTGTGTAGAGGTCTGCAACGATATTCAAACCGTCGGTGCCCTGGAGATGGTTAATGGCATCGTGCAAACCGTCGACGGGTTGCCTCTGGCGGAAACCAAATGTGTGGTATGCGGTCAGTGTGCCCTGGCCTGCCCGGTAGGCGCTATCGTTGAAAACGAAGAAATGGATAAATTCCTGGCCGCGGTCAACGATCCGGATAAGATCGTAATTACCCAGATCGCCCCGGCGGTTAGAGTGGCAGTGGCGGAAGCGGTCGGTATGCCGACCGGCTCGCTGGATATGTTGAAATTCGTGGCCGGACTCAAAATGCTGGGCTTCGATTACGTTTTCCACACCAATTTTACCGCTGACCTCACCATCATCGAGGAAGGTAACGAGTTACTTAAGAGGCTGCAGACCGGCGGCACCCTGCCGATGATCACCTCCTGCAGCCCGGGTTGGATAAACTTCATCGAAACCTTCTATCCCGACAAGCTGGACCACCTTTCCTCCTGCAAGTCGCCCCAGCAGATGTTTGGCGCCCTGGCCAAGACATACTGGGCCGAGAAGTTGGGGGTCGACCCCGCCAAGATCTATTCGGTTTCTATAATGCCCTGCACCGCCAAGAAGTTTGAGGCCGCCCGCCCCGAAATGAATTCCAGCGGTTACCAGGATGTCGACCTGGTCCTCACTGTCCGCGAATTGGGCAAGCTATTCCGGATGGAGACGATCGACTTTGAGAAATTGGCGCCGGCTAATTTTGACTCCTTGCTGGGCGCCTACACCGGAGCGGCGGTAATATTCGGCGCCTCGGGCGGCGTCATGGAAGCGGCCCTCAGGACTGTTTATGAGGTAGTGACCGGCAATACCCTGGAAGATGTCAATTTCACCATGGTGCGCGGATTTGAAGGCATGAAGGAAGCAGAAGTCGACCTGGCCGGCACCAAAGTCAAAGTGGCGGTAGCCAACTCACTGGGCAACGCCAGGAAGATCATGGATGAAATCAAAGCTGGCACCTCGCCCTACCAATTCATCGAGGTTATGTGCTGCCCCGGCGGCTGCATCGGCGGAGGCGGCCAGCCTATCCCATCGACCATAGCCAAGCGGAAAGAAAGAATCGACGCTATCTATGCCGAAGATGCCGGGTTGCCCCTGCGCAAATCGCACGACAATCCCGAGGTCAAGTTCCTATATGAAGATTTCCTCCATGAACCGCTGGGACACAAGTCTCATGAACTCCTGCACACCCATTACCATCCTCAAAAGCAGTAGGTTCACGACCCTGGCTGACAAGATACCAGGAGCATAAGCTCCTGGTATCTTTTTGCTCTGCCATACTAATTCATTGCGGCGGCAATCATTTGCAGGAATTCCATGGCTTATCGCGAAATAACCCAACAGAATGGGATTGGCAAGGAGGTTGGAGATGAACAAACTGGAAGGGTTTTACGAACTTGAAAAGATGAATGTTCCGTCAGTGCCATGGCGTCGTTTCACTGGTGAAGAATCCCTGGACCCGGACCTGCTGTGGACGGTGAGAGTAGCCATCCAAAACGGCAATGACTTTAATCTGCCGCGTGCCATTGGTGTTACCGCCGAAGAGGCAACAGCCAGGGGGAAGGAATTTCTGGCCAGCTTGTCGGAGCATGACCTGGTGGTCTATTATCCTTATTTCATGGCTATTAAAAGCGGGGTAATCGATATCCAGGAACACCGTACCATTATAGAGGCGGTCGACAAGGATCTCTGGAACCTGACTACCCGTGGGCACAAGGACGTTACCATCATCGTCCACCACGGGAACGACGATTACAGCACTTATGGCAACAGTTCATTCCTTAACCAGGCCGAGATAGACGAGTTGCTGAAATATGCAGCCAAGATCAGGGCGATCCACCGGGAGGCCATATTTGCCAACAGTTCGGTGCTGGTGGAATGGTGTTACGCCGTCAATACCAACACAAGACGCGAGATGGTGGGCGAAAAGTACCTGGTCTTCATGGAATGCCGTACCGTGGACACCTAAGATGCTACAGCAAAAAGAACGCGATGGCTATTATTACATATGCGGCCACCAGCAACGCACCCTCGAACCAGTTTGATTCGCCATCGATGCTGATGAATTGTGAGATGACCACCGCCAGAGCCAATACCACCAGTTCGTAATAATTGAACATTATGGTCATGGGGGTACCGAAGGCGAAACTCAACAATACCAGGATGGGCGTCACCAGCATGGCTATCTGGGTGCTGGAACCTACCGCTATCTCGAAGGCAAGATTCATCCGGTTTTTTAGTGCGACCGTTATCGCTGTGAAATGTTCGGCCGCGTTACCGATTATGGGGATGATTATTATACCGATGAAGAACTGCGACCATCCCAGGGTTTCAGTTACACTTTCAATACCCCCTACCAGGTATTCGCTTTCCAGGGCGATCAATGCGGTACTTAGGGCCAACAGGAAAATGCCCTTCTGGATGCTCCAATGAGCAGTCTCCGCTTCAACTTCACAGAAATCGTGGGTGGGCCTTCCCATCGCAAACAGCAATCCCGCCAGATACAACAAAAGCAGTATTAGCGACACTATCAGACTGAACTCCTCCAGGGCGTGGTGCTGCTGCTCGGCCCGGAAGAATACGGCCGGTATGACCAGGGCAATTATCGACAGGAACATAAGGCTGGTCTGGTTGCTGAAATGGACCCGGTCGAATCTCTGCTCCCCGTTTTTAAGTCCCCCGACCATGATGGATAGACCTAAAACCAGCAATATGTTGCCGAGTATGCTGCCGGCGATGGAGGCTTTGACGACATCGAACAATCCAATCCGCAATGCAAAAATGGTGATCAGCAATTCGGTGGCATTGCCGAATGTGGCATTGAGGAGTCCCCCTATCCGTTCGCCGGTATGGCAGGCCAGACTTTCGGTCGCCTCCCCCATCAACCCGGCCAGCGGTATGATGGAAAGACAGGCGGTAAAAAACGTAGCCAGTTCGTTGCCCGCATAGCGAAAATATATGCTGACCGGTATCGCCAGGAGAAGTACCTTCATGTATCTGACAAACATAAACAGTCCTCCCGTTTATTCGTATCGGGTGACAAATTCACCGGTGCGGCGGAGCATCCCGGCGGCAGTGTCGGCGAGGGCCGGTATGGCACTGCCGTGCACTTATTTCCCTTAATTCTACTACATAAATATAGATACTGTAGTGATTCCCAACCATCATTTTCCATGGTCGGGGCCGGGCGATTTAGAGCGAGTCTGCCAAAATAAAAGGAGGCCCTGTCTGGGCCCCCATTTACGGGACTATGCTTGGGCTCCCCTGTGCCTTTTGAAGGTAGCATCCATTTTCACATAAGATTGGTGAGGATGCTGGGTAGGGTAACCAAATAAAGCGTCGGGGTTAGGCATCATTCGCTTGGCCATTCAACCATCACCTCCCAAATAAGTCCTCAAGATATCTTACCCGGGAATATGACTAATTTATCGCCCACTTTCTGTCAGCGGCCGTCCCTATTTCATTTAACCGTATAAATCGGCAATCACTAATCTAAAGAAAAATAGATCGGGGCAGCTGAATTGGCCTGCCAGACCAGAAGCATGTCTTTTTCTGTCTTGCCAACATAATATACCGTCGATCCCATCTCTTCTTCTCCCAGGTACAGGTTTTCCCTTAAGGTACTCAGTGAACCTACACTCTGAAGATACACGGATTGATCATACGATTTAAATAATGTGTTTGAACTGCCCGCCAGGTTAAAATCTCCATAACCGATAGGCACGGGATTTTTCGGACTAAATACGTTCTTGACGGTGACCGTAATCAATACGTATTTATTCTCCACGTAGGGAGGACGGTTGGAGCTGTTTTCTTCCAAAACAGCCCAGGCCGCGCCATCTTGCAGCATTTGATTGACCATAATCGCTATGCCTTGTTTGGTCAAATAGGACTTGCCTTTCGGTACGGGATTGAATTTGCTTAAACCGACTAGGGACGGGTCCGAAGTTGAAATGAGCGTTATCATATATGTAGACGGGTCCCATCCAACTGTTCCCCCGAAAGCCTCACCGACAAACCGCAGCGGGGCCAGGGTGCGCCCATTGACTATCTTGGCTGGAACGTCCAAACGCTTTATTTGGCCATTGATTGTAGCCGTCGGAGATCCGATCTGAAGCACAATGGTTTTGTCCCCTTTGCTGGCAGTAGCGGTGTTTGTCAGCTGGTCCCAGGATACCTGGGCGCCCATAGCTTCGAATATGGCCCTAAGCGGCACCAGGGTCCGGCCGTTCTCGATGATCGGCGGAACCTCAAAGGTTAACTGCTTTCCGTCCAATTGTACTGAGGGCGCAGCCGCCATAACCGGCGAAACCAGCAGTAACGCAAAGACCAGGATTAGCGGCAGTACCCGTTTGGTGCATTTACACCATTTTTGCATTTTCAGTCATCCCTTTCGAAGTTTTCTTTCAATATACCATAGTTTGGATATTTCTACAGGCGATACAGATGTTTCCCGGTCAAGGGGTCAAGGCGGAAGATATCGCACATCTCATTTAATATTTGTATATTGGCCAGGCCAACATTCATCACGGTATCATTACCGCCATAATATATGGCTACCGTATCGCCCTGACCAGCTAAGGCACCGCAGCTGAATACTACATTGGGTACGTGGACGTAATCGGTCGGGCTGACCAAACAATCACTGGCCGTGGGCATCAATACCGGTTTGGCGCTGATGCGGATTTTACCGGGGTGGGCCGGCTCATCAAGGTCATGGAAGGCGACCCCCAGGGAATAAGGATTGCCGGCCATGGTCGAACGCACACCGTGAAAGATATTCAGCCACCCGAATCGGGTCCTGACAGGTGGGGCGCCTGGTCCCATCTTGGCCTGAAATGCCCCCGGTCCATGCCCGCTTTTCATGATTACCAGGCCGATTTCCCAGGGTCCGGTAGGACCGGGTGCAAAAGCCGCCCATATTTCTCCAAATGAGCCCCCAATGTGACCGGAGCCCGAGATTTCCCGGTCTTTGTCATTGGGGCGAAGCAAGGCGGTCCATTTATCAAATCTATCCGCTTCGGGGAAGATGACCACATTGCGCATATCCCGTTCGGAAACCGCACCATAGCGGATAACCGTCTTAAAGTCCCTGGTGACGGCCATCATTACCTTGACTCTATCGGCAATCTGTCCATGATAGGCGCTATAGGTCAGCACACATATACCGCCGCCCACGGGATTGACCCGCATGTCTTCCACCCCGCCAGCCTCGGCTTCGATAACGGCCTCGATATCGACACCCTCGGCATATATGTCATCCCGGGCCGCCGGCAACAAAAATGGCTGCGGGTCTACCCGCCAATCATTCAATCCATCATCACTTACGGCTTTGCCGATTATACTGCGGCCATCAGCGATGTGGGCACGAAACAGCATCACCGTTTGCTTCCGCCCATTATCCCCGCTCACCACAGCCATACCCGCATTATGGACCGTGTAGGTATTTAAATGGCTGTCCTTGCCCCACACCCTATTGACGCCGTGGCATGTCAATATCGGGTTGCCCGGGTAGCGCAGGACTGGTTTATCGATGGTCACTATCCCCGTAAATCCATTTAACTCGACTGGCGCTTCCGTGCAGCCCATTTCGCTCCTCCTTTGGCATCACTTTTCAGTAGTCAATGCCGATGAGCTGTATCTGCGAATTCTATTTATCTATTAAATTATGTGAAGCTTAACGGTTTTGAATGCAACGATTGAATATAATGTCTCTGACAACAATTCTATATTTCCGTACCGATGGGGCATAAAGCCATACAATTGAAACAATAATACTGATTTCCCACCAGAATTGACTGATAAAGGCGCCAATATTCAACACTACCCATCATGCGCTTTTGATCCTCCGGTGAAGCCGCCAGCACCTTTTTCCAAAATGCGATATTGGCCCCCAAACCATAAGGTTGACAGTTCTTAAAGCATTGGTTGACAACTGTCTTACCTTCTTCTTCCAATGCTTTGGCAGGGCATCCCTCCACGCAAAGGTTGCAATCGTTGCATAATTCATCCGAAAAGGGAGGATCGGAAGGCAGGTCCAGTTCACTAAGAACCGCGGAGAAGTTTACCCGGGTTCCAAAACGGGGATGGATGATGAGGTTGTGGCGGCCAAATACACCCAGGCCTGCGGCTTTAGCGGCATGACGCAGGGAAACCTGGCCTACGGCTCCGCCTGTTTCCGCCAACATTGCAAAAGGATTCGATCCTGGAACAGTATAGGCTCTGGTATGATATTGGCTTTCCAGGTACCTGGCCACCCTATAGTTGGCTATACGAGCAAATTCATATGCCGCCTGTCTTCCAGCCATAGCGGTGTCCTTATCATCGCTGTCACAGGAAGAGAGCTCTTTGTACGCCAGTACAATTATTGATTTAATGTCGGGAGAAATCGCCTCGATCTTAGGAGACCTTGGACTATTGTAATCGGCAACAGAAGCAAAACCAACATCATCAACCCCTAACCCCAATGCAAACTCCTTAATGCTCTGTTTCATACATTACTCCTCCTCGTTTATGGTCGGCTATTTCATTAGGTACGGATGTCCACATAGGCTATCTGGTCTTGACCAGATATTAACACACGGTTTACCATTAGACAATTGAGCCAACCAGCTCTTGTCGCCTGCCGCAGACTCATTCATAAATGATTCTCCGGGAGCAGAGTACAAAACTAAACGGCCTGGTTCCAAATGAATTTCGAAACCAAGCCGCGATTGCCTAAGGTTTTTAAATTATTACTGTCTACTAGACAGGGAGCTAATTTAAATGGCTGCTTCCTTCGTATTTAATGTCATATTTTTTAAGTTTACGGTAAAGAGCAGAGGGATGTATTGCCAAGATACTTGCCGCTATCTTCTTATCGCCATTGCTCTGTTTTAGAGCATTTAATATCATATTTTTTTCGGTTATGGCTTTTGCATCCAGGAGTATAATGTTTTTCTCTATTCTCCCTTTGGTATCCAGTTTCATAACTATACAAGGAAAATCTTCATAAACAAGATATTCTTTATCAGACATGTTAATAGCTAGTTCTAACATGTTTTCCAACTCCCTGATATTTCCCGGCCAGTTATACTGCTGAAGAAGTGTGATTGCCTCTTTTGTCATACCTTTCATCTGCTTGTTGATCTTGGCATTCAACTTTGGAATTAAGGCGTCAACCAATATCGGTATATCTTCAAGATGTTCCCGTAGGGGAGGTATATTAATTTGAACAATGTTTAGACGATAATAGAGGTCTTCACGGAACTTACCCTGTTCCACCAATTTCTCAATATCCCGGTTCGTGGCTGCAATAACTCGTACATCCACATAAATTGGCTCAGTGCTGCCCACTCTTTCTACTTCGCGCTCCTGAAGAACCCTCAAGAGTTTAGCTTGCATCACCATGGGCATATCGCCGATTTCATCCAGAAATATGGTTCCTTTATTGGCCAGTTCAAATTTGCCCGGTTTGCCTCCTTTTCTTGCACCCGTAAAAGCCCCTTCTACGTAACCGAAGAGTTCTGATTCCAAAAGATTGTCAGGGATGGCGGCACAGTTTACCTTAATAAAATTGTTTTTGCTGCGCTCACTGGCCCCATGAATGGCTTGAGCAAATAACTCTTTACCAGTACCGCTTTCACCGGTAATCAGGACCGTGGATATTCCTTGAGCAATACGGAAAGCCATATTTACTACACTATTAATACTGTCGCTTTCCCCCACGATATCATTAAAGCTGTATCTGGCACTATGAATCTTCATATATTCTTCCTTATAATAATCCAATTGCCGTTCCAGCTTGTTTAATTTATTATTCAAAACCTTGGCGACGTTGATATCAGTGAAAAGTGTTTTTCCGAACGCCCCCACTAACTTTCCATCCTTTACAATCGGAACTCGCATCGTTATTAGTCCTTGATCCCGAACATTGCAAAAATCACATAAAAGGGGTTCTCCTGTCTTTAGCACTTGCGGCAGATTACAATTCTCGCTGATATGACTGATGGGCTTGCCAAGAACGTCTTCCCGTTCACGTCCGACAATTTTTAGGTAGGTATCATTGATCATAGTGACCAGGCCCTCCTTATCCACAACGATTATCCCCTCGTACGGATTTTCGATAACGTCGGTAAGGGTGGCCTCCAATAGTTTTACCCTTTCTAACTCATGGGCAATCTTTTCAAACTCGGTGATATCTTCAAAAACGCTTATGGCACCTATTACTTTCCCATCCACTTTTACTATATTCCTATTTGCCATGACAACCTTGTCGCCTACCGCTTGTCTTTGATATGACTGGTTTTCTCCAATCTGTAAAGCTTTATAAAGGCCGGAATCAGGCACCATCTCTTCGATGTGTTTTCCCAAGGCATCGGTAACCGATATCCCCCAAATACGCTCTGCGGAGGGATTAAAAATAGTAATAATTCCTTTGGTGTTGATGGCTACAACGCCATTGTATAAAGAGTTTATAATAGCTTCTGTTCTTTTCTGGGTATATTGGGGATTGTCAGACATTTTTCCTACCTCCTGCAGGTTTCGATTCCACAGCCTACTTTTGCAAATTAGCAAAGCTACAACTATAATTGACTCCTTAATTCTATTATGGCACAGCTCTGCTAAAAATTGATTATTTTTATGAATTCCAGCAGTATTAAATTTATACAATGACTAATATTATCATGTTACAACCTTATAAGAACAAGGTAACGGTCGGCGCCGTTACCTTATTCTAGGAAATATTATACTATTTTAATATTTGATCATATCTGTTGAGGTCAAAGACTCTTCACTGCGTTCAGAGTGACAGTGGTGCGTTCAGAGTGACATAGCGCCGTTCAGAGTGACACCAGGTTATTCCCAGCCGAGTGTTCTTCTTTCCCGGCCGAGTATTATTGGTTATTTATCCCATTGAGGATAGAAATTCTTCTTAAGGCTGGCGCGAAGCTCGCCCCGCAAATCAGGATGGGATACAGAAATAAGCTCCAGAGCCCGTTCCCTGCGGGTTTTATTCCTCAAGTGCGCGATTCCATATTCAGTGACGATATAATCTGCATAAGTTCTAGGGACTGTGACCGGGGTTCCTTCGGGCAATTCGGGAACAATTGCGGACGATAAGGAACCATCCTTTAGCGTTCTTGCCGCACTTAGCAGGGTAACCCCTTTGCCGCCTTTGGACCAATATGCTCCGATAGCAAAATCCAACTGTCCGCCAGTGCCACTGATCTGAGTATGCCTTAGGCCCTCAGAAGCTATCTGACCGCTATAGTCCACCATAAGTGCCATATTTAATGCCACCATATTGGGATGCTGGGCAACAAGCACCGGATTATTGGTATATGAGGCTGGATATAATTCGCAGGCCGGATTTTCACGTAAATAATCATACATGGATTGGTCGCCCATACCAAAGGTGGCTATTGTAACTCCTTTATGGAAAGGCTTTTTGGCATTGGTGACAATTCCTTTTTCCACCAGGTCTGGCAAGCCGCCGGGGAACATTTCAGTTAGAACACCCAGATCCTGCTTACCTTCCAAACCTGCAACTACCGCTTCCGGAATACCGCCAATTCCCATTTGAATGGTGTCCCCGTCGTTGATTAATTCCAGAACATACTGGGCTATCGTATTATCCCGTTCTGTTGGAGCACCCCGCCCGAACGAGGGAATAGGAGTGGAGTTCTCCACAAAATAATCGAACTCGGAGATGTGCATCCAGTTGTTTCCAAACACGATCGGCATTTGGTCGTTTACCTCGCCAATTGCCAAACGCAGCTTGCCGATTTCCTTGCCAAAACGTATGGACTCCATTGAATAGAAATTAGTCAATCCCAGATTCACATAACCATGTTCGTTAGGGGGAGTAACCATGGCGATATATATATCGGTTTTCGAACCTACTTTTTCATGGAGATCAGTTGCCTTACAGGGATAGAAATCCCCCATTTGACTGCTTCCCATTTTTCTGGCTGTAGCAATGGCAAATCCTGGCATAAAGTTTATATGCCCATCCATGTTGCGCATAAAGTTGGGGTCATACATCTTGGATGGCCGAACCTGCACGGTGTCAAAATACCTTACATCTTTCAATTCTTCATAGCGATCAAAAATAGCGTTGTGCATATCGGGTGAACAAGCTCCGATCGCCAAACCCGTCGAAATTACATCTCCCGATTGAACCTTCTTGGCAGCTTCTTGGAGAGATATCAGCTTTGCTTTATATTCCTTTTCAATCGACATTATTTGCTCCTCCTCTATTTATAATTATTGCCTTTGCCGTTACTTTAGGTGAAAAGGGGCTTTAATATGCCAGAGTTAGCCGATACGATTTGACTTCCGCCAAATGCCCTGAGCCTCTGCTGCCTTTATCAAATCATCCCTTACCGCCGGATGGGAAATATTAATCAACCCTTCGGCCCGCTGCCAAACAGTCATTCCTTTCATGGCATATTTGCCATACTCGGTAACTATATAATCAGCGACTGAACGGGGATCGGTGACAATTCCTCCCGGTGCTAAAGTAGGAACAATTCGGGTTCTCACTTTTCCGTCTTTTCCGATATTGGCAGATGGCATACAGATAAAGGATTTGCCACCCCTGGAATCCCAACCGGCCAAAACAAAATCCAGCTGGCCGCCGGTTCCGCTGATGTGCCGAATGCCGGAAGATTCCGCATTCACCTGCCCATATAGATCAACCTCTATGGCATTGTTTATGGTAATTAATTTATCGTTAAGTGAGGAAACCGAAGGTCTATTGGTGTAATTCACCGGATATGTGGCACATTTGGGATTTTCATCGATGAAATCATAGAGCATCTGGGTTCCCAAAGCAAATGTGAAAACCATTTTACCCGGGTCAACGCCCTTATATTTCCCGCTCAATTTGCCCGCCTCAGCCATAAATACATAAGCATCGACCAACATTTCGGTATGACAGCCCAGATCTTTTAAGTCAGATGCGGCTATAGCCATACCAACGGCATTCGGCATGCCGCCGATGCCCAGCTGTACGCAGCAACCATCGGTGATCTCTTCCAGGATAAATTCAGCTACTTTGTTATCGATATCGGTCGGAGGCGGAGAGGGTACCTGGGGTAAAGGCTGATTACTGCCTTCCACAATAAAATTTACTTCTGAGATATGGATACCTTCCTCATAACCTCCAAAGCAACGCGGTTGTTTTTCGTTGACTTCTACGATGATGACTTTGGCTCGATCACAAACCGCCTTGGTAAAACTGCATTGGGGCCCAAAATTGAAATAACCGTGTTTATCCATAGGGCATACCTGCAGCATAGCTACATCAATAGGCTCTATCCGCTCCCGTATATAACGAGGAACTTCAGAATACTTAATCGAGGAATAATAGACTGGTTTTCCGGTCTTGGCAATGTTGCGATCAGCACCTGATGCATGCCAGGTATTCCATACAAACGATTCGCCGGTAATATCCACGGCATTAACAGCAGTCGGATAGGGGTTAACGGTAGACCAGATCTTTACGTCTTTCAACTCATCTTTTCTTTTTGCCAGGGCTTGATCCAGATCTCTGACCTGGCCGGAAAATTCTCCATAATCTACCCAATCACCTGATTTGATCACTTTTACAGCTTCGTCTGCGCTCACCAGTTTGCTCTTATACTCATCCATATAACCCATTAAGAACCCCTCCTTCTTAATTCAACAACATACATCAGATCTCTGCCCTAATTTAACAGACCCGGAATACCTTCTTTTAGATTACCTTGTCATCTTGAAATCCCGCGATTTCTTGAGCCGTATAGCCGGCATCTGCGAGGATCTCCTTATTGTGTTCGCCCAGTTCGGGGAAGGTTAATTCTATT
>JBEHWJ010000021.1:0-24699 GCA_040217755.1 Syntrophomonadaceae bacterium | reverse complement strand
GGCTTCCCAAGCCGGGTGTCGAGGGTTCGAACCCCTTTTCCCGCTCCAAAAAAACCGGCACTTTCCAGTTGCGGAAAGTGCTTTTCGTTTTTCCCGGGGCAATGGCCCTGTCAGTGCTTAGGCGAGGAGATGACTAGAAGGTTATACCTGTGCAGGGGGACGGACTACATGGTAGAATTGAGGCACCAAGCGCAAAATACATTATATTTGGCGGTCAAAATGAATCGGACGGATAATAAACCTAGCCTAATAAGTTCCCCTGCTGCAGGGGTATAGGCTATGCCCAGATGGGCTGAACGTGTTTGGCCGGGCTGCAATATATGATGCTCAAGCGACTACGATAGGGGTGAATAGTATTGAAGGTTAGGGAAATTATGAGCGCCAATCCGTTGACCCTGGGACCGCGTCAAACGGTGGGTGAGGTAGTAAACATATTTATGAAAAAACAAATAGATGGTGCTCCGGTTATAGACGAACAAGGCCGGTTGATCGGACTGTTTACCAAGAGCCATATTTACCGGGCCATAATAAATAACATGGACTTGATGAGTGCCCGGGTGGAGGAACTTATGACCCGTGAGGTTTATACCGGGCACCCGGACGATGAGTTTGGCGAGGTTGTAAACGCGACTGTACCAAGGCTTCCGGTAATCGATGAGCGCGGCAAAGTTGTGGGGATGCTCACCCGGGGAGACATAGCCAAAGCCTTCTTCTATTCATATAACGACGTATCGCTGGAGTACGATACGGTCATCAACTCTGCTTATAACATGATAATTTCGATCGATTCAAAAGCCATTATAAGAATTTGGAACTCCGCGGCGGAGGAGTACCTGGGGATAAACGCAGAGGAAGCTATAGGAAAGAACATCGCCGAAGTCCTGCCGGGAAGTGATCTAATCAAAGTACTTGCGTCAGGAGAATTAGAGCCGGTAAAGAAAGTGAAATTATATGACCGGTGGTTCATGTCCAACCGTTCACCAATCAAAAAAGGCGGCAAGATTATTGGCGCGGTGGCAGTTCTGCAGGATATCTCCGATATCGAGAAAATGTCGGGAGAATTGAATTATGTTAAGGAATTGAACGAAGAACTGGATGCCATAGTGGAGTCATCTTTCGATGGGTTGTTCATAACAGACGGCAAGGGCAGTATATTGCGCTACAATAAAGCGTTTGAGCAGTTAACCGGGATAAGCGCCCATGAATACCTGGGTAGAAGCGTGGAGGAGATCAAGAGTAACGGGGTTATTTCAGATCCGGTAACCTGGGATGTGCTGGAACAGGGTAAGTCGATAACCGCGATGCAGGAAAGCGGAACGGGCAAGCTTATCCTCACCACCGGAAATCCGATCTTTGATGAAAACGGGCGAATCATCCGGGTGGTCTGTAATGTAAGGGATATGACCGAACTAACCCTCTTAAAGCAGGAGTTGGAAAAAGTGCAGGAATTATCCCAACACTACGCCAGCCAGTTGCGATCACTCAAGCACCAATTTACCGGAGATGATAAATTTGTATTCACTTCTCCCAAAATGGGCGACCTGGTGGATATGGCCATGCGAGTCGCAAGTGTGGATGCCACCGTCTTAATTTCGGGGGAATCAGGTACCGGCAAGGAGTTGGTGGCTGAACTGATTCATTCCAGCAGTACCCGCAGTAACAAGCCCTTCATTAAAATAAATTGCGGAGCGATTCCTGAAAACCTATTGGAATCTGAATTATTCGGTTATGAAGAGGGGGCATTTACCGGAGCCAAAAAGGAGGGGAAGCCAGGCTACATCGAGTTGGCTGCCGGTGGGACGTTGTTCCTGGATGAGATAGGTGAGGTACCCTATAATCTACAGGCTAAGTTGCTGAGGTTTCTGCAGAGCAAAGAAATAACCAGAATCGGAGGAGAAAAGGCCATTACGGTGGATGTCCGTATTATAACTGCTACGAATAGGGATCTGCTTTGTATGGTCCAGAAAAAACAGTTCCGGGATGATTTATTTTACCGCCTCAACGTTATACCCGTGAATATCCCTCCTTTACGGGAAAGAAGCGAGGATATTCCGGTGCTGGTGGCGCATTTTACCCAATTGTTCAACCGTAAATATGGTTTGGACAAGAGGATATCCCCCGATGTAGTCGATATATTTATGCATTATGACTGGCCGGGGAATGTGAGGGAATTGACCAACTTAATTGAAAGAATCGTTGTAATTACCGAAAAAAATACGATAACCAGGGAAGATCTGCCGGCCCATATGTGGGACCGGGGTGAGGAGTCATCTTCATATGTAATGGTTTCAGGTATTGTTCCCCTTAAAGTCGCCATAGAAAGCGTGGAGAAACAACTACTGGAAAGGGTTTACGCCCAAAAGCAGACCACCCGGCAGATGGCCAAGAAATTAGATGTAGATGCATCCACTTTGGTACGAAAGGCAGCCAAATACAATATTTCGCGCTGATATAGTTAGGCTGAAACGAAGAACTGTTGTTGTTCAGCAACAAGCATATGCAATAGCGCAACAAAGAGTTGTTGGCAAATTGCATCGAATCAAGCGCTTGAGGGGGAATAGCCATACAACTATTCCCCTTTATTATTTCCCTTGAGGCAGACAATAAGGCAAAATGTTTACATTGCAAGGGGATAAGGGGACATAGTTTATCATAAATTAAGTCAGGTAATAAAAATTGATGTACTAATCGAATAAAAGCGCTTATGTTCCGCAGCATTGCGGAAAAACCATTGTTTCCGTTTTGCAACAGAATTATTTGTCGTTTATCTAATCGAATCCAGCTATCGCTGATGGAATGGGCCTTAAAGTGGTTCAGTCCAGTAGTGGCATGAAGGTTGCATAACCAAAACTCTGAAAGGTTGATGTAAAACAGTCTGCCTAAATTTAGAAGAACCAAAATATGTATAGCTAAAGGAGGTGAGAATTTGGCGGAAATGGAATCCAGTGCAACCAGGGCTAAACGGGGATTGGTAATGGTTATTACCGGAAATGGCAAAGGTAAAACGACCTCCTCCTTCGGCCAGGCTTTGCGCGCTATCGGCCAGGGTTACCGGGTATGCATTATTCAGTTTATGAAAGGAAGGAAATACGGCGAGGTTCTGGCGGCCGAAAAATATCTTCCTGACTTGAAGATCCTGCAGTTTGGCCTGGATAGTTTTGTAATGCGTGACGACCCCGCCGGGGTGGATGTCCAACTTGCCTGGGAAGGGTTGAAAAAGGCTGAGGAAATCATCCACAGCGGGCAGTTTGACATGGTAATACTTGACGAGATCAATGTTGCGGTGGATTTTGCCCTAATACCTGAGGAAAGGGTTTTAGACCTTATCAAAAACAAACCGCCCGAGGTAGATATTCTGCTTTCGGGTCGGTACGCGTCTGAGAAGATACGGGAAGCCGCGGATATGGTTAGTGAAGTCACCGAGATAAAGCACCACTATCAGGCCGGTATCAAAGACCGGGCCGGGATAGAATACTGACCTTCGTGCCTCAACATTTTCGTGCTGTACTTATTGGCCCGGGATGTACTTATCCAACATAGTGTAATTCGTTTCCCAATGTTACTTCTACGTGAATAAAGAAGGAGGGAGCCCTTTGTTTACACAAGATTTGTTAGATAAATCAAGCCTGTTGAGGAAAAAATGGGAAGATGAGGTCAAGAAAGTTATTGCCAAGAATCCTGACATGAGGGAACGCTGGAGTACCGTTTCGGATCTGGAGATTAAGAGAATTTATGGTCCAGAAGACATTAAGAACATGGATTTTGAAAAAGACATTGCCTACCCCGGACAATTTCCCTACTTGCGGGGTAATCAAGCCACCGGGTATCGCGGGAAATACTGGACGTTCAGAATGTTTGCCGGCATGGGCACCGCAGTAGTAACCAACCAACGCTGGCATTATCTGCTGTCTACCGGGCAGACCGGTCTTAGCACCGCTTTTGACTTCCCGACCCTGATGGGATATGATACCGATTCCCCCAAAGCCAAGGGCGAATGCGGGAAATGCGGAGTAGCTATTGATACCATAGATGATTTCCGGGATCTGATTAAGGGCATCCCGATGGACAAGATAACCACATCGATGACCATTAATCCACCGGCCACCGCATTGTGGGCCATGTACTGCGCGTCCGCGCAGGAGCAAGGTATCCCCCTCACCAAGATCGGCGGCACCATCCAGAACGATATGCTGAAAGAATTCATCGCCCAGAAGACATTGATGTGCCCTCCGGAACCCTCAGTAAAACTGATCAGTGATACCGTAGAATTTGGGACCAAATACGTACCTAGATGGAACACCATCAGCATCAGCGGATATCATATCCGTGAAGCAGGTGCCACCGCCGTACAGGAGTTGGCTTTCACTCTCCGTGATGGTATGGAATACGTTGAAGACGCCATTCGGCGTAAAGGCCTGCATGTTGACGAGTTTGCCCCACGTCTGTCCTTCTTCTTCAATTCCCATATCGACTTCTTCGAAGAGATAGCCAAGCTGAGGGCCGCCCGCCGGATTTGGGCCAAGGGTATGCGGGAACGTTATAACTCCCAGGATCCGCGTTCCTGGTGGATGAGGTTCCATACCCAGACCGCGGGATGTTCACTGACGGCGCAACAACCCTATAATAACGTGGTCCGGACCGCCACCGAAGCCTTGGCGGCAGTTCTGGGCGGAACCCAGTCCCTGCACACCAACTCCCTGGACGAAGTTCTGTGTCTGCCTTCCGACCATGCCGTACAGATCGCTCTGAGAACCCAGCAGTTAATCGCCGAGGAGACTGGCGTAGTCAACACCATCGACCCGCTGGCGGGCGCTTATTTCGTGGAAGCACTGACCAATGAGATGGAAGAGAAAGCTTGGGATTACATCCATAAGATCGACGAGATGGGCGGAATGGTGGCAGCCATCGAAAAAGGGTTCCCGCAGATGGAGATATCCGATGCGGCCTATAAATTCCAGCAACAGATCGACTCTGGCGAGAAAATCATGATCGGTGTCAACAAATACAATGTTGAAGACGAAATAGTCGACATCCCCATCGTGGAGATCGATGACTCCATAGAACAAGAACAACTGAGACGTTTGGCGGAAACCAAACGCAAACGGGATGGCCGCAAGGTGGCAGAGTGCCTGAATGATCTTGCCGAAGCCTGCAAGAAAGGCGAGAACGTCATGCCTTACTGCATCGAAGCAGTTAAGAACTATGCAACCGTCCAAGAGATTTGCGATGTGTATCGGGAAGTCTACGGTGAGTATCGCGATCCTGGCATATACTAATTTGAAGGAGGTAAAGCGTTATGGCACAGAGAAGAATTCGGATACTCTTAGCGAAACCCGGTTTGGATGGTCATGATCGTGGAGCCAGAGTTTTAGCCAGAAGTTTTCGCGATGCCGGTTTTGAGGTAATATACACCGGGTGTCACCAGACCCCCGAGCAGATTGCGGCCACCGCACTCCAAGAGGACGTCGATATGGTGGGCTTGAGCTGTCTGTCAGGGGCCCATAACTACCTCTACCCGCAGGTAGCCAAATTGCTTCGCGACCAGGGGGCCGACGATATTGTGGTGGTCGGTGGGGGGATTATTCCCGATAAGGATATCCTGCCGCTGAAAGAGGCAGGCATTACAGAGATATTCCTGCCCGGGGCGCCTTTAGAAACTATAAACGACTGGATCAGAGCCAATATTACTCCGAAGGAGTGATTTGCTAATGAAAGATTTAGGTAAAAGGGTCTTGGCGGGCGATGTCCGGGCGGCCTCCCGCCTTATAAGAAATCTGGAAGACCAAATCACTGATACCTATATCGCCATACAGGAGATATTCAAGGAGACCGGAAAGTCCCATGTGATAGGAATTACCGGGGCACCTGGGGCTGGGAAGAGCACCTTGACGGATGAACTTATCCAGGCCTATCGCAGCCAGGGCAAGACAGTGGGGGTATTGGCGGTGGATCCTACCAGTCCCTTTACCGGAGGAGCACTTCTTGGAGATAGGATTCGCATGCTGCGTCATGCCGAGGATCCGGGGGTATTTGTGAGGAGCCTGGCTACCCGCGGTGCCATGGGCGGTATATCCAAGGCGGTTGGCGAAGGCATACATGTAATGGATGTTTTAGGGAAGGACCGCATTATAGTTGAGACCGTGGGAGTGGGTCAACAGGAAGTAGAGATCATCAACCACGCCCATACGGTCATAGTGGTTCTGGTACCCGGGATGGGTGATGAGATACAGGCTTTGAAAGCTGGATTGATGGAAATAGCCGATATCTTCGTCATCAACAAAGCCGACCGGGAAGGGGCCGGGAAACTTTACAAAGAAACCATGAATATGGTACAGATGTCCCGGGACCGGGCCGGTGTCTCCAAGGGTTGGCAAATCCCGGTGTTGCTGGTGGAAAGCGTCATGGAACCGCATAAATTTGCCGAGAGCGTCGAGAAACTCCGGGATAAAATTGAGGAGCACTACCAGTTCCTGATTGACAACGACCTTATCTCCGAGCGGATGCGCCGCAAGACCGCAGCCGAGATCCAGGAAGCTTTATGGGGGGCGGTTATGTGTCCCATATTGGGCGAACTGGAGGCTAGCGGAGAGATGAAGCGGATGATAGACCATTGCCTGCTCAAAGAAACGGATCCGTATACTTTGGCCGATGAAATCGCGTGCCGTTATCTGAAGGAAGAATCTGATAAAGAAAGCTGCGCCGAATCATAAGGAAGGTCAAATATGGACAACAGAGTAATTCGGGTTCTACTGGCCAAAATAGGATTGGATTCACATGATCGGGGAGTTCGCCTGCTGGCTCGTAACTTGAAGGACAGCGGGGTTGAAGTGATCTACCTGGGGCTATACCGTACCCTTGAAGAGGTAGCCCAGACCGCCATACAAGAAGACGTTGATTTTTGCGGGTTGAGTATGCATACCGGTGCTCACAAGGAAGCCTTCCCCAAGCTCAGGGAATTACTCAATTCCCTGGGCGGGGGGGATATTTCCGTAATAGGCGGCGGAGCCATTCCGGAAGAAGATCGGCGGGCCTTGGTGTCGGCGGGGGTCGCCGCGGCAATGTTTGGTCCGGGAGCCAATTACAATTCAATTGTCGAGTGGATAAAAACCAATACACCTGCCAGGAATAGTTAGGCTATTGCTGGCAGGTTCTTTATAGCCATGTTGTTATCGGGAGGGAATAATAATGGGTGAATCGTTGCTGTTGAAGATCGGGCAAACCGTTTTTCTGAGAGACGATTCGTTAGTAATATTCGACCGGCGCCGTTTTCCTCATCAGGTTGAGGAAGTTATCTGCCTTGATTATGAAGCCGTGGCCCGGGCAATCGAAGTCATGGCGGTGCAAGGGGCAGGTGATATTGCCATCACTGCTGGTTATGGTTTATGGCTGGCGGCTCGGGAGATCGAAAAGAAAAATAGCTTCAATCCAGGTGAAGGATATACTCTTATGGAGCAAGCCCGGCAGCGATTGGTGGCTACCCGGCCTACCGGATTTCATATCGCTGCTATGCTGAAAAATATAATGGACAGAACAGATTGGAATCAATATCCGTGGTCAACCCAAATCCTGACCCAGCTAGACATTATTATCGACAAACAGGATACCCGCTCACGCCTGACCGGTGATTGGGCCGAGACCCTGCTAAAGGACGGTGATAACGTATTAACCCATTGTTTTCCGGGTGCAGGCCTGCTGTACATGTTTATCAGGGCCCGGCAAAACGGAAAACGAATCAAGGTAGTGTGTACGGAGACCAGGCCATATCTGCAGGGTGCGCGCCTGACTGCTTGGGCAGTTTCGGAGTTGGGGTTGCCGGTGACATTGATTACTGATAACATGGCGGCCTATTGCATGGGCCAGGGCATGGTGGATAAATTGATTACGGCGGCTGATCGTATCGCCCTGGACGGGACTGTCGCCAATAAAGTAGGGACATTTCAGCTGGCCCTGGCAGCCAGTTATCATTCCATCCCCTTCTACGTTTTGGGCTACGGGGGTCCGGATAAGAATACGAGTTCTGCCCAAGAAATACCCATTGAATTCCGGAATCCCGAAGAGGTAGTGAATTTTAACGGGGTAAAAATTACCGGCGCAAAGGTACAAGGGTTTTACCCGGCCTTTGACTTGACTCCACCCAGCCTGGTGACGGCAATAGTAACTGATCGGGGGATTTTAATCCCCTATGAAGTAGGCGAATACTGGTCTAAGCCAATAGCCGGGAGTGTAAAAGAATAACCCCCATCACCGGAGAAAGGAGGTACATTATGGCTATCATCAAGGAGAATTATCTGATTCCCCTTAACCGGATGTTGTTCATCTCCAAAAAGGACGGACTTAAACTTGAAGATATTATCGTGGAAACCGAAGGCGACTTCCGGTTGTTTGAAAAGGATGACAATATCGTAATTAAAAATGATGACTGCTGCCGCAGCATCAAGGTAACCGTCAAAACCAAGGAGTGATGTTGCTGAAATCGTGTAAAGGGGTGAGGAGGTTGCGGTTGTTCAAAGCCTGGTCAATAATAGACAAATTTATGGAACAGGAACAGGTAAGAATGGACTGGTTCGTAGTCGGTCGGACCGAACCTCCGGCTCCCTGGGACGAGATAATCCTGGATTATGATGAAGAAGATGATAACGCCGTTTACGACCGTATCATGGTCACCGAATTGCTGAACGAATTGGAAGTGGAACAGTTGACTGCCTATCTGGACCACACGCACCAGCTGGCATTAAATTTAGAAGAAGTCGAATTGCCAGTTAAATCGGGTGGTCTAAGCCATGGGTTGTTACTGATCAGTGGCGCAAAAGGTTTCTATCCTCTGGCCGAGGAGGAGGGCTACCCGCTGGCAGTATCTGTCCTGGGACATTATGATTGCAAAGAAATCGAAACGGGCAGATGTTTATCATCTGAAGATCTGGACGCAGGCAGTAAATTTTTACAATGCCTGTCTGATTACTGGCCCGATGATAGTGCGGATAGGTCGAAAGACCGGGAATTGTTGCAGAAGATATATGCGGATACTGGCCTGAGGGTGATCCAGGATTAGCGGTTGTATCTGGAAGCAACCAGATGATTGGAGCTGGACCGGCTGGTCCGGCGGTAAGGAGAATTGAATGGAAATAGGGGACAGGGTGGTTATATGTGAATCCAGGCATCCTTTATACAACTTCAAAGGATCGGTTGTGGGTCGTCGTGGCCCCAAAGGTCCCGATGACATCTGGCTTTTAGTGTATGTGGATAACCGCGGACGGAGTTACCTTATCCCCCGGTCCATGGTCAGAATTATTTCCGAGGAAGAAGACCGGGGCGACCGGACAGGTCCTTTTGGGGGTAAGCGCCGCTACAATTAGTCGATTAACAGGATGCCGGCCACGGTTAGTTGAGTCGATGTGAAATCAAGATCCAGACCGGCGGCAGCAAATGTCCGGCCTACATCGATCCCCATGCCTTCCATTGAAGGTCGGGCAGTTCCAGGATTGATACAATTTCGCTCACCTTTTTGAATGACGCAGTTATCGCATAGTTTGCACTCGCCGGCACCCAAAGCCATGGCCAGGCGGAAACCATCACTAAACGCCTTTCTTTCAAGGCTCACGGCCATCTGGCCAAACAGCCGGGCACTATCATCAAAGGTTTGGCGGATAAATTCTTTATCCTGCCGCGCGAGCTTCTGCTGCGCTTGCAGCAGGAGGGCAAAAGTATACTTGTCTACAAGCTGTCGGTTGTAAGCAACCGAGGGGAGAAACGGGGGGCACATGAGGTTATTTCCGTAGTTGGTGCACAGGTTAAGCTGACAATGCATCCGGACCCTTTCGTCCAATACTATATCCCGGGCCAGCAATAGACAGGTTGGGGAAAACCCCATACTGTTCGCATATCTTTCGAGTTCCAGAACGGCCTGGAGTTTCTGTCTTAAGTCAGGATTCATTATTCTTGCCTCCCTAAAATAGACAATTAAAGCAAACGGAGTATTTACTATTTCAGTATATATAAAAAGGTTATAATATAACTACGGTCGTTGATCAATAAACTAAATATTTGTATGCAGCGGGGCATTGGCTAATAGCTGATAGCAGGGAACCAGGTGAGAATCCTGGACGGTCGCGCCACTGTAAACGGGGAGCATGTTTCCTATTGCCACTGGGCTGGACCTGGGAAGGCGGAGACAAGCGCAGATCCGTGAGTCAGGAAACCTGACCGTTGCAATGCACGTTACCTTCGCAAGAAAGGGGGAGTGCCCGGATATGGTTAAAGGCTTCCATTTTATTGAGCGGAATGGAGGCTTTTTTAATATATACCGAGGGGGAAAACGATGGATATAAACCGCATATTGGAAGAGATCCGGCCTCTTGATACGGAGGCCATGCAGAAGGCTATCAATCGGCTTGACAACCTGACCAAACCCATCGGCAGCCTGGGGGTCCTCGAGGATCTGGTGGTACAGCTGGCGGGGATTACCGGGGAAATCACCCCCGCGGTGCATAACAAAATGGTAATCGTGATGGCCGGGGATCATGGCGTGGTCGAAGAAGGTGTCAGTGCTGCGCCGCAGTCAGTCACCCCCCAGATGGTATATAACTTTCTCAAGGGTGGGGCAGGTATAAATGTGCTGGCTCGCCTGGCCGGCGCTGAGGTCAAGGTGGTGGATGTAGGGGTGGCTGATCCGGCTTTGCAGGACCCCAACCTCATCTCCCGTAAAGTGAGGCTGGGTACCGCCAACATGACCAAGGGGACAGCCATGACCAGGCAAGAAGCCCTGGAGGCGATCAAGGTTGGGATAGAAATAGCCCAAACCGAAATAGACCAGGGCATAAATCTGTTGGCCACCGGAGAGATGGGCATAGGCAACACCACACCCAGCAGTGCCATCCTGGCAGTCTATACCGATATCGACTTACCGGTCATAGTAGGGCCAGGAGTAGGATTGGGAAATGAAGGGATGGAAAAGAAAATCAGGGCCATCCGGACAGCTTTACAGGTAAATCAGCCGGATCCGGCTGATCCCATCGATGTCTTGGCCAAGGTGGGCGGATTGGAGATAGCGGGGATGACTGGCTTGATTTTAGGCTCCGCCGCCCGCCGGGCTCCTGTAGTGATCGATGGTTTCATATCAGGAGCGTCCGCTTTGATAGCCTGTAAAATAGCTCCCCAGGTTAAAGACTACATAATCGCATCCCATCTGTCAGAGGAACCAGGGCACAAGATACTGCTGGAGGTTATCGGCTTGGAGCCGATACTGCGGATGCGCATGCGATTGGGGGAAGGTACCGGGGCGGCGCTGGCTTTCAATGTCATCGAAGCGGCTACCCGGATAATGAGAGAAATGGCGACCTTTGAGGAAGCCGGGGTGATCATGGATTAATTTGAATTTTACGGAGGAGGCCTGGCGGAATGAGGATTGGCTTCTCGAAGAATAGGGTATTGGTATATACGGTTATTATATGGTTGGTGGTGTCTGTGTCCGGTTGCGGCAGAGCGGTTGATACACCGCCAACCAAAGACCAACTTCAAACCAGCGGCAAGGTTTATCCTTTAACCATTACCGATGATTTGGGACGGCAAATAACGTTGGCAGCTGAACCGGCCCGCATCGTATCTCTCGCCCCCAGCAACACAGAAATATTATATGCCTTGGGCCTGGGTGCCAAGATAGTAGGGAATACCACCTATTGCGATTATCCCGAGGAAGCCAAGCAATGTTATAAAGTGGGTGGATTCGCCGACCCCAGCCTGGAAAAGATAGTGGCCGTTAAGCCAGATCTGGTACTGGCTTCTGATATTCATATGCAAATACTCAAGGTAATGGAAGATGCCGGTCTCAAGGTAATAGTTCTTAATGCGAAAAGCCTCGAAGGGGTTTTCGGCAATATCCTGCTGGTTGGCAAGGCTGCCGGGGTTGAGGACAAGGCCACCGAGCTTGCCCAAGACTTGAAAAAAAGAGTGGACGGGGTCAATGCCCAGATCGCACAGGTGCCGACTGGGGAAAGACCGCTGGTTTACTATGAACTCTGGTATGAACCTTACATGTCGGTCGGCAAGGATACCTTAATTGCGCAATTGATCAGGTTGGCCGGGGGCATAAACATGACCGACGACAATATTGAGCAATACCCCAAATTGAGCCAAGAGGTGATTATTGAGAGGAATCCGGCCGTAATGATTAATTCTTATGGTCATGGCAGCGGTGCCTTGATTACGCCTCAGCAGATTGCGGCCCGCAAAGGATGGTCGCAGCTTGACTTCATCAAGAACAACCGCATTTATACGATAGAATCAGACCTGCTGTCCCTGGCGGGACCTCGTATTGTGGATGGATTGGAGACTATGGCCAGGGCATTGCATCCCTCGCTCTTCAAATAAAAAAGTTCAGGAAGATGATCAAATGGGGAACCTTAATACCGTGAAGCGAGCGGCGATATTGGTACTCCTGGCGGCTATATTGCTGCTGTCAGTGGTTATTGGCATAGCCATCGGAGCCGTCTACATCCCCCCGGCCGAGATAGGCGCAATCTTGTTAAGCCATATCCCAGGTTTAGGGGAGTGGCTGCACCCAAATCGCCTACCGGAACACGACATAATCATTATGACCATGAGATTTCCCCGGGTCATACTGGCCGGGTTGGCCGGTGCCGGCCTAGCCCTGGCAGGTGCAACCTTCCAGGGGCTTTTTCGCAACCCGATGGCCGACCCCTATATTATTGGGGTATCATCGGGGGCAGCTTTGGGAGCAGTGGTCAGTATCATCATTCAAGCGGCCTGGGACATTCCGATGCGTTTAGGGATACCGGTATTTGCTTTTGCTTTTGCCATCATTACCATTGTGTTGGTATACAATCTCGCCCGGGTTGGAGGCAAAGTCCCGGTAATGACCCTGCTGCTGGCTGGAATAGCGGTAAATTCACTCTTGTCGGCGGCGGAATCACTGTGCCTGTTTTTTAGCGGAGAGCAATTACACCAGATAGTGTTTTGGTTATTGGGAGGATTTTCGGGCGCGGGTTGGGACTATGTCATTATGTTCCTCCCCTATGGGATAATTGGTGCGACCATCATCTTTGTTTATGCCCGGGAGCTGAATGCCTTGCTGTTGGGTGAAGAATCGGCCCAGCATCTGGGGGTAGAGGTAGAGAGGATCAAACGTTACCTGCTGGTGGCAGCGGCCTTACTTACCGGGGCCTGTGTCTCGGTCAGCGGAATGATCGCCTTTGTAGGGCTGGTGATTCCCCATATCGTCCGTATGCTGTTCGGTTCCGACCATCGCATCCTACTGCCTGCGGTAGCTTTGATTGGCGCCATTTTTCTATTGTTGGCCGATTCGGTGTCCCGGATAATCATCGCGCCCAGCGAGCTGCCGGTGGGCATCATAACCGCCTTGGTGGGCGGACCATTTTTCATATTCCTGCTGCGCCGGCAGAAGAATGCTCTGTTTTAATGGCTGGAGGTCCTATTGTGCTATTCAACATATTGGATGTAACCTGTACCTATGGCGATGCGCCAGTTTTACAAGATGCCAGTCTGCAGATACATAGTGGTGACCTGGTGGGAATTATCGGCCCCAACGGTTCCGGAAAGTCGACTCTTCTTCGTGCCATGAGCCGTGTGCTGCAGCCTCTGCATGGTAAAGTCCTGCTGGATGAGGAAGACATATATAGGGTGCCTGCTGCCCAGATAGCCAAAAAGATGGCAGTGGTTGTTCAGGAACAAGGCTTGAGTTTCCCGTTTACGGTCAGGGATCTGATTATGATGGGGCGCATCCCCCACCTGAAACGATTTGCCCGCGAAGGTAGGCGAGATATCGAGGTAGTTGAAGAGGCTATGGACCTGACGGACACCGCAAAGCTGGCTGACCGCCAGATTAATGAGCTAAGCGGCGGAGAAAAACAGAGAGTGCTGTTAGCCCGGGCCCTGGCCCAGGAACCTAGGATACTGCTGCTGGATGAACCTACTTCGTACCTGGATCTGAATTACCAGATAGAGATTATGCAACTTCTGGCCAAACTTCGCAGCCAATATGGGCTAACCATCATCATGGTGCTCCATGATCTTAATCTGGCTTCCCGGTATTGCGATTACCTGATCCTTATCAAGCAAGGCAGTATCCATGCTATCGGTCCGCCTCACCATGTTATTACCGCCGACATGATAAAGGAAGTCTATGGCTGCGAGGTCAAAGTGGAGCGGTTTGATTCGTCCGCCCCCCCTTATATCGTATTTCTTGCCGAAGACCCTGGAATGGTTAAGGCAATCCGTAAAGATTGGATACATGTGGTGGGGGGAGGAGGTTCAGGAGGGGGACTATTGCGGAGCTTGGTCAAGGCCGGCTGGAACGTCAGCACTGGTGTTGTCAACGTAGGCGACAGTGACTGGGATGAAGCTAACCGCTTGGGGTTACGTATTATTGAAGCACCTCCTTTCAGTGGTCTGGGTGCGGAGGAGGTAAGGCGCAACCGGGACATGATGAGCAAAGCCGCCGTCATTATCTTGGCAGGGGTACCTTTTGGAAGTGGCAATATTGAAAATCTGGAGTGCGTACTTGCTGAAGCTGAGCAGGGGGGCCGGGTTATTGTGGTAGATAATCCCGCGATAGCCGGCCGTGACTATACCGGCGGTGAGGCCACTGAACTTTATGAGCGGTTGCTTCGGTCGGGAGCGTACCGGGTCAATAACGAGTGGGAGGCAGTACGAGCGATAGAAGGAGAGAGGTTATGATGCCCCGCGGTAAATTGGTTTTTATCACCGGCGCGGCCCGCAGCGGCAAGAGCTCATTTGCAGAAAAGTTAGCCGCGGAGATGGCCGGTCCGGTTACCTATATCGCCACTTGTGTGCCGGGCGATGCAGAGATGTTGGAAAGGGTCGCGCGGCATCAGGCTCGGCGGCCGGCACACTGGTGCACGGTGGAAGAACCGTTGGACCCCGCCTCGGTGATTCTGAAAAGTGATGATCCGGGAAGGGTGTTTCTTTTGGACTGCATAACCTTGCTGGTATTGAATCTTATATTGAACCCCGACATGGGATTGGATGAAGGCGGGTTGCTGGAGCAAATCGCTGAGCTGGCCCGGCTCAGTCACGAAGCGGCCGCTCATGTCATAATAGTCTCCAACGAGGTGGGATGGGGGATAGTTCCCGGCGATCCCCTGTCTCGAATGTACAGGGACGTTATCGGCCGGGCCAACCAGGTGCTGGCTGCTCAGGCTGATGAAGTTTGGTTTACGGTTTCCGGTATCCCGCTTGAGTTGAAATCGTTGGTCAAAGGCACGTGATACTATGGCTTGGCTTACAGTTCCGCTGGCTTTTCTAGTCGATCTGGCGGTGGGCGACCCGTCTTACCTGCCCCATCCAGTTAAGGGCATTGGTAAGGCTATAACGCGACTGGAAATATTCCTGCGGGGATTGGCGAGGTCCAACCGCGGCGAACGTATGGCCGGCATTCTATTGGCGATAAGCATACCCGCCATGGCCTGGGCGGGCACATGGGTCTTATGTTACCTGGCGGGATTAATTCACGGCGTGGTCGGGGTTTTGGTTTCGGCTTGGTTTATCTCCACCACTATAGCAACCCGGGGTTTGGTCCAGGTGGGGGACTCCGTATATAGTAATCTGGCCCAAGAAAATTGGGCCCGGGCCAGGCAAGTGGTGGATGGCATCGTAGGCCGGGATACCGGCGGCATGGATGAAGCGGAGATGGTCCGGGCGACGGTTGAGACCATGGCGGAAAATATCGTTGACGGAGTCGTCGCCCCCCTGTTTTTCGCGTTTCTCGGCGGAGCTCCACTGGCCATGGCATATCGGGCCATAAACACCTTGGATTCTATGGTAGGTTACCGCAATGAAAGGTATCTGTATTTCGGTTGGGCTTCAGCCCGGTTGGACGATCTGGCTAACTACCTCCCGGCTCGGATAACCGGGGTCTTCATAGTCTTGGCAGCCGCATTACTGGGTTATCATCCGGTGAATTCCCTGCGAGTCATAATTAGTGACAGCCGTAAGCACCCCAGCCCCAACAGCGGTATCCCCGAGGCGGGCGTGGCAGGTGCCCTGGGAGTGCAATTGGGAGGAACCAACTATTACGGGGGAATACCTTCTTTTCGGCCCCGATTGGGCATGGCTGACAGCGAATTGAACCGGCAGACAATCAAGAAGGTGGCTAGATTCGTGTATGTTGCCGGGATCATGGCGGTTTTGTCGGGAGCATGCATATCGAGATTTCTGGTTGGGTAAGGTGGCGAGAATTTAATGGACGCGTTTCTGACCTCCCTGGCTTTTTTGACCAGGATCCCGGTTCCCCAGAGAAGTAACTCTTTTGATTCCACTACTTTCAGCCGCTCGATAATATTTTTCCCTTTGGCGGGATTGATCATTGGGTTGGTGAATGGGGGACTGTATCTTTTATTGGGAAAGGTCTTGCCTATTCATGTTTTGGCTGTCATTACCATTATGGTGCCGATATTTATGAGCGGGGGGATGCATTTCGATGGCCTGCTCGACACCTGCGACGGGATTTTCAGCGGACGTTCACGGGAAAAAAGCTTGGAGATAATGAGGGATAGCCGGGTCGGTTCCATGGGTGTCATTGCCGGAATACTCGATGTTCTGCTTCGTTATACTCTTCTGCTTTCGCTGCCGGGGGAGATTTTGCCGTTGCTGTTGATTACCCAACCGGTTGCCGGTAGATGGGTGATCTCGGTGGCCCTGCATCTATTCCCTTATGCCCGCAAAGAAGGTGGATTGGGGCAAGGCTTCAATCAGCACAAAAACGTGGCGAACATTATCCTCAGTACCGGGCTGACGTTGCTGATCATCTATGCCTTAAGCGGTTTTAATGGTCTGGTGGTTGTTGGTTTGGCTGGTGTTGCATCCCTGTTGATCGCTTTGTGGGCATCGTATCGGTTGGGTGGTTTGACAGGTGACGTATATGGTGCTTTGAATGAGGCAGCTGAAATCATGTTTATCCTACTCTGGCTGGCTGCCAGCCAGAATCTTGATCTGGGACTTTATGGGCCGCTTAGTTGCTGGGGGCGCTTTTAAAGGAGGAATTTGGACCATGCAGGAGAGAATCCATGGGGGCAATATATACGAGATGGCCAAAAGATATGGACTGGCCCCGGAAGCTATTATCGATTTCAGTGCCAGTGTGAGTCCCCTGGGGGTACCGGAAAAGGTGATGGCGGCGATCAAGGCTGCCCTGGCGGCTATAAAACATTACCCCGACCCTGAGTGCAGAACCTTCCGCGAGATGGCTGCCGCCTACCATGGCGTAAATTATGAAAATATCTTAGCTGGTAACGGAGCTGCCGAAATAATTTACTTGATCGCTCATATGGTCAGGCCAAGCCGGGCATTGATTCCCATCCCTACTTTCTCGGAGTATGAGTATGCGGTGGAATCGGTGGGCGCAGAGGTAATACATACCAGCTTTAAGCCGCGGGGGCCGAGCTTCTTCATTGATAAAGAGGATTTCATTAAGTCTATTCCCGACGGCGGCCTGGCTTTCATCTGTAATCCCAACAATCCAACCGGGACGCTATGGACGCTGGAAGATCTGCTCGAGATTATCGAGATTGGGCAGGCCCGCCATTGCTTGATAGTCGTCGACGAGGCCTATTTGGAGTTGGTTGAAAATGGCGCTGGGTATTCGTTGGTGGGGAAGGTGGCCGATTACGACAATCTCTTGATACTCAAATCTCTCACCAAGGTTTATGCACTGCCAGGTCTGCGCATCGGCTATGCGATAGGCTCCAGCAAGATAATCAAGGCCATGGCAATGTTGCGGGACCCATGGAGCGTCAATGTCCTGGCCCAGGTAGCCGGGACCGCTGCTTTGCAGGAATCGGATTATCTATCCAGCTTGCAGGAATTGGTGCAGCTAGAAAGACGGTATTTGTATGAGGAACTGGGTAAGATCACCGGCCTTGAACCTGTTTACCCCACCGCCAATTTCGTCTTGGTCGATACCGGGCCAGCTGGTATTAGCGCGGGAACATTGCAAAAAGAGTTGGCGGTCCTGGGTATTCTCATTCGTGATTGCACGTCCTTCCGCGGTATGGGGTGTAATCATATCCGCATCACAGTCAGAAACAGGCCGGACAATGAGCGGTTAATTAAGGCTGCCCAGGACTGCTTATCGGCTCTGTCGGGAGGAGGAGGCTAATATGGGGCCCGGTAGGGTGATATTGGTGAGACACGGCGAAACTGCCTGGAACCTGGCGGGCCGTTTCCAGGGGCACTCCGACCCGGGCCTGAATGAGAAAGGTGAGAGCCAGGCCATGGCGATAGCCGCGTTGCTGGCGGGCGAAGAAGTTGTCAATATATTTACCAGCGATTTGATCCGGGCTATGCATACTGGCCGCCACATCGGCGCCGTCCACGGGATACCGTTAAAAACAGATTCGTCGCTGCGGGAAATCAATTTTGGAGCTTGGGAGGGCCTGACATTTGCGGAAATTCAGGCCCGATATCCAGAAGTGCTGCAGGCATGGCTGCAAGATCCCTTTTCTCTGCGGATGCCCGGTGGCGAAACCGCTGGGGAATTGCATCAGAGGGTTATTACGGCCTGGAACAAAATAGTGCAAGATTCCAATCCGGGCCAGACGGTGGTGATTGTAGCTCATGCCGGCTCGCTGCGGATGTTGTTATGTCATCTGACCGGGGTAGACTCATCCCGGCACTGGGACTTCCAGATGGGGCATGGGGTACCCGTATTTCTGATTAAGAGTGGCTCTACATATAGGATTCTGTATAGCGGAACGTTGGACTAAATTCTACCTAGAGATGAGTGGAGTTGAACAGGAATTGCACAATGCACGCACCATAATGGTCCAGGGAACGGGTTCACATGTGGGTAAAAGCGTTTTAGTCGCTGCTTTGTGCCGCATCTTCCGGCAGGACGGGTACATGGTAGCCCCGTTTAAAGCACAAAACATGGCCCTGAACTCATTTGTTACCACCGATGGCGGGGAGATGGGCAGGGCCCAGGTGGTACAGGCCCAGGCCGCCGGTATAGAACCCCATGTCGATATGAACCCGGTGCTGCTCAAGCCGGCTGCCGACAACGCTTCGCAGGTTATCGTGCATGGCCGTCCGGTGGGGATGTTCGGTGCCCGCCACTACCACAACGATTATGTCCAGCAGGTCTGGCCAGCCATACTGGAGTCGTTTGCGCGCCTGGCCCAGAAGTACCAGATAATAGTCTTGGAGGGAGCCGGCAGTCCCGCTGAAGTCAATCTGCAGAAGAATGACGTCGTCAACATGCGAGCGGCGCACATGGCTCAAGCGCCGGTAATACTGGTTGCGGATATCGACAAAGGTGGGGCTCTGGCCGCGGTGGTAGGGACCCTGGAACTATTGCCTCCTGAAGACAAGAAAATGGTCGCGGGAATCGTCATCAACAAATTCAGGGGGGACCAGGAACTGCTTCAACCGGCCCTGGACTTCCTTGAAGCCAGGACGGCATTACCGGTTCTCGGGGTCATACCTTACCTGGATTTCGCCGTACCGGAAGAAGACACCCTGAACGATGAACTGCACCCGGCCCTATCCGGCGCCAAGGTATTGGAGATTGGGGTTCTCTATCTGCCCCATATCTCCAACTTCACCGATTTTGACCCCCTGGAGGGTGAACCGGATGTCCATCTTCGCTATATCAAACCTGGTCACAGATGGGGAAAGTTGGATTGCCTTATCATCCCCGGCTCGAAAAACACGATAGGAGACTTGCACTGGATCAGAGGCTTGGGGTGGGAGCAGGAGATACTGGACCAGGTCAATAGTGGCGTTCCGGTGATAGGGATATGCGGCGGTTTTCAGATGTTGGGTACCAAAATCATCGATGCCGGTGGGGTTGAATCCTTATGCCCGAACACTCCGGGCTTGGGGATTCTGGGGATAACCACGTATTTCCGCGATGAAAAAATCACTTGGCAGGTCCGGGGCAAAGGACTGGGATGTGCCAGATGGATCGGTGATGGATCAAACACCGAAGTTACCGGATATGAGATCCACATGGGACAGTCGCTTCGATCCCCGGGTGTCGCGCCCGCATTTCAAATATACCGTGATCATGAACCCGGGATAGAGGTTCTGGATGGAGCAGTCAGTCATGATGGGCTGGTTTGGGGGACTTATCTGCATGGATTGTTCGAGGCGGATGGATTTCGCCGCGCTTTTCTGAATCAGTTGCGCAGGACCAAGGGCTTGGCTCCGCTGGAACCCCAGTATAATTTCCATCAGAGCCGGCAGGCGGCATATGACCGTTTGGCTGACGTGGTGCGCGCTAACCTGGATATAGGTAAGGTTTGTGAGATTATGGGGTTGGGCGGCGGGCGATAACACGCACCGTATTACAATTAAGTAATAATCGGTTGGAAACAACCTTATAAGAAAGTCGAAAAGCCACCCTCTTTTCCGGAGAAGATGGCTTTGGGTATTTCATCGACCCTGCCGGTTGGCGGCAGCGCTACATAACTTGATTGATATCGATGGATTTCTCTGTATTGATCAGATCCTTGCGTTTGATATCTTTTATCGGGCGTCCTTCCTTTTTGAAAAATTCAGCATCCTCGATGGTCTCTTTGCCAAGGGCCTTTTTGCCGCTGGAGCTAACCGTGTTGACGCTCTTGGCATCATCGTTCAACACTCTCACCAATGTATCGGCGTCCACCCGATGTTTCAATATCAGCGGCAGGATATGGTTTATATCGTTAATCGTGGCCTGATCCCGATCCTTGGTTATGCTGTATAATACAGCGCCTTGCTGCATGGCCTCGATAGCCCTTATGCTCTCCAGGTTATGTTTGATATAGAGCCTGGCGATATAGTTGCGGGCAAAATCCGGGAGGTCGGTCTGCAGATAGCGTTCCGCCCACCTTAACATAATCTGGGTATATATTTCATGTTGTTTCTGGTAATCCACGGTTGCTTCCGAACAGGGCTCGGATTTGTCTTTGATATTGTGAAAATTGTGTTTGAGCATCTTGGCCAGTACATCCACCGAGGTAGGTCGGCCCATGTAACAAACCATGTCGAAGCGGTCCGACAGTTGACGACGTATCTCTTCCAGGGGACCGGGGTCCTCGTCCGGATTGGATGCCGCCCACACCGAAACATTTACCTTGACGGACACGACCGGCAGGCCGGCTTCCTCTATCTGCACCACTCCCGGTTTGGTGCCCATCAAATCCAACAGGATGTCGGTAATCTCAGGGGCAGTATCAGCCAGGCGATTGATCTCATCGACAAATAGAATTCCACGGTGAGCTTGAGGAATGAGGCCAGGAAGAAGGCCCGCTTCCGGGTTGTTCGAATCGGTGAGCTTTGCCAGGTCGATGCTGCCAGCTACCGTGCCCACCTTGGCGGAATGGGATATTTCCAAGAACGGCATGGGGATCCATTCCGTACCTATGGAGGCGATTTCCTGAGGTGATAATCCCCGGTGGAAAGGGCAATGAGGTTGAGCCGGATCACAATTATAGATGCATCCCTTAATCCTCTCGATATCTGGCAGTATATCCTGCGCTCTCCTCATGATAGTAGTCTTACCGGTACCGCGAAGTCCCTCCGCGTGAATATGCAAAGGTTCCCCGGCTATGGTTGAGACCATCGACATCCTCACCAGATCGAAGAGGGCCATATTTCCTTCATAACGTTCCAGCTGTGCATATTGTAACATTTTACAGTCCTCCCTCTGAACCATTTAGATCGGTTCGTAGTAATGGTGATTCAGCCGATGCATAAAACCTGGTCCGGGCCGATGTTACCTGTGGTGAATCGAGCCTTAATCAGAGGATTTATACAAGGACCATGATGCAGACTACCACTAAACTCATAGTAAGTAATGCTATTACTCCAGCAAAGCCAACCCCTATCGTGACATTTTCTAAATCAACCAGTTGCTTATGGTGGTTGGTTTCCTTGGGTTGAAGAGCCGGGTTCCCGTTCAAATAATTGACTGTCATGGTACTCACCTCCTGTTATAAATTTCAGATTCCTATGTCAGGTGTATAAGTTTCATTCTTGACATTATTTATAGCAATTATCATGCCAATCCATAAAAGATTCCGAAATAATTCTCAGGAGAACTCCCGATACATACAAAATGGGTGACGCCAGTAAAATTGGATAGGAAATAATATATGTTGATCAAAAATTGGTTTGTAATTGTTGTGTAATTGTATTGTTAAAGCATTGTAACATGATTACATATTTGGTACACTAATGACACAATGTAAAGTCGGGGGATATGTTAATGAATAGATTAGGCGGAATAATCGGAATCAATGAGGATAACTGCACCAATTGCCACCAGTGCATAGCGGTTTGCCCCATTAAGCTCTGTAACAACGGCAGTGGCGGGGTGGTGAAGTTCAACAACGAATTGTGTATAGGTTGCGGCCGCTGCGTGAGCACCTGCATTAAAAGTCACGGGGGCATTATCGAGAAGGGCGCCCGTTTTGCTATTGATGACAGTCGGCAATTTATGGACGATTTGTTCCGGAAAGAGATGGTTGCTCTAGTGGCACCGTCGGCGCAGTGCAATTTCAATCTCAACAAAATGATATCTGCACTTAGGTTGTTGGGCATCAAATATGTATATGATGTATCATTGGGGGCGGAGCTGACCGTGGCCCTATATCATCAGGCAGTTGAAACCGGCAGTGCGAAGTTGCCCCTTATATCCACTGCCTGTCCGTCCATCGTGCGCTACATCCAATTGATGCACCCCAAATTGATCGAGCACCTGGCTCCCATTGGCAGTCCTGTGCACAATCTGGCTGTTTATGTAAAGGCCTTGCACCCTGAAGCGGAATTGGTTTTGTTCTCGCCTTGCATCGAAAAGACCAAAGAGATCAGGATTCACAATCTGATAAGATACAATGTGCTCTATCAGTCTGCGCAGAAGATCTTCGATAGAGAAGGTATCGGACTAGATCTATTACCGGATGGGGAGTTCGACAACTGCGTACCGGCAGGAATAGCAACCAATTTTTCCATCCCCGGAGGACTTAAGGAATCCTATTTGTACCACTACCCAGAGACCCCGGCCAGCTCAATAGCCCGGGTAGAGGGGCCGCTGGTGTTTGACAGCTACCTACGCAACCTACAGAATTCGATTATCGGCGGGGATACCCATTTACCCATAATAGTTGACGTTCTCAGCTGCGAGAAGGGGTGCAATGCCGGGGTCGGAAGTGTCCGTAATTCTATCCGTTGGGAGATGGAGTATATGGTCGCGTCCCGTTCGGAACAGAGTATAAGCGAGCCCATCGCCAACCAGCGGTTGGATGAATTCATTGCCGATACCATCCACCGGTATGATTTTGAGATAATTCCCTATGCCGATTTGTCCTCCCTGGCCCAATTTGCAATCCCCGATGAAACCGAGTTGAAGGAAATATATGAAAAGATGCTTAAGTTTGAGGATAAAGATTTCCGCAACTGTGCTGCCTGCGGATATAGCTCCTGTTATGTCATGGCGGTGGCCATTCATAATGGCCTGAACAAGGTTCAAAACTGCCACTTGTACCAGGAGAAAGAGCTGCGCCGGGAACAGCAGGCGATTGAATATATGCATATGGAATTGTCGTCAGTTTTCAACGCTATGAACGATGCCCTGATAGTCCTGGATAAACAGGGGAGGGTATCACAATCTAACCTGGCCGCCCAAAAAATAACCGGTTATGCTGATGAGGCTATCATAGGCATTCACATTGTGGATCTATTCTGTGGCAAGGCTCCCTACACCATGAAACTCCTGGAAACCGGCGAGTCATATAGGGACCGGGAAATGATAATCGACGGGGTACGGGGCAAAATCCACGGTACTGCTTCCGCCGAACCCAGGATAGACGAGAATGGCCAGATTACTGGAGCCACCATTATAATCCGGCCCATTGCCCGGGTACAGGAACTGGTTAATAAGATCAGCGGTGCCCAAGCCACATTTACCTTCGATTCAATAATCGGTGAAGACAAGAATTTGAAGAACTCAATCCGCCTGGCCACCATCGCTAGCGCCAACGATTCAGCGGTGCTGCTGCAGGCGGCCAGCGGGACCGGAAAGGAGGTTTTCGCCCAGGCCATCCATAATGGCAGTTCGCGCCGCAACGGGCCTTTCGTAGCCATCAACTGTGCTGCCTTGCCACGGGAATTGGTGGGCAGTGAGTTGTTCGGATACGTTGAAGGAGCATTTACCGGGGCGCGGAGGGGAGGCAGACCGGGGAAATTTGAACTGGCCAACAAAGGCACCCTTCTTCTGGATGAGATCGGAGATATGCCCCTGGAGCAACAAGCCATGTTGTTGCGGGCCATCCAGGAAAAGGCTATATTGAGGGTTGGGGGCGATTCCCTGATAAACGTGGATGTGAGGATAATTGCCGCCACCAACCAGGATCTGCTTGAGCTGGTCGGTCAGGGGAGGTTCCGGGCGGATCTGTATTACCGCCTCAATGTGGTACAGATCTCCATTCCGGCTTTAAAAGACAGACGGCCTGACATCAAGCTGCTGTTTGAATACTTCGTCAAGGAGATGTCGGCGCGGATCAATAAACGAATATCCGTTATAGATGACGAGGTTATCGATGTCGTGCAAGCCTATGATTGGCCTGGTAATATCCGGGAATTGCAGAACGTCGTGGAGAGAACCCTTTTATTGGCAGAGGACAGTCATATCACATTTGATTGTTTGCCACGGGAGATTGTAGCAGC
>JBEHWJ010000020.1:0-25312 GCA_040217755.1 Syntrophomonadaceae bacterium | reverse complement strand
GCCTGGCTGCGATTGACGGGGATGAAGCTCTTTGGCTTGCGGGCCACCGATTACGTAAGGGTCGCCAATGAAAACGACAAGCGCTACCTGCTCTACAACCCGATTATGAAGATGAAGGTCTCCATCCAGGGGGAAGAAGTCCACGAGCTGCTGTGGGACATCATCGCCGCCAAGGGGTTTGAAAAGGACACCTACTTCGAACAGGCGGTCAACGAACTCAGGGGCTTCCCCAAACTGGAAGGGACCCGGCACGTCAACATGGCCCTGATCGCCAAGCTGATCCCCAGCTATATGTTCATGCCGGCCCCATTTGCAGAGATA
This sequence comes from Syntrophomonadaceae bacterium, assembly GCA_040217755.1. Taxonomy (GTDB): domain Bacteria; phylum Bacillota; class Syntrophomonadia; order Syntrophomonadales; family Syntrophomonadaceae; genus PHAA01. The sequence goes on along the minus strand of JBEHWJ010000020.1, from coordinate 24,991 downwards.
AGCCGGATTACCGACGACCGCAACGAAGATTACATGTTCCGCCAGGGCAAAACCCGGGGTTACGCCAAAACCAAATTCCACGATTTCAACCTGGCCTACAGCACCCTGGCCCATTTGCCCAATGTCCAGGTCTTCCGATCCCAGATCGCCGCCTACCAGGAATACCTGATGACCTCCAGCCAAGTCATCGAGGAACAGATGAAGGACTTCGATTACCTCCTGGCGGTGGGCGAGCTCTTCACCATGGTGGCCTACGGGCAGCTGATCATCGAGAGCTCCCGGCTCGAAGGGGTCCGCGACGAGATACTCAACCAGCTGTTCGATGTCTATATCCGGGATTTCTCCAAATACGCCCTGGAACTGTACGGCAAACCCCAGAACAGCGAGGCCCAGCTGGAAAAGATACTGAAGATGATCAAACGGCCGGTCCCCAACCAGGAGGAATTCAAGGACGTTTTGATGACCGATGTCTACAGCCTGATCGACGTCTATATCCAAAACCCGTAAAACCTGCGAAGCGAGGGGACATTCCGCTGCCGGTAAATTAGGCGAACAGATAGCACAGGCCTGGACACAATGGGGACGGTCCTCACTGTGTCTTTGACACAGGAGACCCGCCCCCTTGTGTCCCAGGAGACTCGCGGAACGAAAGAACCGTCCCCTTGTTCCGCGTCCCCTCGCTTAATAGCCCTGTCACGGTTTGTGCCAATTTGGCATATCCTCTCATCTTTGTGATGTTGGTAACAATCTCTGCTGGCGGTGGAGGCGGTATTCAGGGGCTCGCAGCGCGGGCATGGAATTTGCAACTAAAATTAATATCCCCGGATGTAATCTGTTTATGGCAGGGTGACTTCGGCTCCAACGGCTTCGACTGCTGCAAGTGTCGGCGTTTTAAGGCGAAAGGCAGGTGTATTGGGTGGATACCAAAAAAGGCATGATCTACGACGATGTGCAGAAATGCGTTGATGAAGTCATCAACTACGTGGGCAAGGATATTGTTTTTTGCATGACCCTGGCCTTGGGCAAACCGGTCTTGTTCATCAATGAATTGTACCGCCGGGCCAAAGAGGACCCGGAAATCAAACTGAGGATCCTTACCGCCCTGGCTTTGGAAAGGCCCCGCGGCCATACCGATCTGGAAAAGAGATTTTTGAAACCCCTGGCCGACCGGATCTTCGATGGGGTGCCCGAGTTTGATTACATGCTCGATTTTCGAGCGGGACGGCTGCCTCCCAACGTGGAATTTTCCGAAAACTTCAGCAAAGCCGGCGGCTATCTGAACGATCCGGTCGCCCAGCAGAATCATGTGGCCTCCAACTACACTCATTGCGCCCGGGACGCCATCAGTAACGGCGCGAACGTAATGGGGCAACTGATCGGCTACCAGGAGGAGGATGGTAAGACCATGTACTCCATGGCCTGCAATCCGGACATCGTCATCGAAATGATCGCCGGCCTGAAAGAGCAGCGCGCCTTGGGCCGGAAAGTGGCCATCGTCGGTGAAGCCAACCGCAACATGCCTTTCATGTATGGGGATGCGGTCATGGAACCGGACACCTATGACATAATCCTGCAGGGGCCCAAATACGACTACAATCTTTTCGCCCCGCCCAAGGATGCGGTCAGCCTGTCCGACTACATGATCGGCCTCAATGTCAGCACCCTCATTAAAGACGGCGGCACCATTCAGGTAGGGATCGGGGCCTTGGGGGATGCCATCGTGGCCGGGCTGATCATGCGCAACGAGCATAATGCACTATACCAGGAAATCCTGGAGAAAACCGGCACCAAGCGAAGGAATGCCGAGCTTATCGCCAAATGGGGCGATACCGGGATATTTAAAGAGGGACTCTACGGCGCCTCGGAGATGTTCGTGGACGCCTTCATGCAGATGTACAAAAAAGGGATCATCAAGCGCAAGGTATTTGAGAGCGTACCTCTGATGAAGCTTATCAATGCGGGGCAGTTGTCGGCGGACAACATCCCGGCCGATATTATCGATAAGCTGGTGGCCATGGAAGCCGTCGAGCCCCGGCTCACCGCCCGGGACTTCACCTTCCTGCGGGAATTCGGCATCCTTAAAGACGGCCTGGAATATATAGACGGGTCCATCATCGACGGCGAAACCCACTATTCGGCGGATATGAACGACGAACAGGCTCAGGCCCGGATCAGAGAACTGCTGGGAAATAAGTTGCGCGGCGGCACGGTTTTGCTGGGGGCGTTCTTTATCGGCCCCCAAGCATTCTATCAAGCCTTGAACGACATGAGCGAAGAAGAGCGGCAGCTGTTCGGCATGTCCGGGGTGGATAAGGTCAACCAGCTCTACGGCGGGGAGGAACTGCGCCGGCTGCAGAGGAAAGACGGCCGGTTCGTCAATACCGGGATGGTGGCCAGTGTCCTGGGAGCGGTAGCCTCCGATGGACTGGAGGACGGCCGAATCATCAGCGGGATCGGCGGACAGTATAATTTCGCAGCCATGGCCCACGCCCTCAAAGACGGACGGCTGATCATGATGATCAAGAGCACCAAGGGCGCCGGCAAAATGCTGAAGTCGAATATCGTTTTCAGCTACGGTAACTGTTCAATACCCCGGCACCTGCGGGACATCATTGTTACCGAATACGGCATAGCCGACGTGCAGGGCAAAACGGACAAAGAGGTGATCGCCATGATCATCAATATCGCCGACTCCAGGTTCCAGGCCAAGCTGCTGGAACAGGCCAAGCAGGCCAAGAAGATTCCGGCGGACTATGAAATCCCCGAGGAATACCGGCATAATTACCCGGAAACCATTCACGCCCTGCTCCATCCCTACCAGCACCAGGGACATTTCCAGCCTTACCCGTTCGGGACCGACCTGACCACGGAGGAAATGGTCCTGGGAGGGGCTCTGAAAGGATTTAAGGCCCTGGCCACCGGGTCGCCCAACAAGATGATCACGGGATTGTTGGCGGAATTATTTAAATCCGTGCCCGTCGCGGCTGATAAATATCTCGAGATGATGAAGCTGGACCATCCGGCGTCGCTGAAAGAAAAAGTCCTGCAAAAAACGGTGGTGTTGGCTTTAAGGAACGCCAACCGGCTGGAAGAGGACCAAGCAGCCAAAGTGACCACACCAGGTGGCGGCACCGCGGTGAGCAGTTAATAACTTGGGGACAGTCCCCAAGTTATTATGTAGGAGGAAGCAGCATGCAGACAAGAATGACCGAGCTGTTTAATATCAAATACCCGATCATGAAATTAAGCAAACAGATAGCGCAGGCCCGGACACAATGGGGACGATCCGCTATCGGTAAATTAGGCGAACAGATAGCATAGGCCCGGACACAATGGGGACGGTCCTCACTGTGTCTTTGACACAGGAGACCCGTCCCCTTGTTCCGGTAGTGTCCGGAACGAAAGGACCGTCCCCTTGTTCCTTCTTGTTCCTTGTTCCTCAAGTTAAAGTAATACAGGAGGAAGCAGCATGCAGACAAGAATGACCGAGCTGTTTAATATCAAATACCCGATCATGTGTGGGGGAATGCTGTGGCTGTGCAAACCGGGGTTATGTGCCGCAGTTTCCAATGCCGGCGGCCTGGGCAATATCACCGCCGCCAATTATGATACCGGGGAAGAGCTGCGGGCGGCGATAAGGAATGCCCAACAGCTGACCGACAAGCCCTTTGGGATCAATATTACCCTAATGCCGGCTTTCCGGTTAACGCCCTCGACCTTTGACGACTACTTCCGGGTCTGCTGCGAGGAGCAAGTAACCGCCATCGAAGTGTCCGGCGCGCCCGCCACCAAATATATCGGTATGGTTCACGAAGCCGGGATCAAAATCATGCATAAGGTGGGGGCGGTGCGCCATGCTCTCAACTGCCAGAAAATGGGCTATGACGCGGTCCTGGCGGCAGGGATCGAGGAAGGCGGGCACCCTCTGGACGACGATGTATCCACAATGGTTTTAACCCCGCGGATGGTGGAGTCCCTGGACATCCCGGTGATCACCACCGGCGGGATTGCCGATGGACGAGGCCTGGCGGCTGCCCTGACCCTGGGCGCGGAGGGAGTCATGATGGCCACCCGCTTCATTGCCACCCACGAATGCCAGGTGCACCCCAATATCCAGGCCGAGATCCTCAAACGCCAGGAGAACGACACCACCTTGATCACCAAGACCCTGGGCATGCAGGGACGGGCGCTTAAAAACGCCCTGGTGGAGCAGATTCTAGAGGTCGAGGCCCGGGGCGGCAAGGATGAGTTATGGCCGCTCTTAACCGGCCAGCGGGTCAAACAGGCCTGGCAGACCGGTGATGTGGAGTCAGCCGCTTTTTACGTTGGCCAGTCCATCGGCCTGGTGCACGAGGTGTGCAGCTGCCAGGAACTGCTGGACGGGATGATGCGGGAGGCCGAGCAGATTTTACGCAACAGCCTGGAAAAGTTCAATCGCTAGACGGACGGGAATCATCCTGACCGGGATTAATTATATTGGAGGTAGATCATGCAGAATGGAAAATACCTGGCCTTTAGCCAGGACAAGAACGTGGGCATCCTGACCTTTAACCGGCCTGACATCTTCAATGTGGTAGGCTGGGAGCTCTTGGAGGAAATGGACGAGTTCCAGAAACAGATCGAGAAAGATCCGTCGGTCAAAGCCCTGGTTATCAACGCCAACGGGGATCACTTTTCGGCCGGCATCGACCTGAAGATGCTGCAGCAGGTCAGCTCGGCCTTTATCCTGGAAAAACTCCCCTGGCTGCAGAGCGTTTACAGCCGCTGGCAGGAGTGGTGGATCCCGGTGATCGCCGCCGTGCACGGCCTCTGCTACGGCTCCGCCATGGAATTGATCCTGGGCTGCGACATCCGCATCGCCGCCGAAGATGCCCGGTTCTCCATCCCCGAAGTCCGTTTTGCCCTGGCCCCGGATATGGGCGGAACCACCCGCCTGACCCGATTGGTGGGCACCGGTCAGGCCAAACGCATGATCATGGGCTGTGAGGAGATCGACGCAGCCGAAGCCCTCCGTATCGGCCTGGTGGAAATAGTGGTACCCCGGGAGAAACTGCTGGAACGGGCAATGAAAATGGCCCATAAAATGAATGCCCTGCCCCCGGTAGCGATCCGCTTTGCCAAGAAAGGCATCAACGTGGCGGCGGAGAGCAGCGTGGCCGCGGGTCTCCTCTTCGAGCAGGCCCAGTCCACTTTTTGCTGCGGCACCGAAGATCAGAAGGAAGCCATTGCCGCCTTTTTCGAGAAGCGTCCGCCGGTCTTCCGGGGCAAGTAGGAAAAACAACCAGCAGAGGGACGTTCGATACCACTGAAGAAGTCTCTAAAATGTGTCATGCTGAGCGTCAGCGAAGCATCTCGCAGCTGTATAAATGCCAATAATAAGGTGCGGTTGATGAGATCCTTCGTTGCCTTCGGCTCCTCAGGATGACAAATAATTGTCACTCTGAACGCAGTGAAGAGTCTATTAACTCCTCAGGATGACAAAATAGGTACTTTATTAGTTGTCTCGGACGTTCTTTTAGCTGTGCAGAAAACAAAAACCGCGCCAATCCGCGCGGTTACTTTATTCTTACTGGTCGGGGTGACAGGATTCGAACCTGCGACTTTCTGGTCCCAAACCAGACGCGCTACCAAGCTGCGCTACACCCCGAACCTCTAAATGATAACATTAGGGGCGAAATCCTGTCAATGAGGCCCGCGGTTATGGGTTTGTATCGTCCATGACCCGGTCGTGTTCTATCTGCAGGGCTTTCAAAGTGGTGCGGTTCACGCGGCCGGTACGGGGTAATTTTTGGTCTTTCTGGAAGGCCAGCACCGCCCGCTGGGTGGCCCGGCCAAAATAACTGTTGGGGGTGAGGGACAGATAGCCCAGGTCGTAAAGCATCCTTTCCACCTGGTAGACGTCCTCCCCCCGCATGCCATATCTCAGGGTGCGGATCTTGCGGACCGTACCGGTGATACTGACCGGTGTCCCTATCGGGGTGAGGTCATACAGTATTACCACGTCTTCATTATATAAGCGTATGCATCCATGGCTGACCGCTTTGCCGATGGATTTGGGGTTGTTGGTGCCGTGGATGCCATAACCGCCCCAGGGCACGCTGAGCCTCATCCATCGGACCCCGAAAGGGCCCCCCGGGTTCAACGATTTGTATACCACCTCCCACTCACCTACCGGGGAGGGGGTGGAGGGTTTGCCGACCGCTACCGGGTAGGTGATAACGGTGCCGTCGCGGGTCATGGTCAGTATCCGGGTATCAACATGGACATGGATCCGGGGCAAGACCGCGGCCGTTCCAGCGGTGCCATAGTCATATCCGCGGGTCAAAGCATACCAACTGTCGGGCCCGGCTATGCCGTCATCCTTCAGTCCTTGTCTGGATTGAAACCGGCGCAAGGCCCCTTCGGTCCGGGGACCGAAATTTCCATCCAGGGGGCCGGGGTCCACACCGTTGGCAGCCAGGAGGGTCTGCAGCTCCAATACGTCGGGACCGGACATCATGGGGAAATGACTGCGGATAAATCGGCTCGCCATCAGCATATACCATCCTGCCTCTCTCGAATTTTATCTTCATATTTAATATATTGATAACCCCATCGGTTTGGTGACGCCTCGGGCATCCTGTTTTTGCCATTCCGCCGGCGGCGAATCATGCCATAAACCGGCCGATTGTGTTTATAATATGAGTAGAGAATGTTTTGGGACGGTTGCCATGTTGTTTTTTACACTGGAATTGGAGGGGGAGCCGGATGGAAGAAGAGAGAAAACTGACCGTCGATGATTGGATAAGTTCCCGGGGATCAAAGAGCAATGGCCTGGCTATCCTGATATTTCTGGTTTTGGCCGGGCTGGCCGCCTATGTGTATTTCGTGGTCGGTTCCGTCATGGCTGCGGCCCTATTGGGGCTGCTGGCCGTGGTCATCGGATTGGCGATGCGTATCGCCCGGCAGTGGGAGCGGGTGGTGGTCCTGCGCCTGGGCAAGTTCATGCGCCTGGCCGGCCCGGGGATATTTTGGATAATCCCGATCGTGGACGAGGTGCCTATCTGGATCGATCTGCGCATCCGCACCACTTTTTTTGCGGCGGAGAAGACCCTGACCCGCGACAATGTTCCGGTCAATGTAGATGCGGTAATGTTCTGGGTGGTGGTCGATCCCACCAAGGCCGCCCTGGAGGTGGAGGAATACCAGAAGGCGGTATTCTGGGCGGCCCAGACCACCCTCCGGGACGTCATCGGTAAAACCGAATTGTCGGAGATGCTGACCGGCCGGGAGCACCTGGACGAAGAGCTCAAGGTGATGATCGATGCCCGCACCGAATCCTGGGGGGTTTCGGTGCATTCCGTGGAGATCCGGGATGTCATGATCCCCATCGAACTGCAGGACGCCATGTCGCGCGAGGCCCAGGCCGATCGCGAGCGCCGGGCCCGGGTCATCCTGGCCACTGCCGAGGTGGAGATAGCCGACAAGTTCACCGAGGCCGCCAAGAGTTATCGGAAAAATCCCGAGGCCTTCAGCCTGCGGGCCATGAATATCCTCTATGAGGGCATCAAACAGAAGACGGCTTTGGTCATCGTGCCCAGCAACATGGTGGAATCGCTTAATCCCGGCGGCATCCTGGGTTACGTCAGCCAGATGAAGAAGGCCGAAGAATATGCCGACAGCAAGGATGATGAACCGTTTGGCCCGGAACTGGGTGGGTCGTGAAGGTCGGGGCGTCGGGAGCGGGATTTAACGAAATAGGGCGAAATAAAACCGCCTATCGGCTTGACTTGACCGGGCAGTTTATTTATGATTTTAAACGTAGGTCAGGATGAAATGCGGAAGTGGCTCAGTGGTAGAGCATCGCCTTGCCAAGGCGAGGGTCGCGAGTTCGAATCTCGTCTTCCGCTCCATAGTAATCTATGCCTCGGCTTAGGCCGGGGTGTTGTCTTTTTAATGTCGATATGCTAAACATATTGTGATGGTGGCTGCACAGCCAAATTCAGGATCTATATTAAAGTTAGGAGGAGCATAAATGGGTGCCAGGTTAGAGAAAATAGAAAACAGTGAGGCTTATCTGGAAATCGAAGTGGATGCGGCCACTCTGGAGGAAGGATTGGAAAAAGCCTACCGCAAAGTGGTCAAACAAGTAAATATTCCGGGTTTCCGCAAAGGTAAGGTGCCCCGCGGATTTCTAGAAGCTCATTTTGGCAAGGAGATACTCTTCGAGGATACACTGGAGTTTGTGGTGCCGGAGGCCTTCGAAAAGGCTCTGCAGGAGCTGGAGGTGGACCCCATCGCCCAGCCGGAGTTCGATATCGATATCGAAAAGTTGGTGCCCGGGGAGGTTTTTCCCTTCAAGGTCAAAGTAGCCGTCAAGCCGGAAGTCATAATCGGCCAGCTTGAAGGGCTGGAGATAAGCATACCCAAGTTTTCGGTGAGTGAAGATGACGTCAACGGCCGCATGGATGATCTGCGTTCCCGTTATGCCCAGCTGGTGGAAAAGATCGAAGCACCGGCAGAGGTGGGCGATACAGTAGTGATAGATTTCATCGGCACCGTCGATGGAGAGCCTTTCCCGGGCGGGACCAGCGAGGGCTACCAATTGGAACTGGGTTCCAATACTTTTATCCCGGGTTTCGAGAGCCAGCTGGTCGGACTCAAAGCCGGTGAATCCAAGGATGTCGAGGTCAAATTCCCCGACAATTATCATGCCGAAGAATTGAAGGGCAAAGACGCGGTATTCAAGACCACCGTTACCAAGGTGGAAACCAAGGTTATGCGTGAGCTCGATGATGAATTCGCCCAGGAGATAAGCGATTTCGATACCATCGGTGAATTGGTCGACGATATCCGCCAGAACCTCATCAAGACCGTGGAGTTGCGCCGCGAAGATGCCAAGAAGAATGAAGTGGTAAACAAAGCGGTGGAAGCGAGCCGGATAGATATAGCCCCGGCAGTGGCCGAAGCGCAGCTGGACACCATCCTGAACCAGTTCCAACAACGCCTCGGCACCCAAGGGATCAGCCTGGAACAGTATTTCGAGATGACCCGCAGCAATATCGATGAATTTAAAGAGGACATGAGGCCCCAGGCCGTCCATCAGGCCAAGACCAATTTCTTGCTGGAAAAAATCATCGAGGAAAAAGGTATTGATCTGACCGATGAAGAAGTAGACCAGCAGATAACCGAAATCGCCCAGCAGATGGGCGTCGAGTTCGATCAGGCGCGCCAGAACATGGAAGGGGTAATGGACCGCATCCGCTACAACATGAAGGTAGATAAAGTAATCCAATACCTGGTCGACCATGCCATCGTCACCGAGATAGAACCGACGGCTGAAGACATGGGACCGGCGACCGGAGAAAAAACGCCCGAGCCTCAGGAATCTGCCCAGCAACCACAGGAAACCGGGGTTTAAAACGAATACTATATAAAAGGGACGACGAATACTATGATACGAGGAGGGCCGCGAAGTGTCTTACCTGATACCAATGGTCGTAGAGCAGACCAACCGGGGAGAGCGTTCCTACGACATCTACTCCCGGCTGCTGAAGGACCGGATAATATTTTTGGGCAGCGCTATCGACGATAACGTAGCCAATGTGGTGATTGCCCAACTGCTGTTCCTGGAGGCGGAGAATCCCGATAAGGACATTAATCTGTATATAAACAGCCCGGGCGGTTCCATAACCTCTGGTATGGCCATATACGATACCATGCAGCTGATCAAGTCCAACGTCTCCACCATATGTGTGGGGATGGCCGCCAGCATGGGAGCCTTCCTCCTGGCCGCCGGCGAGAAGGGCAAGCGTTTCGCCCTGCCCAACGCCGAGATCATGATCCACCAGCCCGCCGGCGGGACACAAGGCCAGGCCACCGACATCGAGATCCATGCCCGCCGTATACTGCAGATGAAGGAAAACCTCAACCGGATACTGGCGGAGCGGACCGGCCAACCCCTGAGCCGCATCCAGGCTGATACGGAACGGGATTATTTCATGTCTGCTGCTGAAGCCCGGGAATATGGTATTATTGATGAAGTATTCGCCAAACGCGGCAATAAGTAATATACTGTAAATAGCCCTTCGAAAAGCGAGGTGTAATATGCATAAATACGGGGACGATAAAGGCCAACTGAAGTGTTCTTTTTGCGGAAAAACCCAGGACCAGGTAAAGAAATTGGTGGCCGGGCCGGGTGTATACATCTGCGATGAATGCATCGAATTATGCAATGAAATAATAGAAGAAGAATTGGCCGAGGACATCGGTTTCAAGATGGGGGATATCCCCAAGCCCCAGGAGATACGCGAAACCCTGGATGAGTATGTGATCGGCCAGGATACAGCCAAGAAGTCATTGGCAGTGGCGGTCTATAACCATTACAAGCGCATCAACCTGGGCATGAAGATGGATGATGTGGAACTGCAGAAAAGCAATATCATGATGCTTGGCCCCACCGGCAGCGGCAAGACCCTGCTGGCCCAAACCCTGGCCAAGATCCTCAATGTTCCTTTTGCCATCGCCGATGCCACATCCCTGACCGAAGCCGGATACGTGGGCGAGGACGTCGAGAACATCCTGCTCAAGCTAATCCAGGCGGCTGACTATGATATCGAGAAAGCCGAGAAGGGCATAGTCTATATAGATGAGATCGACAAGATAGCCCGCAAAACCGATAATCCCAGTATCACCCGTGACGTCTCGGGAGAAGGTGTGCAGCAGGCTCTATTAAAGATCCTGGAGGGTACCGTAGCCAGCGTGCCCCCTCAAGGAGGGCGTAAGCACCCTCACCAGGAATTTATACAGATCGATACCAGCAATATCCTCTTCATCTGCGGAGGTGCTTTCGAAGGGATAGACAAGATCATCCAGAACCGGGTAGGCGAGAAGGTGATGGGTTTCGGCGCCGATATCAAGAGCCGGGAAGAGAAGAAGATCGGGGAGATACTCAATATGATTCTGCCCCAGGACTTGCTCCGTTACGGCTTGATTCCGGAATTCGTAGGCCGGGTACCGATCATAGTAAGCCTCGATGCTTTGGATAAGGAGTCCTTGGTGAAAATACTGACCGAGCCCAAGAATGCCTTGGTCCGACAGTACAAGAAACTGTTCGAACTGGATGGGGTGGACCTGGAGTTCATGCCTGAGGCCCTGCAGGCCATCGCTGAAGAGGCCATGGTGCGCAATACCGGTGCCCGGGGCTTAAGGGCCATCATCGAAGACGTAATGCTGGACGTGATGTACGAAGTCCCGTCGCGGATCGATATCACCAAGGTACTAATTACCAAGGACGTCATCAACAAAAAGGAGAAACCGCTGCTGGTAACGGTGGACGCCAAGCGTCGAGTCAATTAAACCGGTTGACAGCTTAACATCATTTATTCGTTCTGGGAAAAGGTAGCGCAAGCTGCCTTTTTTTACTGGGCTTCTCCTTAATATTGACGGGAATAATATGAGCGGAAGTGTTGCGAAAGGAACGAACTTGATGAACGGTTTTTTTGCACAATACGGCGGAATATTTTTCCTCATCCAGCTCTTTTTCAGTATCGTGATCGGAATTTATTTTTGGAATTTACTGAAGAGTCAGCAGGGGCGCAAGACGGTGGTAACCCAGTCGGCGGAAAAGGAATACCGGCAATTGCAGCAGATGCGCAGCGTCAAACTGAGTGAGCCCCTGTCCAGCCTCAGCCGGCCGGGCAGTTTCAGCGACATCGTCGGGCAGCAGGATGGTATTGAGATCCTAAGATCTGCCCTATGCGGCCCCAATCCCCAGCATGTGATCATCTATGGTCCCCCCGGGGTAGGCAAGACCGCGGCTGCGCGCCTGGTCCTGGAAGAGGCCTGCGCCAATCCCCTGTCGCCCTTCAAAGGAAATGCCAAGTTCATCGAGATCGATGCCACCATCTGCCGGTTTGACGAGCGTAACATAGCCGACCCCCTGATCGGTTCGGTGCATGACCCCATTTACCAGGGGGCCGGTTCCATGGGCAGCGCCGGCATACCGCAGCCCAAGCCCGGGGCCTGCACCAAAGCTCACGGGGGGATATTGTTCATCGATGAGATCGGGGAGCTCCATCCCCTGCAGATGAACAAACTGCTTAAGGTCCTGGAGGACCGCAAGGTATTGCTGGAAAGCGCCTACTACAACGAGGCCGATCGCAATATTCCCAAACATATCCACGATATCTTCCAAAATGGGCTGCCGGCTGATTTCCGGCTGGTGGGGGCCACTACCCGCATGCCGGCCGATATACCAGCAGCCCTGCGCTCGCGCTGCCTGGAAGTTTTTTTCCGGCCCCTGGATCCCCAATGCATACGCGATATAACCAAAAACGCCGCTGCCAAGGTGAACCTTATCCTGGAGGAAAAAGCGGTGGAGGAGATCAGCCGGCACGCCGGCAACGGCCGGGAGGCGGTAAATATGGTACAGCTGGTGGCCGGGATGTCCCAGGTGGAGAAAGCGGAGCGGGTGACTAATGATATAGTGCAGAAGGTCATCAATAACGGTAACCTGACGGCCCGGGTGGAGATGAAAGTCAAGGAGTATCCCCAGGTGGGGATGGTAAACGGCCTGGCGGTGTGGGGCGCCAATATCGGCACCCTGATCGAAGTGGAAGCGGCCATAACCCCCGCCGCGGCCGGCAAGGGCGCCTGGAGGGTGACGGGGGTGGTAGAATCCGAGGAACTGGATTCCGGGGGCAGGACCCTGCGGCGCAAGAGCACGGCCCTGGGAGCAGTGGAGAGCGTACTGACTGTTCTGCAGGCCCAGTGTGGCTTAAATATTCGTGATTTTGACATCCATATCAATTTTCCCGGCGGGACCCCGGTGGACGGTCCTTCGGCCGGAATCGCCATAGCCACCGCGGTATTTTCGGCTGTCAAAGCCAGGCCGGTCAACAACCTGGTGGCCATGACCGGCGAGATATCGGTCCACGGCAAGGTGAAGCCGGTAGGAGGGGTGAGCGCCAAGGTAGAAGCAGCCGCCAAAGCCGGGGCCCAAAAGGTATTGATCCCCCATGAAAACTGGCTGAATACCTTCGACGACCTGACCGATATAGAAGTGATAGCGGTCCGGGACATACATGAAGTGCTGGAATCGGCTATAGTAGACTAAAACGAGCAGTTCTGCTATAATAAACTACCATTGCAGCCCAAGACCTGCCCGGGATTGCCTAATCCTTTGTCCGGCAGGCATTTATTATATGGAAAGCTTAAGCTTGCCTGGGGGTGTTTTTATGGAGCAAAATAATAAAAATTACCGGGAAATACCGATACTGCCCCTGCGCGGGTTGTTGGTATTTCCCTATACCGTGATCCACCTGGATGTAGGCCGCAAAAAATCTATCAATGCCATTGAGGAATCCATGCTGGGTTCCAAGGAGATATTCCTGGCTACCCAGAAAGAAGCCCAGACCGATGAACCCAGCGAAGACGACATCTACGAAGTGGGCACGGTGGCGGAGATCAGGCAGGTGCTGAAAATGCCGGGGGGCACCATGCGGGTGTTGGTCGAAGGTCTGTACCGGGCTCGGATCAAGGCCTTCCTGGCCGATGACGATTATATGAAAGTCAGCATCGAGGAGTTCAAGAACGAACCGGTTGCCAAGGATGCGGAGACTGAAGCCTTGATGCGGACCGTGGTATACCAGTTTGAACAGTATGTACGTATGAGCAAGAAGATACCGCCGGAAACGGTAGTCTCGGTGGTGGCCATTGAGGAGCCCGGCCGCCTGGCGGATGTTATCGCCTCCCATCTGAACCTGCGCATACCTGAGAAGCAGATGGTCCTGGAGCAGATGGAAGTCGGCAAGCGGCTCAATTATGCCTGCGAGATCCTGGCCAAAGAGATGGAAGTCTTGGAACTGGAGCGCAAGATAAACATCCGGGTGCGCAAGCAGATGGAGAAGACCCAGAAGGAGTATTACCTGCGCGAGCAGATGAAAGCCATTCAGAAAGAACTGGGCGAAAAAGATGAAAGGGCTGCGGAAATAGAGGAGATAAAGGACCGGATCGAGAAGGCCGCCCTGCCCAAAGAGGCGCTGGAGAAGATAAACAAGGAGTTGGAGAGGCTGGAGAAGATGCCCTCCTCTTCAGCGGAAGCGGTGGTGGTCAGGAATTACCTGGACTGGGCCCTATCGCTGCCCTGGTCGGTCGAGACCCGGGACCGCATCGACCTGGACCTGGCCGAGAAGATCCTGAACGAAGACCACTACGGTCTGGATAAACCCAAAGAGAGGATATTGGAGTACCTGGCCATCCGCAAGCTGGCCAAAAAGATAAAAGGCCCCATCCTTTGCCTGGTCGGCCCGCCCGGAGTAGGCAAGACCTCATTGGGCAAATCGGTTGCCCGTTCGCTGGGCCGCAAGTTCGTGCGCATGTCGCTGGGCGGGGTGCGGGACGAGGCCGAGATCAGGGGGCATCGCCGCACCTATGTGGGCTCGATGCCGGGCCGGATTTTAAACAGTATGAAACAGGCCGGTTCGCGCAACCCGGTATTCCTGCTCGATGAGATTGACAAGATGACCACCGATTTTCGGGGTGATCCGGCTTCGGCCCTGCTGGAGGTGCTGGATCCCGAGCAGAACAACACCTTCAGCGACCACTACCTGGAGATACCCTTCGATTTGTCCAAGGTCATGTTTATAACCACCGCCAACTCGGCCTACAATATACCCCGACCGCTGCTGGACCGGATGGAGGTAATAGAGATATCCGGTTATACGGAGGAGGATAAACTCAACATCGCTCTCGGGCACCTGGTCCCCAAGCAGATCAAGGAACATGGCCTGAAGACCAACAATATAACCTTCTCCGAAGCCGCCTTACGCAAGATTATCCGGGAATATACCCGGGAAGCCGGGGTAAGAAACCTGGAGCGGCAGATCGCTTCGATATGCCGGAAGATAGCCCGCCAGGTGGTCAAGGACCGCAATCTGGCTATGAATATCACCGTCACCAGCATCGAGAAATACCTGGGGACCCCGAAATATCGTTTTGGGACCGCCGAACAGAAGGACCAGGTAGGCGTCACCACCGGTCTGGCCTGGACCGATGCCGGCGGCGATATTTTATCGATCGAAGTGGCATTGATCCGCGGCAAAGGCCGGCTTACCCTGACCGGCAAACTGGGGGACGTCATGAAGGAATCGGCCCAGGCGGGCCTGACTTACGTCCGCTCCAAAGCTGACGATCTGGGGATCAGCAAGGAAACCCTGGAGGAATATGATATCCATATCCATGTCCCGGAAGGGGCTATTCCCAAAGATGGGCCTTCGGCGGGCATAACCATGGCCACCTCGCTGGCTTCGGCCATGTCGGGCCGGCCGGTGCGACACGATATCGCCATGACCGGCGAGATAACCCTGCGGGGCAATGTCCTGCCCATCGGGGGATTGAAAGAGAAGACCCTGGCCGCCCACCGGGCCGGGATCGACACGGTTATTCTTCCGGCGGAAAACAAGAAGGACCTGGATGAAATACCCGCCAATGTGAAAAGGAAAATGCATTTCGTCTTGGTCAGCCACATGGATGAGGTATTGGATACCGCCCTGGTCGCGGTTGAAAAGTAGAGCATGGCATTACAGATAAAGCAAGCCAGATATATCGGCAGTTATGTGAAAACCGAACAGCTGCCCGCCGACGACCTGCCGGAGATAGCTCTGGTGGGTCGCTCCAATGTGGGCAAATCATCGCTTATCAACCGCCTTACCAATCGCAGGAACCTGGCCAAGTCCAGCTCCACCCCGGGTAAGACCCGTACCATCAATTACTATCTTATCAATGAGAAATTTTATATGGTGGACCTGCCTGGTTACGGTTTTGCCAAGGCAGCCCGGGCGGAAAAGGATCGTTGGGGCAAGATGATTGAGGCCTATTTGCAGAAAAGGGCCCAGCTGCACGGGGTTATCCAATTGGTCGATATCCGCCATCCGCCCAGTGAAAATGATCTTCTAATGAAGGAGTGGCTGCAACAGACGGGGATACCCCTGCTGGTAGTGGCCACCAAGGCCGACAAGATATCCCGGGGGGCCCGCGTGCAAAACCTGGCCATGGTCAGGAAAAGCATGGATTTGGAGCAGGAGCCGCTCTATTTTTCCGCCCAGACCGGCGCCGGCCGGGAAGAACTGCTGGAGGAGATCGCTGCCGCGCTTAACCCCGGCGACGATGCCGATACGGCTACCTAGACCTCAAGCCACCCGGGCCCGCATATAATTGACCAGATCCAGGCTGAGCTGGTTCTCGGCGGCACTTTCCGCAAACGCGTCCAACAACTGGAGCAAACGCTCTTTTCCCCCTGCCTCGGCCAGAACCTGGGCCGGGGTTTTGTTATCCAGCTCCTGGTGAACGGTATGCAGCCACCGTTCAGTCTCCCGCTCCCGGATAACCTCATACCAGATATCGCCCAACTCTTGCGGCGGGGGAGTAAAGAGCAAGAGGCTGTTCACGATTTGCCAGCCGTTATTTTTGAAATCAAGCATCTCTTCGGCTTTTAAAATATCATCGACCACGTCGGCATAGAAAACCAGGTGTCCTCGGTCACTTACCCCCACCCGGGCCGGCCCCAGGCTTTCTTTGAACTCATACCAGGCGGTGCCGGAAGTATTGTGGACCGGAATAATTGCGTTAGTCCGGCTGATCAAGGCGGATAGTTGCGCCGCCTGATTTCCGCCGGGGAGATAACGGATGTCGTTCAAAGCCAGGGTACTCTTGTGGCTGGCATGATCGAACAGGCCAAACAGCACCTCACCGTATTGTTTGCAGAGGTCCGGTATGGATACATCCGGGCGGATGTCATGCCAATATTCCGCATGCCGCCGGATAAAATCGCCCTGTCCCTTATCATCGCCCAGCATCAATATCATCCCGGAAAACACCGTGCCCCCTGGCATCGAGGCCAATCTCCCCAGCAGCAGCGGGGGCGCCTGTTCCGTATCAAGCTCCAGCGGTTCTTTGAGCATTACCTCCCGGGCGGCGCCGGTGAAAAAATCCCGCAACCGCAGAGTCTCGCCTTGCGAAGATTCGATGGAATAAACCGACAGAAAAGAATCATTTAATGCCTCCAAGCACTCGCGCAGCGGCTCTTCCATGTAATCGCCATGTTCGCTTATATACTCGCGGCCGAAGGTCATGCCTTCACTGTCGGTCATATCGAACCAGAGCCAGTCGGAGAAAACCGATTCCTGCTCGCGGGGAAGGGCCCGGTCGCAACTCAGGCGCAGGAACCTCTCCTGCATGGGCTTGCGGACCTTCCTGATGGGGGCTTCATAATTCTGATCGAGTTTCATCTTCAGCGACGCCATGAGGGTATTGTAACGGTCGAAAGGTGCGGCACCGGCTGGGCTCATACTTTCCAGTACCAGGCAGCAGTTTTTGAATTTCTTGCCGCTCCCGCATGGACAGGGATCATTTCTGCCGATTTTGGCTCTCTTCATGGTATGCCTCCTTAGTATCCTACCATCCCGGTGGGCGTTCATATTTCGTTAAATAGCTTAGCACAGGGGTCCCCTCCAGACAAGAAACCTCAACATCGACTTGCAAAGGGTTTGTCGTTTTAAGTAGAATCTAAATAAACTGGGACACCTTGTGGGAAATGGGTTTAGAGCCGGTTTCAAGATGGGAACAATTATGTATAAATTGGGAGGCATCCGATGCAGCACGTATATGAAGGCAAGACCAAGAGCGTATTCAGACTGGATGACGGCAACTACCTGCTCAAGATGAAAGACGATGTCACCGGGGAGAACGGGCAGATCGATCCCGGTTCCAACAGCCTGATGGGAACCCTGGAGGGGATGGGCAACGCATCTCTGCGCATGTCCAGCTACTATTTCCAACTGCTCCGCCAAAAAGGGATCCCTACCCATTATATAGACTCCAATCTGGCAGACAATACCATGACCGTCAAACCGGCGATCACCTTCGGGGATGGTTTGGAGATAATCTGCCGGTTTAAAGTCTACGGGAGTTTCCTGAAACGCTATGCCCGCTATGCCAGGAAGGGACAGGATCTCGACGAACTGGTGGAGGTAACCGTGAAAGACGATGAGCGGGGCGACCCGCCCATAAATGAGGAATCATTGGTGCAGCTGGGATTGATGACCCATGAGGAATTCGCCCTGATCACCGACATGACCCGCAAAGTGGCGCGTGTCATCAAGGATGACCTGGCTGCCAAGGGGATGGAGCTTTACGATATCAAGTTTGAATTCGGCCGGGTGGAGGGCCAGGTGATGGTCATCGACGACATCTCCGGCGGCAACATGAGGGTATTCAAGGAAGGCCAGCAGGTAGACCCCCTGGAGTTGGCAGTATTGGTGACCAGTTAAGAAGAATGAGGCTTGATTTGAGGAGGACTGTTTTATGGCTATCGGCAGCAATCTGGCCAGTGTATACGATCCCGCCCAGGTAGAAGGCAAATGGTACGATTACTGGAAACAACAAAATTATTTCCTGCCCAGCGGTGATCTTAGCCAGCCTCATTATTCTATCGTTATGCCTCCCCCCAATGTTACCGGGCAGCTCCACCTGGGGCATGCCCTGGACAATACCCTCCAGGATATCCTGACCCGCTGGCGGCGGATGCAGGGTTACAACACCCTCTGGCTGCCGGGCACCGATCACGCCGGGATAGCCACCCAGGCCAGGGTCGAGGAGAGCCTGGCTGCGGAGGGTCTCAGCAAGTACGACCTGGGCCGGGAAAAATTCTTGGAGAGGATCTGGGAGTGGAAGCGGCTGTATGGCGACCGCATCACCCAGCAGCTCAGCCTGCTCGGTTCTTCCTGCGATTGGAGCCGGGAACGCTTCACTATGGACGAAGGTTGCTCCCGGGCGGTGCGGGAGGTCTTTGTCCGGCTCTATGAGAAAGGTCTGATCTACCGCGGCGACTATATAATCAACTGGTGTCCCCGCTGCCATACCGCTATCTCGGATATAGAGGTGGAGCACGCCGACAGCGACGGGCACCTTTGGCATCTGAAGTATCCTATCCAGGATTCAGATGAATTCCTGGTGGTGGCCACCACCAGGCCGGAGACGATGCTGGGCGATACCGGGGTGGCAGTCCATCCCGATGATGAAAGGTATACCCACCTGGTCGGTAAGTATGTTGTCCTGCCGCTGGTAGGCCGGATCATACCCATCTTCGCCGACGCTTATGTCGACCGTGAGTTTGGCACCGGAGCGGTTAAAGTCACCCCCGCCCACGACCCCAATGACTTTGAGATGGGATTGCGCCATAACCTGGAGAGTGTCAACGTTATGAGCCCCGATGCCCGTATGAACGAAAATGCCGGGGCAGCCTACGCTGGGTTGGACCGTTATGAGGCTCGCCTCCAGGTGATCAAAGACCTGGAGGCGGGGGGATATCTGCTTAAGACTGAAGATCACCAGCACGCCCTGGGCCATTGCCAGCGCTGCGATACGGTGGTCGAACCCATGGTATCGCTGCAGTGGTTCGTAAAGATGAAGCCACTGGCCGAACCAGCTATAGAGAAAGTTGTCAACGGGGAGATAAAGTTTATCCCCGAACGCTTCACCCGTGTATATATCAACTGGATGGAAAACATCCGCGATTGGTGTATTTCCCGGCAGCTGTGGTGGGGGCACCGCATCCCGGTATGGTACTGCCAGGATTGCGGGGAGATCATCTGCAGCCGGGAGGATCCCACCGTCTGTCCCAGCTGTGCCTCGAGCCAGCTGCAACAGGACGAAGATGTGCTGGATACCTGGTTCTCCAGCGCCCTCTGGCCCTTTTCCACCCTGGGTTGGCCGGATGACACCGATGATATGCGGACATTCTATCCCACCAGCGTATTGGTGACCGGCCGCGACATCATCTTCTTCTGGGTAGCGCGGATGATATTCTCGGGCATCGAGAATACCGGGCAGGTGCCCTTCCGTGAGGTGAATATCCACGGCCTTATCCTGGATGCCCTGGGGCGTAAGATGAGCAAGTCACTGGGCAACGGGGTCGACCCCCTGGAAGTGATCGAGAAATACGGGGCCGACACCCTGCGCTTCTCCATGATAACCGGTGTGACTCCGGGCAACGATGTGCGCTTCCAATGGGACAAGGTGGAGAACACCCGCAATTTCGCCAATAAGATCTGGAATGCCGCCCGCTTTGTGCTGATGAATCTGGAGGGCTATACACCGGTGGATGCAGCCCCGGAGGAGTTGCCCCTGGCCGACCGTTGGATACTGGGCCGCCTGCAGCAGAAGATAACCGAGATTACCGAGCTGCTGGAAGCTTACGAACTGGGCGAGGCCGCCCGCCGCATGTATGATTTCATCTGGGATGAATTCTGCGACTGGTACATTGAATTGTCCAAACCGCGGCTGTTTAACCCCAGCAACTCCAGGGACCGGGTGGTAGTACAGAACGTGCTCAATACGGTCTTGACGGAGACCATGAAGTTACTGCATCCCTTCATGCCTTTTATAACCGAGGAGATATACCAGTACCTGCCCGGGCATGGTCCCGCCTTGATGGTGGAGCGGTGGCCCCAGGCCGCCCCCGACCGGCTCGACCCCAGGTCCCTGGAACAGATGCAGATGGTCATGGCAGTTATTCGGGCCATCCGCAATATCCGGGCGGAATTTAACCTCAGCCACGGGACGGCCATAAAAGTTATCATGACGGCACCGGATCCCGATGTGGTTGGACTCTTCCAGGCCAACGGCGCCTATGTCCGGGACTTGGCCCGGGTGGGCGATTTGACCGTGGTGGAGAAGATAGAAAAGACACCGCGCCAGGCCGTATCCGCATTGTTGTCCTTTGCCCAGATATATGTGCCCCTGGAAGGCGTCATCGATGTCGGCAAAGAGGTGAGCCGACTCGAGAAGGAACTCAAAAACATCGATCAGGAGATAGCTAAAACCGAGGCCAAGCTAAAGAACGAGAAATTCCTGGCCAAAGCTCCGCCCGAGGTCATAACCAAGGAACGGTCCCGGGCGGACGAAGCCGGTACACGGAGAGAAGGTTTGCTGCAACGTCTGCAGATATTCAAAGCCCAATAGAACAACGGTTGCATCGCCTAACCAGGTTTGGCAGCCAACCAGGCCTGGGGAGGATCGTAAGCCTGCTGGATGCCATGGGTAACCCCCAGCACAATCTCCAGTATGTGCATATCGCCGGAACCAATGGCAAGGGTTCGACCTCACTGATTATCGCAGAAATATTGAGTAAGACTGGCTGCCGGGTGGGGCGATTTATCTCGCCCCATCTGCATTCCTACCTGGAAAGGATCTCCATCGATGGAGTAAATATCAGCGCCGCCCAGCTGGGCTCCATCCTGGACGAAATTGACGGCCACATCCAGATCATGCTGCACAGGGGGGAGGGACACCCGACCGAATTCGAAGTCCTGACCGCCGCCGCTTTTAGATATTTCCAACAACAGCAGGTCGACCTGGCGGTTTTGGAGGTAGGGATGGGCGGGACATACGATTCCACCAACGTTATCACCCCCCAGGTGGCGGTGATAACCGGGGTAGATTTCGACCATACCGCTTTTCTGGGAGATACCCTGGGTGAGATAGCCGCCAACAAAGCGGGCATAATAAAACCTGGGGTGCCGGTCGTAGTTGGCGCGGTAAACTCAGAGGCCCTGCAGGTCATAAGCGAAACGGCGCGGGCATTGCAATCCCCTTTGTACCACAGCGACGATATAAAGGTCATCCCCTCCGGTCCGGCCACCCTGCAGGGTCAAACCGTAGACCTGGATGGTCCCGGCCTGCAACTTAAGGGATTGGCCTTTGCCATGCCCGGTACTTATCAACTGCGCAATCTGGCGGTGGCGATGCGGGCCCTGCTGGTATTGAGGGATCAAGGCCTGGCGATCGATGCGGACAGTATCCGTTCAGCCCTGGCCGGGGTGCGCATTCCGGGACGCCTGGAGATTGTAAACCAGTCACCCCTGGTGATCGTGGACGCCGCCCATAATCCTCAAGGAGCCCGGGCCCTGGCCGAATCCCTCAACGATTTGCTGCCGGGACGAGGCAAGGTGCTGGTGCTGGGACTTTTGGACGATAAAGAACGGACCGGGATAGCGGCGGCCCTGGCTGAGAATACCCGGGCGGTGGTGGTTACCCGCCCGCAAGGTTCCAGGAGTCAGGCCTGGCAGGAGGTAGGCCAGATATGGCAGCGCGACTTCCCCATGATCCGGATTGAAGTAGCGGAGAATATAGAACTGGCGGTTGAGCGGGCGGTGGGCGTCCTCACCGGCAGTGAATATATGGTCATAACCGGTTCTTTTTATGTCATCGATCGGGCCCGCCGGATATTCGTTAAATAATTTGCCCATTATTAACTTGAACACCAACTACTGCTATAATAAACATGGTAACGATTTAAGATAGGGGGATTACCGTCTTGCCGTTTAGGTTCAAGCCTCAAGAAGTTAAGTTTTTTGGTTATTTTGAGGAACAGGCCGCCGCTATCTGCGAAGCTACCCAGATACTTAAGGGGTATTTTGCCGAGCGCGGCGATAAAAATGCCAACCTGGAACGTATTAACAAGGTAGAACACCGCGGCGACCAGATTTTTGCCGATGTTATGGACCAAATAAATCACTCTTTTATCACTCCTTTTGATCGCGAAGATATTATGGGCCTGTCTGAATCCCTGAATCAGGTCCTGGACCACATCCAGGGGACCATGGAGAAGATGGTCATATATAAATGCGAACAGCCCAAGGAGAGGTTCATCCCGGCCCTGGTCAACGTCCTGGATGAGGCCTCCAATGAAATACAAAATGCGGTGCTGATGCTGAGAAACGTGAAAAACAACCATCAGGCCATCATCGACAGCTGCGAAAAGATCAGAGGTCATGAGCATGAGGGCGACAACCTCTACCGGGCTGGAGTCGCCCGTCTGTTCGAACAGACCGATGATGCGGTATACATGCTGAAATGGAAGGAGATCTACGAACACCTGGAGACCACCCTTGATAACTGCGAGGATGTAGCCAACGTATTAAAAGGAATTGCGGTAAAATATGTTTAGCGTGGAAGTATTCAGTGTCGGCTGGGTAATCGTGATCACCTTGTTTGCCCTTCTGTTTGACTATATCAACGGCTTTAATGATACTGCCAATGCGATCGCCACTTCGGTTTCCACCAAGGCATTATCACCTCGTAATGCGATTATCGTCGCATCCACCTTTAATTTCCTGGGTGCTATCAGCGGTACGGCTGTTGCCGCTACCATCGGCAAGAACATCGTCGCCGAGGCCGACGTTGTACCCCTGGTCATATTGTCGGCCTTGATCGGGGCCATATTTTGGAATGTGTTTACTTGGTATTTTGGGATTCCCAGCAGTTCTTCCCATGCCCTGATCGGTGGGCTGGTGGGGGCGGTTATAGCCCACAGCGGCTCTGGTGCCGTGATCTGGCATGGTTTTCTGAAAATAGTCCTGGGCCTGGTCACTTCCCCAATTATGGGGTTGGTATTGGGCAGTGCGGTGATGACCACCTTGTTTTGGATATTCCGAAAATCATCACCGGTCCGGATAAACCTCAGGTTCCGCAGCCTCCAGGTGCTGACCGCCTGCACCACTTCTTTTGCCCATGGTTCCAATGATGCCCAGAAGTCAATGGGTATTATAACGATGAGTTTATTGGGGGCGGGGATGATACCCACCTTTACGGTTCCCTTATGGGTTAAAATCGCTTGCGCGATGGCTATGTCTGCCGGCACCGCTTTTGGGGGATGGCGTATAATTCGCACCATGGGGGGTAAGATATTCCGGATCGAGCCGATTAACGGATTTGCCGCGGATTTTACTTCTTCAACGGTCCTTTACGGGGCCAGTCTGCTGGGAATACCGGTCAGCACCACCCATGTGGTGTCTTCTGCCATTATGGGCGTGGGGGCAGCCAAACGGATCAAGGGTGTCAGGTGGAACATCGCTCGCCAGATAGTTATAGCCTGGTTTCTGACCATACCGTCGGCGGCTTTGGTAGCCATACTGTTCTACCGACTCCTGAACGGTTAGAAAATATAGCTGAATAAGAATTAGGAACCCTCCGCCGGGATGAAGGCGGAGTTTTTTATTTTAGAATCCTTTTGCCAATTTGCCTATTTAAATAGATAATAGAGATAGTGATATTTATAACAAAGGGGGGTGGGGGGTTTTGAAGGCATACAAGATTCCGGAAGCTACTGTCATCCGGCTTTCCATATACTCGCGCCAACTGAGTAACCTCAGGAAGGCGGGTGTCGAGACAGTTTCCTCCGAGGAGATCGCCAACAGTGTCGGGGTCAGCTCCGCCCAGGTTCGCAAGGACCTGGCCTATTTCGGTGAGTTTGGTACCCGGGGAGTAGGATACCGGGTCAACGAACTGCTCGGCAACCTGACCAATATCCTCGGTCTGAACAAAGAATGGAATCTGGCTATCATCGGTGCTGGCAAGCTCGGCTCGGCCCTGGCCCTTTATGAGGGATTCAGACAGAGGGGATTCTCGATCAGGGCAATTTTAGATGTGGACGTCAAGCGAATCGGGATAGACTTGGCCGGGGTGGTAGTGGATCCGCTGGATAAATTGGAGGCCCTGGTCCAGGAGAGGGATATAAATATCGGCATCATCACGGTCCCGGCAGCCGAGGCCCAGAACATAACCGACCGCCTGGTCGCAGCCGGGGTAGGGGCGATCCTGAATTTTTCACCGCAAGTGCTGCGGGTGCCCCCGGATGTGTTATTGAGGAATGTCGACCTGGCCGTCAACCTGAAGGTTCTTAGTTTCAATCTTTCCCACAACCACTAGAACATACCATGGAGGCTGGTTTGAGGGGCCGCCTCCTTTCTTATCGCCTTGTTTTTGACCCTTACAAGTGCTAAACTTGAAAAAATGTGACGGGGGGACCCAGGTGGCAGGGAGGACGCGTACCTATCCGGGATGGCAATTGCTGTTGCTGCTGATGGTTATGGGAGGCATCATCGGCAGCTGGCTCGGAGACGCTGCCGTCAAATTGTGGCCCGCCTTGGGTATCCTGGGTCATGTGCAGAGT
>JBEHWJ010000019.1:0-27501 GCA_040217755.1 Syntrophomonadaceae bacterium | reverse complement strand
TCTGTTGAATGGTTGCTTTTAGGACAAAATTACTGTAATTATCCAAGCAACCACCCGGGTTATGGCGAACGTCGGGGAAAAAAGCAGCAGGAGCATATCCCGAATATGCTGGGGCTATTGGCGGAGAAACAATAGCTGAATCGGAAAATTTGTAGTAAACCATAAGCAGCTAATATTATGAGGTGTTGTGAAATGAAAGAGCGCCGGCAAAAAATTACTGATTTGATTTCTTCCCAAATTACCGACGTCACCAAAACAGCCATTGAATTATACTCGGGCGAGGTTTTGACCTATGGTGAATTGATTCAGTTAATTAGGCAAACCAAAGTTACTCTTGAACGGTTCGATATCAAACCTCACCAAAGGATCGCATTCGTTTCCGGCAATCCTTTGACCTTCCCCATAATGCTAGGGGTCATAGAAACTGCAACCCTCGCCGCTCTGGATCCGACCTGGAATGTCCAGCAGTACCTGGAACATTTTGAACTCCTGGGTATTGATTACCTGATGAGTGATGTGGAAACCGGAACTGCGGTTGATGCTGCCACAATTCAGGGAATTGGAATAATCAATTTCCAGATGTTGCAGAAGGGTACGGTAGATATCCGGCTGGCAGCTGAGTCCCGGTTAGTTAGTAATCAACCCTACAAGAGCGATCTAATCGCATGTGTTTACACAACCTCGGGTACTACCAGCATACCGAAGGTGGTTCCTAGAATTTACAATCATATTGTAGAAAGTATAAATATAAGAGCTTCATACCATGACTTCGGTAAAGATTCGATTCAATTGCTGCCGATTAAATTTTACTATGAAATAGCGATTTTTCAGGCTTTAATTTCTCTGATAACCAATGGCATGGTCATCTATACTGATGGGGCATATCCGTCGCGTATCGTGGCTGCCCTGCAAAAATACCCAATCACCGATTTTATCTTCCAACCGGCCGGGATGATTGCCCTGATTGACTACATGGAGAAAAATAATATCCCTTGTGGACGCAAGCATAGAATGAATACTATATTAGCGGGGGCATCGCTGCCTATGCAGTTAAAGAACAACATTGAGCGGCACTTCAATGCTCAGGTGATCGATGCTTACGGAATGACTGAAGCGGGGCTTATCGCCTCAACATATAAAGCGCCCCAAGGGTATAAGCAAGGCTCGGTAGGAGCCCCGGTAGGTGTTGAAATTCGTATCCATGATGGGGAGGTGCAGATCAGTGGTCCCTGCGTTTTTCACGGCTACGAAAACAATCCACAAGCCAATGAGGCCAGCTTTGTCGAAGGATGGTTCCGCACCGGTGACGCCGGGTACCTGGACGATGACGGCTACCTCTTTATAACCGGCAGAATCAAGGAACTGATCAATAGGGGCGGTGAAAAGGTATCTCCCCACGAGGTCGAGAAGGCAATCAGGGGGCTCGGAAATATAAAGGATATCTGCGTTTTCCCCTATCCTAATAGTAAGGGTTACGAAAACGTTGGCGCAGTCATCGTAAGCGACTCGGAAAACCTCCCCGGTTTAAGGGAATTAAGGTCCGCTTTGAAGGATAAAATCAAACCTTTTAAGTTGCCGACGATTCTGTATAGAGTCGATCAGATCCCGGTCAGTTCAGCCAATAAGGTACAACGCAATCTCCTTTATGAACAGTTGCAGTCTTTGGGTTATGACGCAGAATCGCTGGCCGGAGCATCGTTTATCGCCGAAGATGATTTTACCTCCACCCAATATGTCATCCATGAGATCTGGAAAGGCATTTTAGAGCAAGAATTTATTTCTTTAGACGATAATTTCTTTGACATCGGGGGGGATTCCTTAAGTGCCGCTGAAGTGCTGGCCTCCATAGAGGCCAAGTTCGGATGCATGCTGCCGGTCAATGATTTCTTCGCCAAATCTACCATCCGAGAGCTGGCTGCCCTGGTTGACGAAACCCCTAAATTCAATCCGTATAACCACCTGGTCCCTTTCAGGCTGGGTGGTTCCAAGACACCAATCTTCTTTGTTCATGAACGTTCCGGGGATGTTGTTACCTATCATCACGTGGTCGATAATTTAAATCAGGAGCACCCGGTATACGGTTTAAATCTCAATTTACTCAAGGAAGCCTGGAGCCCCACAACAAGTATGAGGGATGTGGCTCTGGCCTACGCCCGGGAAATCCAGATGGTGAGTGAAACCGGTCCATATTACCTGGCCGGGTTGAGCGTAGGCGGCCAGATTGCCTTTGAAGTAGGTTCTGTTTTAGCCGAACGCGGATTCCAGGTTATCGTGTTTATGATGGATACATATTCCCAAAAACAAATAAGGGACATGTCAGTACATTATTCAACCCGCGGGACTCTCCTCAATATAAAGCAGATCCCGGTAGCCCAATGGCCAAAACTGGCCCGCAAAAAAGTGGGGACATTGTATAGGGAATTCATCCAGCCGGAGCTGGCTTCAAGAATCGGGCATAAAGATACTGGCAGGTTTGAAAAGAAATGGGATGTTACAGATTCTGCCCCGGACCGGCAATCGGTTTTCTTGAGATCTATTATCTCCAACCACCGTCCTAACCGACTATCTGGTAAGGTCATCTATTTCAGGGCTCTTCAGAACAAACTTAAAAGAAATCCTTCCTATCTATTCTGGAAGTCTTTATCCGGAGAATTCAAACTAATCGAAACCGACTGCAAACACGATGATTTTGTCAAACCCGAGTACGCTGCCTATACAGCCGGAGAAATCAACATCGTTCTGGAAACTTGTTCAACCAGTTCATATAACCTATGACCAACCGCAAAATTATTTGGCAAGGGGTGCTCCATGGATAGTGCAAAATATACCACTTCGTTTTGGATTAAGGTAATAATTGGCCTGATTTTGGTGATAGGCATAGCGTTACTCCGCCCCCCGGAAGGTTTAGGGACAGCTTCAATGAGATGTCTGGCTATATTGGCAGGAGTGATCTACTTCATTTCTGTGAATCTATTGGATGAATACGTGGCTGGCATGTGCGGACTCGTTTTGGTCTCAGTGCTGGGTGTAACAGATTTCAAAACCACATTTTCCGGTTTCTCCAACAGCACCTGGATATTGCTGTTAGGGGCCTTTGGGATGGGTGGAATACTTAGCTCAACCGGGGTATTGAACCGTATCGGCAAAGCGGTAATTGGCAGATTCCCGGATACTTTTAGAGGAAGAGTTACCGCGTTATATTTGGCAGGAATGATCTTATCTCCCACCATGCCCAGCGGTTCAGCCAAAGGCATAATCATGTCCCTGCTTTCAACCGCCATTGGCAAGGAGATGGGCTATAAGCCCAAGAGCCGAGCAGCCACGGGCTTGTTTATTGCCGGTTGGGTACCGGTGGGAGTCCTCGGTATTATCTTTCTTAGCGGTGCAGTTTCCGGCCCCCTATTGGCAGGCTTGAGTCCAAAGGAATACCTGGGCGAATTTACCTGGACCAAATGGTTCCTTAACTCAATGGTATTCGGCATTGTTATGCTGGTGGGATGCTACCTGGCTAACCTGTTCCTCTATAAACCCGGTCCGGACGATGTGGATGAAGCCATAAAAGAACTTGCCACCAGGGGCGACATTATTGAAGGCCCGATGAACCCCAAACAAAAGATATCGATCCTTGTCCTGATAGCAGTGCTGTTAATGTGGATATTTGGACAGCAGCTTCATCTCGATAATGGGGTAATCGCCCTGGCTGGGTTTGTAGTACTTCTAATCGTAGTCAATGCCGGCAAAAAAGCTATAAACACCATGTTGCCTTGGGGAACGATGATATTCTGCGGTTTTGTGTTATCCATGAGCAGCATCATCTCAGCGGTCAATATTGATAAATGGATAGCCAAAGTTGTAGGGCCTTACCTGATTCCGATAATGAATCATACCGGACTATTCCTGGCCCTGCTCTGTATAGTCATTTATATTGTTCGAATGGTAGTCATCTCTCAGACCTTGACCACCTCCATGTTTTTTCTATTATTGTTGCCTGTCGCCTTGAAAGCGGGGATCAACCCTTGGATCGTTGGTTTTGCCTGCGCCGTACCGATTTGTACCTGGAACGTTTTGCCTCAAAGCATACCTTTCCTTTGTGCCTATGGTGCGGCGGACGGCGGTGATTATCCCAGTTTTCCCAGGGCGGTAAAGATGTCGGTCTTCGTGATGATCTGGACCATAGTATCATTGTGGGCTTGCATACCGGTGTGGAGATTGATGGGTATGTTATAAACGATCCCGACAGGGTCTCTTTTTGATATGTATTTTAGAGTTGAATCATGGTTAGGGCGGAATGTGAATGATGACTGGCAGGAATTATATTTCCGAGTTAATAACTAAAAATGCCAAAGACCCTGGAAAAACTGCTCTGCAGTTGTTCAGCGGCGAGGTGCTGACCTATGGGGAACTGATCGCACTCAAGGATCAGACCCAAGCTGTTCTTTCGCAATTAAATATTGAACCTCACGAAAGAGTAGCCTTGATCACCAGCAACAGTCTGCTGATTGTACCCTTGACCGTAGGACTGATGGAAAGCAGTACTTGTGTTCCCTTGGACCCGGAACTGACTGAAGCACAATATACGGAATATTTTAATCTGCTGAGTGTCGATTACCTGGTGTGCGACCAGGCGGCCACACCGGCAATCGAGGCTGCCGTTGCTGCTGGAATAGGTGTAATAACCTTGGGGGTTCCAGAAACTGTCCCCCCGATTGCGATCAAATTCGATTTGTCATATCAGTCCCGCATTCCATCTAGTCAGGAATACAAGAATGACCAGACAGCATTTATTTTCACCACTTCCGGGACCACCAGCAAACCTAAAATTGTACCTGTACTATACCGTAACCTGGCCGAATCATTGGAGATTGAAGCTCAAAATTATGGATACACCGAAAACTCGATCCAGTTACTGGTGGTTAAATTGCACCTGGCCATTGCGATTAGAGCTGCCCTGAGAATTCTTATCTCCAACAGCCAGATGATCTATACCGATGGTGTGTATCCCAAACGGATGGCCGATATCCTGTTAAGATTTCCGATCACCCACCTGAATTTTCAGCCGGCGGGTATGTTGGCCTTGTACGAATATTTCGAAAAGAACGTTCTCGAATACACTCCCCAACATCGTTTAAATATTTCAGTGATGGGAGCACCGCTCCCCTCTCATCTAAAGCAGAGCATTGAAAAGCTCTTCAATGCCCAACTGCGCGATATTTATGGCTTGACCGAGGTGGGTGTAATAGCTTCAACCACCCAAGTCCCTAAAGGGTATAAGAATGGATCGGTAGGATGCCCGGTCTTCCAGTCAATAAAAATCCTAGATAATGAGGTATTGGTAAAAGGGCCTGGTGTATTTCCAGGCTATGAGAATGATCCAGAACTGAACCGGGACACTTTCGTAGAGGGGTGGTTTAGAACCGGTGATATCGGCTATATTGATGACGACGGCTACCTTTTCCTCACTGGTAGAATCAAAGAACTAATAAACCGGGGCGGCGAAAAGGTATCGCCGTATGAAGTTGAGGAAGCCATTCTATCGCTGGGGAATATAAAAGACGTTGCGGTTTTCCCGTACCCCAATAACAAAGGTTACGAAAATGTCGGTGCAGTAATCGTCAGCGACGAAGAACCAGCCATTGGTTTGAAAGATCTGAGATCCGCTTTAAAAGAAAAAATAAAACCATTCAAACTGCCCACTATTCTGTATAAAGCCAGTAAAATACCAACCGGTTCAGCCAATAAAGTTCAGCGCAGTTTGCTGAACCAACAACTGCTTGACCGGGGATGGATCCCGGAGACAATCAAAAATCCATTCCTTGCCGAGGGAATGGAAATGACATCAACGCAGCTCACGTTAGTTGAGATATGGAAATCAATATTAGAACAAGATTATATTGCGCTGGATGAAGATTTCTTTGATCTAGGCGGGGATTCATTAAGCGCGGCAGAAGTCCTGGCCTCCATAGAGGCTAAGTTCGGATGCATGCTGCCGGTCAATGATTTTGTTAAGAAATCTACCATCCGTGAATTAGCCGATTTGGTTGATCAAGCCCCTAAGTCCAATCCTTTAAAACATTTGGTCCCCGTAAGACCAGGCGGTTCCAGGATACCCATCTTTTTTGTCCATGAACGTTCCTGCGAAGTTGTCACCTATTATCATGTAGCCGAATTTATTGACCGGGACCGTCCCGTTTACGGTTTTAGATGTAATTGGCAGGCTGAAGGATGGGGAGAGATTACTGATATTCGGGATGTTGCCATAGCCTATGCATCCGAATTACGGCAGATCAAGCCAGAAGGCCCTTATTATATTGCCGGTTTAAGTGTCGGCGGACAGATAGGGTTTGAAATGGGTTGCATCCTATCAGAACAGGGGCATGAAGCTGTAGTATTCATGATGGATACTTTCTCCAGAGAATATATATGGGACAAGGCCATCCATAATGCCGCCAGATATACTCTGGACGGTGTTAAAAACACTCCTTTTCGCCGGATACCCCATCTGATTGGGAAAAAGATAGTAACGTTTTATCGAGTGTTCATACTGCGGAGAATATTTATGAAACCGGTACGGGTTCAAATCAACCCACTCAGCCATGAATCAGAGGAATTTGAGGGGGCCCTAAGCCCATCCGATAGATTTATCATGTTACTGAGCAAAAAACACCGACCGGTATTTTTCCCGGGTGAGGTCTGCTACTTCCGGGCGTTGATTACCAGGCCCAATGACAATAAAGAGTCTTACCTTGCCTGGGAGGCGCTTTCCAAAAAATTCACCTTGTTTGAGAGCAATTGTGTACATGCAGATTTT
This sequence comes from Syntrophomonadaceae bacterium, assembly GCA_040217755.1. Lineage (GTDB taxonomy): Bacteria > Bacillota > Syntrophomonadia > Syntrophomonadales > Syntrophomonadaceae > PHAA01. The sequence continues at coordinate 20,693 of JBEHWJ010000019.1, read as the reverse complement.
GTCAAACCGGAATTTGCTGCCGATACCGCTGCCAAAATGAACTCCGTTATGGAAAGCCATGAGGCAACCAGAGGATCAACGGTGATCGGCGCGGGATAGCTTCATCATATGGCCGAATAAATGAATGAAATCAGCTGCTCAGTATTAGCCGATAAATTATGCTGTTCCAGCACTCCCAATCGGGCTCTTCGCCCCATCTCGCGGCCTGCAGATGGATTTTCGACCATATATGTAATAGCTTGGGTAAGTTTATCTTCGTCTCTATTGGGAACCAAAATGCCATTCCACCCATTCTTTATCAGTTCCGCTGGACCGGTCGGACAATCGGTTGAGATGCAGGGCAGTCCTATCGCCATCGCTTCCAATAATACATTGGGCATGCCTTCAAATTCGGAAGAAAGCACAAAAATATCGGCGCGGCTGAATTCCTGCCACAGTTCATTGCTTCGACCTTTTAAAACAGCGGAGGATCGCAAACCGAGTTGGTCGATTAGAGCCTGGAGATCGAGACTTAGTTCCCCTTCCCCATAGATGTGCAACTGCAAATGGGGATATTTTTCATGGACTTTGGCAAAGGCCCCGATCAGCAGCGGATAATTCTTCTGCTTGACTAGTCGCCCGGCTGAGACGATTGTCTTAACGGTTTGGTTGTAGATTTTATTTATCGAGGCCAATTCATTGGAAATGGGGTTGGGCAGTATTTTGGCTTTATGCCTGATCCAGAACGGCAACAATTGCAACTGGGTTTCAGTCTGGACCAGGCAACCCCTGGAAAACAGGATGGAGGCATTATGAAGCAAGCGGTTACCTGTATCCGAATATTCAGGATTATTTTGTATGGTGGTGAAGATAGGTATTCCCAGACCCAGAGACGCCAGGATTGCCTTCTGACCTGTAGTTCCCAGAAATGCGATAGCTGCATCTGGATCAACCAATTTTAATGTTTTCCTAAGCCGTGACAGCTTTTCGAAAACGCTTTGTTGTTTATATGCTACGGGGTCCCCATTGCTAAGTATATGGATAGTTATGTCAGGATTTAGTAGGTATTTGTTATTTCCACTATAAAACTGTACCAGATGGACGTCCATGGACTGCTCAGCCATTGTGTTGGCCCAAATGGAAATAACTCGCTGACTTCCTCCATCTGACATGTGGGGTATGATGAATAATAAACGTTTGATAGAAACTCACCTACAGTTTTTAATTATGAGTAGCATCTCCTGTTTTGAAGCCCGACCTTTTCTACTGAATCTGTTAATATTAATGAATAGATTCTACAATCTCTCAATTTAGGACAAGAAGCTATATTGTAAAATTTTTAAGACAAACTCCGATTAATAGTTGTTAGTAAATACTTTTTACGATGCTACGATTACTTTGCCAAAATAAAATCATTTATTAGTCATTACCGAGAGGTGATTAAGATCCGACCGTTCCTGAGTATCATTATACCTGTATACAACGCGGAAAAGTATCTGCCTGCCTGCCTGGAATCTGTCATCAACCAAACCGAAAAATCAATTGAAATAATAGTTATTGACGACGGATCTACCGACAATGGTCTGGCTATCATAAAGAAATATGCGAAGAAAGACGACCGCATAGTGGTGATAAGCCAGGAAAATAGCGGAGTCAGTTCATCCCGTAATACAGGGATTCGTTCTGCCAAAGGGATATACACGTGGTTCATTGATGCCGATGATTGGATCGAACTCAAATCGGTCAAACTTCTAAAAACGGTGGCCGAAGCTAACCAATACGACGCGATTTTGTTTTCCTTTGCATTAGTTGATGTTGATGGGGAAGTATTGCATAATGCTTCCGGGATGCTTGCTGACAACTATAGATTTAATCAAAACAGTCGGGAGGAAATACTAAAGAATATCATCAACGGGAGATTGTGCACCATCTGGCGGAGTATCTACAGAACCGATTTCATCAAGAACCAACAGCTTTTCTTCGATGAAACTCTGCACACTGCGGAAGACGTATTATATTCATATCAAATATTGGTTCGGTGTGAAAATGGGATATTTATTGACCATTGTCTGTACTATCATCGCAAGACTCCTTATAGTCTGACCCACACTTTTTATCGGGATGAATTCACCAATACTCTGCGAGCCAGAACATTGGTTTCCATGGGAATAGAACCCTTAATGCGGGAATGTCAATTTGCACAAAAGCGTGTTGTGACCAGCACAATATTATCCATAAATTATATTATGCGACTCTTTTATGAGTATAGAGAAACTCATAAAAAAGAGCGTTTTGCAACCCTTGAAGACATATTAAATTATGATTATTTCCAGGATTTTGCCTGGAAGGCAAGTTATAAGGAATTGGGGTTTATATATAAAATTGAGCTATGGCTGGCGCGTCGAAAGATGGCCCGTACAATCTGGTTTCTGAATACGATCCTTTTTAGCAGTCTGGCGATGATGATTAATAGATTAATAGGGACAAGGTGGATTAAGTCAATTCATGAAACACAATCTTCATAAGATATTCTCCATAATTTCCGGTCTGCAGTTGAGATTGTTCTACATCTTGTCGGCAACAACTTTGATTAGTGCTGTGTTTGACACCTTGGGGATAGCCTCAGCCCTGCCGCTGATAAGCCTGATAATGGATCCCGATATTATCTTCAGGAATTTGTGGTTGCATAGGATATATACCTGGCTTGGATTTTCGAGTACCAAAGACTTTACCATATTTGTGGCTATCGGCATTTTGGCCATAATACTGGTCGGAAATGCACTGTCTGCTTATAATACCTGGATGAAATTAAAATTTGTCTGGGAAGTCAATCATGACCTGTCGTTCAGACTGCTGAAAAAATATCTGTCCCAGCCCTACGCATATTATTTGAACAGTGTGGGCGCGGACGCCCATAAAAATATTCTTCAGGAAGCCAATCAGCTTACCAACGGCTTTTTGCTACCATTGATCAGCATGATCAGTATGTTGCTGGTAACCATACTCATTCTGGTCCTGCTTTTTGTGGTGAATCCCTTTGTTACCATAATGGCAGTAATTATTTTGGGAGGCGCCTATGCGCTGATATTTTATGTTGCCAACCAGAAAATGAGAGCCAAAGGCGAGGCGAGATTGACTGCTAATCTGGAAAGGTTCAGGGCGGTAGTTGACACTATCGGGGGCATAAAAGATATTAAAGTCCTGGGCAGGGAAGATTATTTCCTGCAGCGTTTTTCGTTTTTTTCAAGGCAGAACGCTGAATTGCTGGCCTGGAACTCGGTTATTGGATCGATTCCCAGGTATGCTCTGGAGTCCCTGGCATTTGGCGGGGTAATTCTGCTTATTATCTTTCTTGTCATCCATAACCAAGATCCAGCGGGGGTCATACCCATGGTTGGTTTCTATATTTTTGCGGCCTATCGTTTGATGCCTGCTTTGCAGGGGGTATTTTCTGCTGCAACTTCAGTCAAATTCAATCAGCCGGTTCTGGACAGGATATACCAGGAATTGACCGACACCAGCTATTCGGATAACGACGAACTGATAAACCGTGGCGACGTTAAAAGACTCCCTTTCAGGCATATTTATTCCATCCAAAATATCGATTATACTTATCCATCGAGTTCCAATGCAGTAATCAAGAATCTATCCATTGATATCCAGCGGGGCACTTCAATAGGTTTTGTCGGTTTGACCGGTGCTGGCAAAACCACTTTGATAGATATCTTCATGGGTTTGTTGACACCTGATCATGGGAAACTGCTGGTTGATGGCATCCAAATAGATGCGGCTAATATTGAGGGATGGAAGAAGAATCTGGGTTATGTTCCCCAGGACATTTATCTGAGCAATGATTCTGTAACCAATAATATTGCCTTTGGTGTACCCGACGATCAGATCGATCTGGAAAAAGTCGTTCGGGCAGCCACGATTGCCCATGTGCATGATTTTGTTATCCATTCATTGGCCGACGGTTATGATACTAAAATCGGCGATAGAGGCATCAGGCTGAGTGGGGGACAACGGCAGAGAATCGGTATTGCCAGGGCTATGTACGATGATCCCGAAGTACTCATTCTGGATGAGGCCACCAATTCACTGGATGGTTTGACCGAAGAGTCCTTTGTTGAAGCTCTGGCTGAATTGGCGGCGGTCAAAACGATCATCATCATTGCCCATCGCTTAAATACGGTTAAGAATTGTGACCAAATTTACTTGTTGGACGATGGTAGGATCATCGATCATGGAAAATACGACGAGTTGATATCCAGAAGCGGTCTTTTCAGAGCCATGGCCAGGGTTCCTGTATCCGAGGAGCATTTGATATGAAGAAGAAAAAGGCCTTAGTGTATTTGGATCATTTTATTATCGGTGGAGCAGAAAAATCCAATCTACACTTAATGAAGCGTCTGATTGCCGACGGCTGGGAAGTAGAACTGGTGCTTAAAACGTCGCGCGGCACCATGGAAAACCAGATTCCGGAGGCAATCAAGGTTAGTTACCTGGATGGAGGGATTCTTGAAAAGAAGAAGGGCGATTCTAAATTCATCATACGTCCAAAAGACTTTTTGCGCCGCTTGGTTCAAAAAATAAATATGAATCGATATAAAAACCAAATATATGACCTGGCTATAAACGGTTTACAAGCGGATGCAGGCCTGATAGGAAGATACATAAAAGCTGACGTAAAATTACAGTGGATTAGAATCGATCTAAATGCAATAAAAAGAAGGGGCAAGGCTCTGGATAATCTGAAAAAGTATGCGGACTACATAGATGGTTATTGTTGCGTTTCTCAACCGGCCTTGGAGTCCTTGCTGGCTAATGCGCCTTTTGTAAAAGACAGAGCTTTTCTTATCTACAACTTTTTCGACCAGGAGGAAATCTCAGAGAAAATCAAGGATGATCGTAATCCGTTTGCAATTTACGATCCAACCAGACTGAGAGTCGTTACCGTGTGCAGAATTCAGGATAGACAAAAAGGTGTATTTCGCATGTTAAACGTGTACAAACGCTTGTATGATGACGGGATCAAATTTTTCTGGTTTGTGATCGGCGGCGGTGAGGACCTGGAGGAGCTTACCGCTAGAGTTTATGACTTAGGCCTAAATGAAGGATTTCGGGTGTTGGGCCCAAAAGACAATCCCTTCCCATATTATCGCCATGCCGATTTGTGTGCTACGCTTTCATTCTATGAAGGCTTTGCCAGGACAGTAACAGAAGGCAAATTGATGGGGAAGGCAGTAATTGCTACCGAATTTGCCGGTGCACGCGAGCAAATTCAACATTTGTCCAATGGTTATATAGTTGATAACGATGAGGATTCAATATATGAAGGGATGAAAACACTTTTGACGGATAGGGTTTTATTGGAGAGCATAACCAATGATTTTCTTCCCGATGCCATTTTAGACGAAAATTTAAAAGCGGAAAAATTATATAAAATTATTGACGATATCCGTGCCCGTAAACATGAGCGGTTGGCTTGAATCCTATGAGTCGATTATTTAAGGTTGTGTGAGAATTGCCTAAACGCAAAATTTTGTTTGTTATTCCCAATTTAAGCGGAGGCGGCGCGGAAAGAGTCATTTTGTCCTTGGCTAAAAACTTACCGCCGGACCAATTCCATATCAGTCTCGCCATGGTGGATAAGGTCGGGCCTTATGAGTCTGAAATTCCAGAAAATATTCCAACCTTCGACCTGCACTGCCAGCGGGTGCGTTATGCATTTCCCCGTTTATTGAAACTTATCCGGCAGCAAAAACCGGACGTGGTCTTTTCCACCCTGGGACATCTGAATACAGCCTTATTAATGTTGAGGCCACTCCTGCCGGCGGGCACCAAAATAGTTATCCGCGAATCCAACACCATAACCAGCCTGTTGCCCGATTGGCGCTTTAGTACTTTGTGGAACATCCTCTACCGGCACTACTATCCTCATGCAGATTTGATCATCAGCCAATCTTCGTATATGCAGAAGGATATGGTTGAAAACATTGGACTGGCGGCCGAGAAGATTAAGACGATCTATAATCCGGTCGATATCGAAAAGATCAACCTTTTGGCCCAGGAAGAGAATCCATACCGGGGCGGAAGTCAGATAAATGTGGTCTGGGTGGGGCGCTTAACCGACAATAAGGCTCCTCACGTCGTAATTGAAAGGATGCCGGAATTGCTGCAGAAAAAACCGGACGCCCACCTTTGGATTCTTGGGACCGGACCGCTACAGGCGGAACTATCTGCTCTGGGACAGAATCTTGGCGTCGACAAGCACATTCATTTCACCGGCTTTGTTTCGAACCCCTATCCCTGGATGCGCAATGCAGACTTGATGGTAATCAGTTCGGTCTATGAGGGTTTACCTAATGTGCTGCTGGAAGCTACAGCGTGTGGGTGTCCGGTGGTCAGCTTGCAACACCCGGGCGGAACGGAGGAAATCATGAAACTGACCGGCCAACCGGAACGCTATGTGCCTGCTCTCACCTGGGATGGCTGGTGGTTTGACCGTCCGCCAGTTGAGATTATATCCAATCTGCAGATATATTTTGGACTCGATAAGATCATCCAGGAATATTCTGAAATTCTTTTGAGTCTATAATTAAGTTACATCAGTTAACTATCCGGGCAAGCTCCTGGGCTGACGCGCAATTTCTGGCTTTACTTTCGTTTTGGGTTGATGAGGGTGCAGATATGAAGATAATGCATGTTATAACCGGTCTGGAAGCCAGTGGTGCGGAAACCATGTTATACAAATTAGTTTCCGGCATGGATACAGACGTATTTGAAAATATAGTGGTCAGTATGACGGACTTAGGGCCTATCGGAATAAAAATGCAGGCTGATGGGATTCGGGTCGAGGTGCTGAAAATGACTCGAGGTATGCCTGATCCTCGATATATCTTTCAGTTGGCGGCCCTGATGAAGCGTGAAAAACCTGATCTGGTGCAGACTTGGCTTTATCATTCTGACTTACTGGGAGGAATTGCCGCCAGAATTGCTGGTATTCCAGTCATCTGGAACATAAGGCAATGCGATCCCCGGCCATCCGGTACCAAGAATCTGACCTGGTTGGCTGCCAACTTGTGTGCTAGACTTTCCCCGCGCATTCCCACCCGAATCATATACTGTTCGGAATCTGCCCAGGTGTCCCATCATGCCCTGGGGTATGATGTAAATAAATTTATTTTGATCCCCAATGGGTTCAACCTGGACTCTTTCCACCCCGATCCCGGCGCCTATCGATCAGTCCGGGAGGAGCTGCATTTAGATTCGGATCAGTTGATAGTTGGTCATGCAGCCCGTTTCCATCCTATGAAGGACCATAAAACAATGTTGGCAGCTTGTTCCATTGTCCACGAATCATTCCCAAACGTCCATTTTGTGCTGTGCGGAGAGGGAGTCACTGAAAGCAATGAAGAACTAATGAGACAGGTTGTTGACCACCGATTGAAATCTGTTTGTCATTTATTGGGGAACAGGAATGATATGCCCCGCCTGTCGGCTGCTTTTGATATCGCCTGTCTTTCATCCATCAATGGAGAAGGATTCCCAAATGTAATAGGAGAATCCATGGCTTGTTCCGTTCCCTGTGTCGTTACCGATGTAGGAGATTCAGCGGCTATTGTGGGGGAGACTGGAGTTGTGGTCATGCCCGGCAGTCCAACCGATTTAGCCAAAGGCCTGATCCAAATGATCGAGATGGGTAAAATGAAGCGCAACCTGCTTGGGCAAACCGCCCGTCAGCGAGTGGAAAAGTATTATAGTTTGTCATATATAGTAGATCAATACGAAACTCTCTACTTATCAATTAATAACCAACGGTACTCGGCCGCAACCGGATAATCCTATAATGAACGGGAACGTAACAAGGGAGAATGAAATGTTGGCAGAAGCATATTCATCCCAATGAGAACCGAAAAAGCCATATATAATCTAATCGCCAACCTGGTTTTACAGATAGTTACTGCAATATGCGGTTTCATACTACCGGCGCTTTTCATTAGGTATTATGGATCTGAAGTAAACGGTATGATCGGCTCAATCAAACAGTTTATTGCTTATCTTAGCCTGGTAGAGGGTGGTGTGGGGGCTGCTTCGGTCGCCGCTCTGTATTCACCTCTGGTAAAACAAAACAGTAAAGCGATAAACGCAATATTGTCAGCTACTCACATCTTTTATAAAAAATCGGGTTATATTTTTGTGGCCTTTTTAATATTGATAACGGCTTTCTATCCATGGCTGGTGCGCAATGAGATAGGGTTTAGCACTTCCTTGGTTATGGTTGTAATCATTGGCTGCGGCGGATTGATTGAGTATTTCTTCATCGGACAATACCGAGTTCTATTAACCGCTGATCAAAAGAACTATGTGATCTCTTTTATTCAGGCTACGGCCACCGCCTTAAATGCCTTGGCAATATTTTTCTTAATAATTGCCGGAACCAATCTTTTATTGGTGCAAACAGCGGCCACCCTCATCTATGTATCACGTTTCTTTGTCATCCGCTATTATGTCAAAGCACACTATCCTCACGTTACTTTCAAGAGCGAGCCCGACTTCACAGCAATCGCTAATCGTTGGTCGGCATTCATTCATCAGATAGCAACCATAATCGTTTTTAATTCACCGATTGTAATCATAACCATTTTTTGCGGCCTTAAAGCGGTTAGCATATACGTGGTTTATAATATGGTATTTGCAGCCGTCGGAATGATGGTGGGCGTGTTTTCAAATGGTCTGCGGGCAGGGTTTGGAGAACTCATTGCCGCCCAAGAACATGAACTCCTGAAAAGCGCTTATACCAACTATGAATACATATATTATGGAGCTTTGGCCTGGGCGTATACTTGTACCGGGTTATTGATCATGCCTTTTATTAAGGTCTATTCGGCCAATTTTACGGATGCCAATTATATCCACCCTGACATAGCGATTCTATTTCTGATTATAGGGGTAGCCAACAATTTAAGAATCCCTCCCAATACCGTTCTCTTTGCGGCCGGGCATTTTAGGGAGACTCAACGCCAGGCAATATTGGAGGCAGCCATCAACTTGACGGCATCGCTGATTTTTGTTCAGTTTTGGGGGGTCACCGGAGTTTTGTTAGGATCGGTATGTTCATACGCCTATAGGACCTTGGATATTATTCTATATTCAGCCAAGTATATAATTCGACAATCGCCCCTGGGGTCAATCAAGCGAATAATGATTAACTTTCTGTTGGCCCTTGTTGCCGCAGCCCCGTTTGTGTTTTGGCTGCCTATTGAAACCGCCAATTATAGGGATTGGCTTATCTGGGCAATTGGGATGTCAATATATGTTTTGGTGGTAATTATGCTGGGCAATATACTGACTGACTTGGCTATGTTTAAAGCAACTTGGAGTCGGGTGAAAAGTATAATTTGACGGGCCTTGGTATCGCGGGCGGAAAATAAACTGGCTCTTGGATTTTATAGTTACGTTTCTTATTTTTATCTGTGCAGCTGAATGGCGGGACTGATTTCCTGCCCGGCATCACCGTTACATTTGGTGCAGGCGGAAATATATTCCTTCCGAAGGAGCTGCCGCAGTTCGTTCTGGAAGCCCGGCGGGTCATGCCGGCCTCTGAAATGAACACTATCGGATGGATCCCGGGGAAATTGCCCCAGCTGCTGACCATGCCCGGAGCGAGCGCACAGGTGGTATTCGCCGTCCATCAAATTGTGGCATATCTTGCGGGAGCAGTTGGCAAATCGGTTCTTCAGGACCAGGGGATTGCTCTCAGTCGGGGGATTCAGCCCTCCCATATCATTCCAGTTAGTTGCGCTGATGGTATAGTGGATCTGTCTCTGGGTCAAAACGGCAATGAACTGATTTTTACGGCGCGCTACCTCGATTGGATAGTCGCTGATTGTTATGAAAACTTTGCGGTTTTGTAACAATTCCAGAATATCCTCCGCTGGAATGACAGTCGCATTGGTGAATACCTGCACAATATTTATCTTACGGTTTCGTATCAGGTACGTTAATAGTTTATTTAAATCAGGATGCAGGAAGGCTTCCCCGCCCATGATAACAAAGCGGTAGACACGGTCCACATTGCTTAAAAAGTCGTCGATATCCTGGATAAGCAAGGCAATGTCGATATCGGCCGGATTCACATAAAAAGGGATTAGATTGCAGCAATCTTTGCACCGCAGGGTGCATCGGGTGGTGATCGGCATTTCTACCCGCATTAGTTCAAACTGATGGCTAATTTTGCGGTAAGCTTTGACGACCATCGCCATAGGCAGTAATAAGAGGCGAAACACCCATCGCTGACTTTTGGATCGGGCCGCCAGATTATATCGGTAGTAGATATTATCATTGTACCAGTGCCCCCATAAGGACAAAAGATGGTCGGTCCGGTCGGCAGCCATGATTACACCTCATAATAAATGGTGGATATCACTTATACTTAAGAATTTTCTTATTTAAGAACAGTGGCGTCGAAGTAGGCGTTCTTAAAGTCAGGTTCCCGGCAGATGCACTCCCGGCAAAATGGAAAGGCATCAGGATTCTTTTTGATAGCCCGACGATATTTCTGGGCTTTGCCCGAGTTCCAGGTTTTTTTAAAATCATCCATATCGGCAATATGTCCCAGATCAGTTCTGCGTTCGGAATCAAGGCTGCATAATCCAATGTGTCCGCTGGAAGACAACGCTGGGAAACCCCAGAAGGCCACGCATTTATAAGGATAATTCCCATTGTGCGATTTAATGATAAAATCCTTATTTTTGGGCAGCAGACCATCGTTACCGCTAAGACCGCCCATACCGATATCGATCTTTTTGTAGGAAACGATATCGACTCCCATTTCTTGGGCAAGCCTGAGAAAATCATCTTTTTGTTCTTCATTATACGGATTGATCACCATTCGCATATGCAGGCGGGGAGTAGTACATCCTTCATTATTTCTGATCCGGACCAGGTTCTGTATCCCTTCCAATATTCTGTTCAGGTCACCACCAGGCCTGAATTGTTCATAAACTGCCTGGGTAGTGCCATCAACGGCCAGAATAAGCTCATTCAGGCCGCTGTGCACCAACTTGATCATGTTTTCATCGTCGCTCAGAAAATGAGCATTGGTACTGGTGATTACAACTATGTCTCGGCGTCGGGCATATGCTATCATTTCGGCGAGATCAGGATTTAGAAATGGTTCGCCCCAACTCCACAGCTGAATGAAGGTCAGATACTCGCCAATCATATCGATGGTTTTCTTAAAATCCTCCATGCGCAAAATGGCCGGAGCACACATTTTGTGGTTCAGACCTGCCGGACAGGTAGTGCAATTAAGGTTACATACGCTGGCCGGTTCGACAACCAGGCTATAGGGTATTCCCAGTGTATATGGCAGGCGTAATTGTTTGCTCAGCAATTGCAGGATAATATTAATGCGCGCCCGATATGATAAATTATTTCGGGTGAATAATACCCCGTCTGAGTAAAATGACCATTCACCATTAGCAACTAGTTTTGCAAGCCGATATAGAGGATTCAATATTATGTTGCCTCCTGAAGTACTGATTCATAAATATTATAATAACACCCTGATTCTTGTTCGATGGTATTAATTGTGCAGCTTTTGCTTAACCCGGGGGCAAAATTCGGATCGAGGACGCGCTGCAGACACCTCTGCAGATCCAGTTGATCACCGGGACTGAACGTAAGCCCGTTGACACCGTTGCGTATAATTTCGGGCATGGCTCCTATGCGCGCGGCTATAACCAGCTTATTCATCAGCAGCGCTTCATGGATTACAAAATTATAAGTCTCGTACCAAATAGATGGAACCACAATAACTTGGTTGGCTGCATAGGCCTGCTTCATTTCATTATATTGTACCCGGCCGTGAAGAATAATGTTTTTCTGCCCATTTATGAGTTTCCTGAGTCTGCGCAGATAAGATTCAGGTCCTGAACCATATATGTGCAGGGTACAATCTGAAGGCATTACCTTAAAGGCCGCGATTAGAACATGGACCCCTTTGATCGGGGTTAGATTACCGAAGAAGGCAAAATTCTTTATTTCGGCATGATTTGCGGTGGGGGCTTGAGTACCGTCACTAAATTCACGGGAAATACCATGATTGATGACCTCGATTTCTATGTTCGCAAATTCCTGGGAGATTACTTTTTTGACGAAAAATGATGGCGCGGTGAGAAATGCCGCATCCTGCAAGAGTTGCTGCATTTTATGATGCCTTGCCACCGGGTCTGGTATCTCGAGGCATTGACAGACTTGGCTGCACTGATATCCCTGACGACTGCCCCCGCATAAAGCGCCTTTTTGATCAATCAATATGTCGTAATGACAGAGACAGAAGAAACTGGTGAAAGTTATCCCATAAGGTATTCCCTGCGTGCGGCAGGCGGCTAAAAATGACGCGACCTTTTGTATATAAGCGGCATGTACAATATCGGGGCGCTCCCGGTCAAATAGAAACTGGGCAAAATCCGCCACATCAGGATCATCGGTAATCATATCATGGAGGATGCCCCGTGGGGCTTTACGATGCCGGTACTCAATGACATCCAGACCGTCAATCTGATACTCGTCGAATAGTATCCCGGCTACGGCGTTTTTAAAATGACGGCGGGATTCCAACGCGTTGTAAGTTATGATCTTCACCCGGTGGCCATCGTTTTTTGCCTGCCGGGCCATATTGTAAACAAACCGTTCCGTGCCCCCTTGACTGAAAGGGTAAAAACAATGGATCAAAAAATAGATGGTTTTCCTGGTAACACCAGAAGTTATAAAATTCGTGGCGGGAAGGGGCAGCGTATATTCGGATGAATCTGCGATATGCTCAGGAACGGACGAGGTCCTAAAATAGAAAAACCGCAATGGATTAATAACATATATTTCATGGAATTTAGCCAAGAGCGTAAAAAGATTATAGAGATCCAGAGACACAATGATTTTTTTGAAATATTGCTTCATATTTTACCTTTAATTATTTCTACGCAAATAAACGGAATCGGGATAGTCAATTAGCCACGAAGAGTAATCTGTCGATTGGAACTACCCTATAGATGTTTTTACATTATACAAGAAGTCCGTTAATTCATATAATGTATTTTGACCAATAAAATTAAAGTTTGGGGTAGGGAAATGAATCAGCTAGTCAGCATCATAATCCCTGTATATAATGTAGAAAAATATTTGCGGCGCTGCCTGGACTCGGTAATTGATCAGACCTATAAAAACCTGGAGATAATCATCATTAATGACGGCTCACCCGACCAGAGTCAGGCTATTATCGATGAGTATTCGGCCCGAGATAGCAGAATACGGTCCTTGGTCCAGAAAAACCAGACTTTAGGGATAGCGCGCAATACCGGTATGAAAGTGGCCCGGGGAGATTACCTGATGTTTGTGGATTCGGATGACTATCTTGAGCCTGACGGCGTGGCCGTAATGATACATAATGCCCTGGTTACGGAGGCCGATGTAGTGGTAGCCAACAATAAAAAGCTAGCTGATGAATTGAGAAAGGAAAGGAAGATAGCTGACAAAGTATTGACCGCAGAAGAGATGTGCAATCCAGCCTGGAGATTCGATTATTTCATTGATCCGGCCTATGGCATCACTGTCTGGGGCAAGTTGTATAAACACGATTTTGTCAGAAGCACTGGTGTACTATTCGAGTCAAATCATCTGATCTCTGGAGAGGACATTTTGTTTAACCTGCTGCTATTCACACATGAACCGAGAGTATCTTCGGTTAACCAACATGTTTATGTCTATTGTATTAATGAAGGTTCAATAACCCACTCCTATCGACCCAGATTATCCCAAAGATATCTGGCCCTGTTGGAGATATATCATGACCAATTGACGAAAATGGGTAAGCTTGATGATTTTCAAGATCTGCTGGCATATCTGATATTAAGATTTATAAGCACCTGCTGCTACAATGAATACATTTACTCGGCCAACAGATATGCGGCAATCAAAGAGCACTTAACGAATTTGATGCAGTCAGATATAGTGAAGACATCGGTCAGGGACGTTGCCCGGGGAAAATACATCAATGTCATCGGCAAAAGAAATCAAACCTATACCAGACTGCAAGCTTCATTACTCGAACATAATTGGCTGGACATGGTCGTAATGCTGCGCATGTTGAGATATAAGCTCATGTAGCGTTATTGATTTTGGCAATTATCCAATTTTCAGTACAGTTTTTTGTCCTAAATCGATTATTTAATTGGAAGGGTGCAGCCGGAAATGGTTATTGCCAAAAGCAGACTATCAAATCTGATTATTTCTAATTCCAAAAACCCGCACAAAGCCGCGCTGCGATTATATACCGGAGAGGTTTTAACTTATGGGGACCTGATCCGACTCATGAGTGAAACCCGAAAAGCCCTCGAACAGTTTCACATCAAATCATACGAAAGGATTGCCCTTATTACCAATAACAACCTCATCTGCCTTCCCGTGATGCTGGCTATCATAGAGAGTGCTGTCTGTGTTCCATTAGACCCGGAGATGACCACCGAACAGTACCGGGAGAATTATCAACTTCTCGGGGTTGATTGGTTAATGTGCGACCGGGGACCAAGTCTCGCTATTGATGCTGCCCTTAGCCGGGGAATAGGGATTATAACCCTGCATAGGCCCGAAACACCGTCCCTAAACAACTTAAGGTTTGACTTGGTCCAAAATCCCCATGCCCCAGCTGCCCGAAATCATCGAGATCACGAGACCGCCTTTATTTTTACAACTTCGGGAACTACCAGTAAACCCAAAGTGGTGCCTATGCTCTATGAGGCCCTGGTACATGCCCTCGAGATTGAAACTCGATTTTATGAGTACACGGAAAATTCGATGCAGTTATTAGTTGTAAAATTGTACAGGAATCCAGCCATTCAGGTTGCGCTTAAGGTGCTTATGGCCAATGGCCAAATTTTATATACCGATGGCATTAATCCCAAACGGATGGCTGATTATCTGCTCCGGTTCCCGGTCACTCATTTGAACTTTCAGCCGGCCGGTATGTTGGCACTATTAAAATACTGCCAAAACAACTCCATCGAATGCACTCACCAGCATCGCCTGAACATTACGCTAACTGGCGCACCTCTGCCTGGGCATCTGAAGAACGATATCGAAAATCGTTTCCAGGCCCATCTAATTGATCAATACGGGATGACCGAAGTCGGTATAATCACCAGCACTTACAAAGCTCCCCGGGGCTATAAGGCAGGCTCCGTGGGCTGTCCAATATTCAAGGAAATAACTTTACTGGACAATGAGGTTTTGGTCAAAGATTTCGGCATGTTCCCTGGCTACGAAAATAGTCCTGATGTCAATCGGGATAGTTTCGTGGATAATTGGTTTCGGACCGGTGATGTCGGTTACATAGATGAAGACGGTTACCTCTTTATCAAAGGCCGGGCAAGGGAACTGATCAATCGCGGGGGAGAAAAGATTTCTCCCTATGAAATAGAAGAAGCCATATTGGCTTTAGGCAGCGTTAAAGAAGCGGTGGTTTTTCCATATCCCAATAAACACGGGTCGGACGATATTGGTGTAGTTATTGTTCCTAAAATGGATGAATATGCGAGCTTAAGGGAAATGAGGTCGGTGTTAAGAAACCAGATCAAACCCTATAAATTGCCGACACTCCTGTATAGGGTTACCGAAATTCCCAGTGGTTCAGCCCATAAGATCCAGCGCAATCTGCTTTACCAGCAACTTCAGGAGTTAAATCTGCTTCCGGAGACATTAAAAAACGCCCCCTTCCAGGAAGAAATCAATCTAACCCCTACTGAATCAACTATTCTCGATTTATGGAAATATATTTTGGATCAGGATTATATTCATTTGGATGATAATTTCTTTGATTTAGGCGGGGATTCTCTGATCGCGGCGGAACTTCTGGCCGCCATAGAGACTAGTCTGGGATGTGTCTTGCCGGTAAATCAATTCTTCCGAAAGTCCACCGTTAGGGAACTGGCGGAACTGGTTGAAAAAACACCGCAGTCGAGTCTTTATAATCATCTTGTTCCAATCAGACCCGAAGGGAGTAAAGCCCCCCTCTTTCTTATCCATGATGTACACGGTGATGTGGTTACCTATCATAACATCGCCGAACATATTGATCCTGAAAGACCTGTGTATGGTATGAATTTCAGCTTTCAGAAGGAAGCATGGGACGCCTCTACTACGCTCACTGAGATTGCCCATACCTATGTGGAAGAAGTGCTGCAGTTCAAATCAGCGGGGCCGTATTATTTGGGAGGGCTTAGCATTGGGGGAGCCATCGCTTTTGAAATGGCCAGGCTGCTTATGGAAAGAAAAAATAGAGTAGTTGTATTCATGTTGGATACTTATTCGGAAGCCTACATGCACAAGAGTCAAAAAGCCATTACCTCCTTTCGCAATGTGTTCAAATATGGAGCCGATACGATTAGAAAAACCCCTCCGGCCGATATACCACAATTATTCCGGCAAAGATTGGCTCCCGCCCGGAGAGTCGTTTTAAATGTCTTGCAATCAAAAGAATTTTCAAAAGACCCTATGAAACTAGATGCCGCGCTCAGCAATCCTGACAAACCGGAATTGCTCAAGAACAAATTTCTGTTAAGCCACGTCCACCATAATTATCATCCAGACTATTACCCCGGTAAAATATATTATTTCAAGGCCGGCAAACGCAAGGACGCAAATGTTTATTGGCAATCCCTGGTCCGAGAATTGGTGTTGATTGAAAAAAACTGCGGCCATACCGATTTTGTAGAGCCGGGATATGCTGAGGATACCGCCCGTGAAATTAACGCCGTTCTGGATGAGCACGAAGTTGCAGCAGGCAATTAAGGCGAGATAGCATAGGAGGATGATTGTGATGGACACCAGTTCGTGGATAAAATATAAAAAGGTGATTGGTGGATTATTGGGAATTGTATTGGCGGTGGCAATATCCCGGGCAACTCCGCCTGCGCCTTTGAATCTGAATTCGATGATATTTCTGGGGACTTTTGCTTGTGCGGTAATCTGGTGGTTGGTGGAATTGATACCCGACTATGCCACTTGCCTTCTAATGTGTACTTCTTGGGTAATACTCAAGGTAGTGCCCTTCACCACCGCCTTCTCCGCATTTGGGGGAGAAACCTTCTGGCTGCTGGTGGGTGCTTTAGGGATTGGGTTGGGGGTAGCCGAATCCGGCCTGTTGGATAGAGTCGCCCTGACGATAATGAGTAGATTTCCGCCCAACTTTAAAGGCATGACTACAGCGATATATGTGGCCGGAAATGTCATCAACCCGCTTATCCCCAGCGTTACTGCCAAGGTGTCCATCGTAGCACCGTTTTCCAAAGCCATCGGTGACAAACTAGGTTTTCAAAATGAAAGTGAAGGTATGGGCGGACTCTTTGCAGCTATGTTTATGTCTACCGGAGTCCTCTATCCTCTGTTCCTCAGTGCTTCACTTTTCAATTACATTCTGGTTGGGTTGATGCCCAAAGATGTTGCCCAGAACATCACCTGGCTTTCATGGCTTTCGGCCACATGGGTATGGGGACTGGTAGTAATGATACTAGGGTACGTTGCGGTGCAAATGCTGTACAAACCCCAAGAAACGCATGCCATGGAGCCTGGATTTATCACCTCCGAGTTGGCCCGACTGGGTCCAATGAGCAGTAAAGAAAAAATTGTTGGCCTTATATTGGCGGTTGCGCTCGGCATGTGGATCACAGAAAGACTACACGGTATTTCAGCGGCTCAAGTGGCCTTGGTGGCTTTAATCCTAATGCTGGCTTTTAATATATTTGACCGGGTTGCCTTCAGATCCAAAATTGCTTGGGACTCTATCTGTTTTATCGGCGGTATCCTTAACCTGGCAGCTCTGTTCCCGGTCCTTAAGGTCGATAAATGGATAGGTATTTCCATTGGCCCGTATATGCAACCATTGATGTCAAATATATATTTATTTATTGTTGCGCTGTGTCTGCTGCTCTTTGTGCTGCGTTTTGTCTTGGTTTCGCAGGCTGCTTCACTGACTATGTTTATCGTACTGCTCGCCCCGCTGGCCACAGCTATGAATATGAATCCGCTGATCCCGGCTTTCATTGTATTAACTGCGGTGAATCTATGGAATGTTGTCTATCAAAATACGACCTTCCTGGCCGCCTTCTATGCCGGCGGAGGAATGGTGAAGCATTCGCAGACCATTAAAATGTCGGTTTCGTATGCGATCATCAATATTGTCGCTCTGCTGGCCTCGATACCGTTGTGGAAATTGCTGGGGATGTTGCCATGAACCAAGCTGTTCGTATTCCGGCCAAATTGATGAGGAGATCATGAAAGCGATAAGCGAGGCAATGCCCTGCAAAAAGATACTGTTTGTAATCACCGGTGGTGAGTCAGGAGGAGCCCAGACCCATTTATTTGATCTTTGCACCCACATGGATAAGAAATTCGTGCCCCTGGTGGCTATCGGTTCGCCCGGTCCGCTGGGCGACAGGCTCTGTGCCGCCGGCATAGCGGTATATGAAGTGCCCGCACTGAGACGGAAGATCGAGCTGGCTCAGGATATCAAAGCCTACCTTCAATTGCAGGACTTGATCCAGAGACTCCAGCCGGATCTAATCTGCACCCATTCAAGCAAGGCTGGATTCCTGGGCAGGATGGCATCCAAGCGGGTAGGTGTGCCATCGATATTTACTGCTCATGGCTGGGCCTTCACCGAAGGAGTGGCCGGTCTGCAGAGCTTCTTGTATCGCCACCTTGAATGGCTGGCGGGGCACTGGTGCGATAAGATAATATGCGTCTCGGAGTATGACTTCCAACTGGCGCTTAAAGCTCGGATAATCGCAGCCGAAAAAATGGCCGTAATACATAACGGCTTAACCCCAGCCCCGTATCCCGCAGACAAGGTAACCCACCCGGAACACGTCCCCCGAATCATAATGGTGGCACGCTTTTCGGCCCAGAAGGATTACCGGCTTTTACTACAAGTTATCAGTGAATTGGACCCGGATATGCCGATTATGGTGGACCTGGTAGGAGACGGCCCCCTCCGTAAATCCTGCATGGAGTTGGCCGCCCGCCTTAATCTTCTCGACCGGGTTAATTTCCTTGGTGACAGGGCAGATGTGCCTGATTTATTGAAACAGGCCGATATTTTTGTCCTGACCTCCCATTGGGAGGGTTTCCCGATCACCATATTGGAGGCTATGCGGGCCGGACTGCCGGTTATTGCTTCTGATGTCGGGGGGTGCCGGGAAGCAGTGATAGATGGTTCAACCGGATTTCTGGTCACAGCCGGTGATCCAAAGTCACTCCAAAGCTACCTCGAAGTCTTGCTGGCGGACCAGGAATTAAGAGTAAAGTTAGGTCGAGCCGGCTATATGTCATTTATCAACCATTTCACTATAGATAAAATGATCGATAAGACTATGAACGTATACAAAGAGGTTTTGCATTTAAACGGTTGATATGTCGCGGAAGAAGCCACAAGTTCGAATCTTGTACGACCCACCAAAAAAGCCCGAAAACGGACCATCATGGTCCGTTTTTTTAACTGTTCTTCTGTCTGGGGTTAATTACTGATCTATTGCTGACGGCCGGCCAAACCCGGGTAAAACCAGATTGGCGGTATCATGCCATCACGGGGGTATTGTGCAGATGGTTATGATTACGCTTCTAAATATCCAAAGGTTTCTACTTCAGGTCTATTAATAGGAGAACCGGACATATTATTCTCTATACCGGTCCCGTGCCCTCACATTATCAAAAACCTATCTATGGATCGGGTAGAGAGGCGCTGAATGAGAACCTTGATCAAGGATATAATCAGATTACTGGAAGGCGGGCAGAGTCTTGCCCTGGCCACGATTGTTCAACAAAGGGGTTCGGTTCCGCGTGAATCGGGTGCCCGCATGGTAGTCGGCCAGGACGGGAGTACTGCAGGAACCATCGGCGGTGGTGTATTGGAGGCATTCATCTGCCATGAAGCCATGGATGTTATTCAAGATCGTCAAAACCGTTGGCTGGAATTAAATCTGAACAGCCGGACCTTCGATGCGGACATGTTTTGCGGCGGAACGGTGAGCATACTCATCGAGCATATCGATGCCGGCGAAGAGGCCTGCCGGGAATTTTTCCGGGTCATATTCAACCACCTTAAGTACCAAACGCCGATCTGGTTGGTGACATGGCTTGATTCCAGCGCCCCGGGTTATGAAACCAGTCGTTTTCTAATCAATGATGTGGGGGAAATTATCAGCCGGGCAGGTGATATGCCTGCTGGCATGGATTCCTTGTTGCCGCAAATACAAAAGGTACGGACATTTTCAGAGTTTAGTGATACAGGGCTATTGGTTGAGTACCTCGATAATGCCAAACCGGCTTTTATTTTCGGGGGCGGTCATATCGCCCTGAAACTGGTACCATTGTTGGACATGGTCGGGTTTAAAACTGTCGTCATCGACGATCGCCCTGAATACGCCAATAAAAAGCGTTTTCCCGCTGCCGGTCAAATCCATGTCGGTGAATTTCCCACAGTGGTGCCCGCCCTGGAGATCGACGAACATAGCTATGTGGTTATTATCACCAGGGGACATACCTGGGACCAGCAAGTATTAGCTCAAGTTTTAAGCAGCCAGGCTGCTTACATAGGTATGATCGGCAGCAAGAGTAAACGCGATGCCATTTATCGATCTCTGCGGGAACAAGGTTTTACC
>JBEHWJ010000018.1:0-27708 GCA_040217755.1 Syntrophomonadaceae bacterium | reverse complement strand
TTCAAGGACACCTCTTCGGTAGCCTTGAACCCCATCATCAAGTTCACCACCCTGTTCGGATTGTTGGCCATGGAGATTGCCATTTCGGAAGCGTTCCGGGATGTGGCCCCGTATGTAGGCTTTGCCTTCCTGGCGGTGGCAGTCTTATTCGTATGGCGTACCTTCTATGGAATGAGAATCCCCGTGAAGGATTAAGGAAAAGGAAAACAACTAATCATAGAATGGCTGGATTAGGGATAGAAAAAACGCTGAATCCACTTGCAATATTAGGCGTTACCGCTTGCCATGAATCAACAAGTTGCTCGAATCAAAAAACTTTGCTAATGTTGTAACCATAATAGTAACAACGATATTACCGCTTCATTAGGAAGGGGCTGCTGGTATGGTGGAATGGAAAAAGAGTAGTTGTGTGCTTTGCGCTCTTAACTGCGGGTTGGAGATGCAGGTTGAAAACAACAAGATCGTCAAGGTCAGGGGCGACAAGGTAAATCCCCGCAGCCAGGGCTATTGCTGCCGTAAAGGGGTGAACATCGCTTATTACCAGGATAATGCCGACCGCGTCCTTTACCCGATGAAGAAGGTAGGCGGCCGTCATGAACGCATTAGTTGGGAGCAAGCATTAAGTGAGATAACCGAAAAAATGAAATCCATCCGAGAATCATATAGCCCCAAAGCGTTTGCCTATATGGGCGGCGGAGCATTGGGCGGGCAGATGCAGGTGGGAGTTGGACTGCGCCTCCTGAGCGCCCTTGGTTCACGCTTTTATTACTCTTCGCTTTCCCAGGAATTCTCTAATTCATATTGGGTGGAAGGACGTCTGGCTGGGAGGCAAGCATTGATCAGCACCCCCGATGTACATAACGCGGACACGGTTTTGGCCTGGGGATGGAATGGCTGGTTAAGTCACCAGGAGCCCCGTACCCGGGAGTTGATCAAAGACCTGCAAAAAGATCCCCACAAGAAGTTGATCGTCATCGATCCGCGCTGGTCGGAAACAGCGCAGCGGGCCGATATTCACCTGGCGATCCGGCCTGGAACGGATGCTATGCTTATCAAAGCCATGATAACCATCGTGATTGAAAACGGCTGGGTTGATCTAGATTTTCTCAAGGCGCATGTCAGCGGCTGGGAAGAGGTACTGCCGCTCTTTGACAGTTTTGACGCCCGGCGGGCGGTGGAGGGTGTCTGCGGACTAAATTACGATACGGTGGTGGAAGTGACCAGGCTATTCGCGAAGACCAAGTCTTGCATCCATCAAGATCTGGGTATCTATATGAACCGCAATTCCAGTATCAACAACTATATGCTGCATATCCTGCGGGTGATCTGCGGTCGTTCATGTGTGGAGGGCGGCCAGATATATCCGGCTTATCTGTTCCCCATGGGAAGTCACAGCGACGAGCGGGATCCTAAAACCTGGCGAACGGTTAAAAACAATATGTTCCCGATCATGGGCACTTTCCCGCCGGCCATTTTCCCGGAAGAAGTTTTAAATGACCACCCCGAGCGACTGCGGGCCTTGATCGTCAGCGCCAGTAACCCGTTGCGGTCCTATCCTGATACCAAGGCTTATGAACAGGCGTTTGCCGCCCTGGACCTATCGGTCTGTCTGGAGGTGGCTTATAGCGAAACAGCCCGGGCTTGCGATTATGTGTTGCCCTGCCTGAGTTACCTGGAATCATTCGATGCTACCTGCTTCAGTTTCAGCTATCCGGAATTTTTCTTCCAGCTGCGGCAACCAGTGGTGGAGCCAGTCAGTCCAGAATGTAAAGAAGGCAGCGCCATTCTGCTAGAGATCGCCAAAGCTATGGGTTACGTGCCGGATTTGCCTGACTCGCTCTATGCAGCGGGACAGGGAGGAATCACTGCCTATTTGGGAGCCTTGACCGATTTTATGAAAGGAAATCCCCAGTATGCTCGCCTAAGTCCTTTGGTTATGGCGGAAACCCTGGGAAAATCACTTAAGTCGGTAAACCTGGCGATGGTGGTAGGATTGCTAGTCAACAGCAGCAAGGCTTTCAAAGCAGGAGCAGCGGCGATGGGTTATCCGGCTGATTTTACCATGATCGAGGCTATGTTCAAGAGTATTATGGACCATCCGCAAGGTCTTATCCTGGCCCGGTTCCCGGGTGATTATTTCAACCAGTTGCGTACCGAAGACAAAAAGATTGCCCTAAAGATCGAAGAATTGCTGGGAACGGTCAAAAATGCCTCTGTTGAAACAGAATTGGCTGCCCTGCAGATGCCGGCCGAGTATCCCCTGATCCTTCATTCCGGACTGCATGTGGAGACAATCATCAACAGCACCATGCGCAATCCCGCCTGGAACAAGACCGGGGGCCTCAATACCTTATTGGTCAATGCTGCCGATGCAGCCCGTTTGGGTATCGAGGATGGGGAGGTAGTCCGGGTAGCCACCCAGGCATCTTCGGTCCAACTGCCAGCCGAAATCAGCCCGCGGGCTGCCACCGGGTGCGTCTATATTCCCCACGGAGGAGGACTCATCTATGGCGGCAAGCAATACGGAGTCAATGTCAATGAACTGGTTAAAACCACCGACCGCGATGAAATGTGTACCCCTATGCACCGGAGGATCCCCTGCCGGGTAGAGAAGATTTAGCCGGCAGCCGTCCTCCATCTCCAGTATTGGAAGATTGAGGCCTCCGGTCCCAAGCTCTGCAACACATGGCGAGGTTGTCCCCGTTCACACTATATTTAGTAGAAAAGACCTCTTGATCGGAGGTCTTTTCTACTGCACACTCAAGTGGCAGTATGCCAAATGGCACACTGCGAGCAACTGTTTTAAAGGCACAGCTCCCAGAGCATTCTAAATACCAGCTTATATTCTGTGGATAAAAGTAGTCAAATACGGCAAAAAACATGTGTTTTCTTCTGATGTATGCAATGCTTTGGAAAGCTATGATTGGCCTGGTAATATTCTACAGGATGGGGATCCCCACCAAGGATTAATAGCTGGTTTAATGATACATTAATTAAAATTGAGATTGGAAGCGGTATGCCGCCGATAAAGATGGGTGCTATTTAGCGCCCATCTTGAATTTTCTGCGCCCAAGATGCCATTTGCTCAAATCCGAATGACAAAATACCAAAATTAATGAACACAATATAAATCGGAAACATCCGGATATTAACGCCCATACAACGCTTGAAACTGGTGAAAAGATAGTTTGGCACCCATTTTGCATTAACCTGCATTAAGAGCTCTTATGTAACGTCACTTTAAAAACAATAGGGAGGAAGAAAAATGGATGCAAAAAAAAAGGTTGCAGCGGTAGATGGTCTATTTACGATGGATCCTACCGAGCCACAGTTAATTGGGGGAAAGTGTGACTCCTGTGGGTCTTACTTTTTCCCGAAATTCTATCAAAGCCATAAACCGACATGCCCAAACCGAGAAGTACGGGAGGTGCTTCTAAGCAGGAGAGGGAAACTAGATAGCTACACGATTCAGTATTTTCCCCCCCCCCCACCATTCGTATCGCCTAAACCTTTCGTTCCTTACGGCTTGGGGCTTGTAGCTTTACCAGAGGGAATCAACATTATAGGTATTATGACTGGAATTGAACTCGAAGACCTCAAAAGAGGTATGGATGTTGAAATGGTGGTAGATAAGCTTTATGAGGACGAAGACGGAACTGAGTTTATGGGATGGAAGTTTAGGCCGGTTGATTAAACTTCGGCGCGGAGTATAGATGAAAGGATGATTAAGTTAAATGAGAGATGTTGCAGTAATAGGAGTGGGCATGCATCCCTGGGGCAAATTCGCAAACAAAACATTTGTTGATTTGGGCGTTGAAGCCATTTTAAATGCCCTTAAAGATGCCAGCATGGAATGGAAAGATATACAGGCCATGGTTTCCGGATGTTTCGTATGGGATGGGGTAGGAGGTATGTTATCCGGCCATTCTGTGGCCGCTGTGATGGGGGAAACAGGAATACCGATTACCAATGTTTTCAATGTGTGCGCCACTGCCACATCAAGTTTTAGGACAGCCTACCAGATAGTCGCTAGCGGGGAGCAGGATATTTGCTTGGCGTTGGGAACAGATATGTCACCAACAGGATTCCTACCGATACTTGGAGGCGCAAACCCGACTGATTGTGACTACCTGCGATGGAAAATGCTAGGAATAACCAATCCAGGCTACTGGGCACTGGAGTGCCGGAAGCGAATGGAGCGTTATGGCACTACCGAGCGTGACCTGGCGCGCGCCAAAGTTGCGGCCAGCAAAAATGGGGCACTAAACCCGAATGCTCTTTATCGGAAAGTATATGATGAGGAAGAGGTATTGAACTCGCCCATGGTAGCCGATCCTTTAAGGTTGTATATGATTTGTGCGACCCGAGATGGAGCGGTAGCGACTATACTTTGCAGCGCTGAGGTAGCAAAAAAGTACACTTCCAAGCCTGTAATGATTGCTGGTGTTGGTCTGGGCAGCGCCCTGTGCGGTGATCCTACTGCCCGCCTCGGCCTGCTTGCAGCTCCGCCAGAAACCACAGTTCCAATGCTCAGCGAAAGCTACATGAGTTCACAAATGGCTTATCGTATCTCGGGGATAGGACCGGATGATATCGACCTGGTTGAGCTTCCTGACAACAGCTCCTGGCACTATTTACAATACTTGGAGACCCTTGGTTTTTGTGGACCAGGTGAGGCTGAACAGTTGCTTGCCAGCGGAGAAACCGCGCTTACAGGTAAGATTCCTGTTAATACCAGTGGAGGAATGGCATCTTTTGGTGAAGCAATATCAGCGCAAGGCCTGCTGCAAATCTATGAAGTGGTTAAGCAACTTCGGGGTGAATGCGGAGAAAGACAGGTACAGGGTGCGAAAGTTGGTCTGGCCCAGACCTACGGTATGTTGGGTAACAGTGCTGCAGCAGTACTAAAAGTATGATCCATCCTGATCAACTAGGTATTCCTAATTACTAAAAAGTAGGTTATTAAAATTAATAGTTGTAGTTCGTGAAAATTTTAAATGGAAGTAGGATTATGTATGATAAATAAACTGTATAAAATTGATTTGCCAAACTGGGAGAATTACTTTGGACCAAAGGAGTCTATGCCGGAAAAAGTTTATACATTACCTGAACTAACAAAGCACCCCTATAAAATAAATTTTACTGAATACACAGTCGGAAAATGGGCGAAAAAGAATCCCGATAAAGTAGCTATTTATTTTTATGACCAAAAGATAACCTATTTAGAATTCTACAACCAGATTAAACAATTGGCTAACGGTCTTCGTAGCATGGGAGTAAAACAGTATGACCGGGTTATGATTATGGGGCACAATCGCCCTGAATGGCTGGTTAGCTTTTTTGCTATTTTAGAAATTGGAGCTATTCCGGTATTTTCAAACCATATGGTAAAAAGTGATGAACTGAAATTCAGATTTAAGGATTCAGAAGCAGTAGCTATTTTATGTCATGGTTCATGTCTTGAAGAAGTGGAAAAAGCCGAAACTGATATAACTAAAATAGTATGGTGCGGCAATCACGAACCGGGGACTATATGCTGGGAAGATTTGGTTGATAGCAACAGCACGGAATGCGAACCTGCAGATACCTGCCTGGATAGCCTTTTGAGAATAATCTATAGCTCTGGTACAACGGGGAATCCTAAGGGAGGAGCAACCACAATTCTTGATAATATTTGCGTTACCGAAACCCACGGAGGAAAGATTCTGAAATTATCGGAAAATGATATCGTGGGAGGGCACCCATTCTTCAGTTTTGCTTTCGGAGTAGCGTGCTTTGTAGTTTTCCCCTGGTATTTTGGATGTTCAGTTTCAATCTCTGAAAGATTCGAACCCGAGCAAATGTTTGAAACTGTTAAAAAGCATGGAATTACAGTCCTGTTCTGTGTTCCCACCGCCTTCAATATAATGCTGGACTCCCCGAATGATCATACTGATGATTTAAAAAATGTCCGTCTCTATCAGAGCGCCGGTGAGCCACTTATGGCTAGAACCTGCAAAGGTTGGAAAGAAAAATACGGAAGATATATTTTGGACAGCATGGGCTCCGGTGACAATTGTTACTGGTTATCCGCATATGAAGGTATGCCAGAAAATAAGATCGGCTCTTCAGGGCAAACAATACCGGGTATTGAGAATATTATAGTTGATGAAAACATGAACGAAGTGCCTAGGGGAGTACCCGGTGAACTGATTGTTCGGGGCCCTTCAGGACACCAGTTCTGGAAAAGACCGGATAAACAGGAGAGCGGCGTATACGAAGGCTGGAGCAGACCGGGAATATATGCAACCCTTGACGAGGATGGATACTTCTGGTATCACAGTAGAACCGATGATATTATTGTAACCGCTGGTTATAAAATTCCATGTTTTGAAGTAGAAGAGGCTGTAAACAATGTTGAAGGTGTTATCGAATCAGCATGCGTTCCCAGTCCGGATAGCACCAGGGGTACAGTTATCAAAGCTTTTGTAGTGTTGAAGGATGGTTATGAACCGTCAGAAGAAATGAAATTAAAGATTAAAGAACAGGTTAAATCACAGTTGGAAAATTATAAGTATCCCAGGAAAATTGAATTTATCGCCAAGGAGGATATGCCCCGCACTATGACGGACAAAATTTTAAGAAGTAAATTAAGGGAACGTGAAGAAGCACAGGCCCAAGCGAGTAACTTATAGCAACCGTTATGAATAGCACGACAGATAAATGGTTGAACTGCGTATTGCCAATGAGAAGAGGTAATATGTCAGCATGGTGGAACGGCCAGAATAGAGGACTCTGAGAAGGCCTGAACGGATATTAGCTATGCACACAAACCGACAAGCTGGGATTTATTTCCGGCTTGTCGGTTTTTATATTTTATGTAAATTTAACATCCTTCAAGGTTCTCTATAGTGCGACCCATTATCAAGACAGGGTTAGTGACACGTCTACAAGATGAGTATAGAAAACGTTTAAAAATTGATTGGCTATGATTTAATCAGAATCTGGCACAGATTTTGCTAGTTATTTGGATTATAAGAATTAAGCCCTTGATTTTTTGGGGGATTGCAATAGGGGGATTTTGCTTGATAAGTGCACATTTTATGAATGACGAAAAATGCCGAGATTGTGTTCATTTTGGATTCTGCGAGGTATATTGGGGTTCAGATTGTAAACGACAAGGAGGTAACAGAAGTCCGCGTACAAAAAGAAGAGTTGTGCACATAAAAGATGCATCCGATAAGCAGAAGACAATGATGCCTATAACAAAGCATGGCATATTCGAACCGATAAGGACCAAGCGAGTAAACTGGTTCTCACAACATTAGTAATATGAGGACTTAGATTATACTGAGGAGCCGAAGGCGACGAAGGATCTCATCAGCAATACCGTATTATTGGCCTTTACACAGTAGCGAGATGCTTCGCTAACGCTCAGCATGACATAATAATAAACTTACCAGTTATTCCGGACAGCTCTTGTGCCTCTTTTTGGCTTAGGCAAACAAGCAATTTTAGGATATTATAGGCATATAGTTGTGAGCGTAAATAATTGTTGCGGAAAGAGGTGAGTTTATCGGTGAAGACTTATATCACTTCCCACCTGATCAGACCGGAATACCTCAACCATCACGGCACCCTGTATGCGGGACGCTCCGTGGATTGGATGGTGGAGGCGGCTTTCAACGCCGTAGCCCAGGAGCACGGCATCCCCGATGAGGTGGTGTGCCTGAAGATCGAGGAGATGACCTTCAAGCAACCAGTGGAGGCGGGCGACATCTTCGTGATCTCAGCCATGGTTGCCCGCGCTTCGGGCTCCAGCATCCTGATGCACGTGGAGGCCACCACCCAGATGTCACGGGTATCCTGTGTGGAGGGTTATATCACCTTCGTAACTTGGGACGCCCGGAGTCGGACTTCCAAACCGCATCGTATCTGTCTGGATGAAGCGGCCGATGCCCGCGAAGCTGAGATCCGGGCCGAGGGTGCCAAGTTCAAACACAAGTAATAGAGCAGTCGCCGGCGGAAGAGGCACGATGACGAAGATACATACACCCTACATAAAGAACCTGGGGTTGATACTGCTGGGTAACACCATCTATGCCCTGGCAGTGACCATGTTCATACTTCCCAATGGCCTTATAACCGGGGGGACCACCGGCCTGTCGCTGGTCTTTAACCACCTCAGCGGGATCCCGGTAGCCTGGCTGGTGGGCCTGTTCAACCTGCTGCTTTTCATCCTGGGTGGGGCCATCCTGGGGCGGACTTTCGCCCTTTCCACCGTGATCAGTTCCTTCTACTACCCGCTGGCCCTGGCTCTGTTCCAGGCGGTGCCGGCCTTTAAGCATATGACCGGGGATATCCTGCTGGCCGCCATCTACGCCGGGGTCATGATCGGCCTGGCCATCGGCTTGGTCATCCAGGCCGGGGCCTCCACTGGGGGCATGGACATCCCGCCCCTGGTGCTCAACAAAAGGTACGGCATCTCCATCTCCGCGTCACTGTATGCCTTCGACTTCGCCATCCTGTTGCTGCAAGCGCTGTTCGCCGCCCGCGAGCAGGTCTTGTACGGAATCCTGCTGGTCTTCATATATACGGTGGTACTGGACAAGGTGCTGCTGCTGGGCCAATCCCGCACCCAGGTGCAGATCATCAGCGAGAAGTACCGGGAGATCAGCGCGGCCATCATCGAACAGCTGGACCGCGGGACCACCCTGATCCAGGCCGAGACCGGCTATCTCCATTACCCCAGCATGGTAGTCCTGACCGTGGTCTCCAACCGGGAGGTACTCCGTCTCAACGACTTGGTGCTGGCCATCGACCCCAAGGCCTTCATGATCATCAACCGGATCAACCAGGTCAAAGGCCGCGGCTTCACCCTGGAGAGGAAATACCGAGAATAACTTGGTGCCTGTCCCCAAGTTATTGGCGTCCCTATGTGTAGCCGGTGCTAATTGGTTCTCAGCAGGCGCCAGGCGTTCTCTCCCAGTATTTTAGTGATCGCATCGGCCGGGATGTCGAGGCTGCGGATGGCCTCAATATTTTTCTTAATGTCCACGGAGGGCCAGTCACTGCCGAAGATGAATTTAGGGGCGAAACGCCCCATGTCGGGGAAGAACTCGGTCAGCTTCCGGGGCGGCAGGCCGGTGACGTCGATGTAGACATTGCGGTGCAGGCGGATCATGGTCATCGCTTCCTCATACCACGGGCCCCGCCCGCCATGGGCCATGACTATCCTGAGGTCGGGGAAATCCACCGCCACATCACCGAAAAAGATGGGGTTGCCGTATTTGATGCGGGAGTTGGTGAAGACCGACGAGCCGGTATGGAACAGCACCGGAATATTCAGCCGCTGGGCGGTCGCATACAGGTGGTACATAAAATTGTCGTTGGGATAGAAATAATTGTAGGTAGGGTAAAGCTTCAGCCCCCGGAAACCATGGTTGACCACCAGATCCTCCAGCCGCTGGTGCATATTGGTGTGCATATAGGGGTTGAGCGAACAGAATGGGATCAAACGGGGGTTACCCCGGCAGAATTCGGCCACCTTCTTGTTGGTGGCGATGCCGGTGGTCAGCGGCGCGTACTCGGCCAGCACTACGGTGTAGTCCACCCCGTTGGCATCCATCAGGGCCACAAAATTGTCAGGGTCGCTGTACTTCCGGCAATGAGCTTTGTAATCCTCTTTACTCGGGTAGGCGGCCGCCCCGAACTCGAAGGTGCTGGTACTGAGGTTCTCATACTGGGCCAGGTGGACATGAAAATCGATCACCAGTCTTTTCAATTCCCGACTCCCCTCATCAGTGAGTTTACCATGATGGCTCCGCCGCCGTTGGCGGCTGAAAACCAGACTCCCGGGTGCTCCCTTTTTTATCATACTATATAGAGGTCAGGTGGGGAGAGGAGAAAAAAACCGATATCGATAACAGTAATATTTGGGTGCGCATAAAAAAATAGAGAAAGAGAGCGGCGGATAAATTATAATAAGTGTGTTAGCCGGGGACCCTATCCAAACCCGGCGACCTGGAGCAATGACCTCTATCATCGGTAAAAAGGCAAACCCATCCCGATAAATAAGGAGATTCCCCAGTTGTGTACCCCGGATTTCCTCGAGAATGCCAGGTAGTTCCTATCACCGGTAAGATTGCCTATCCTTACCCTGGGCAGATGACATTCGAACGGGGGTCGATTATTTGTTCGGCGGACCTACCAGAGGAATAAAGATAATGACCGGCAACGCCAACCCCGCGCTGGCCCGGGAGATCGCCGGGCTGCTGGGTATGCGCACCATCCGCGCCACGGTGAAATCCTTCTGCGACGGGGAGGTGGGGGTGGAGATCTGCGAGAGCATCCGCGGCATCGACATCTTTGTGGTGCAGTCGACCTGCGCTCCAATCAACGATACCCTGATGGAATTGCTGATCATGATCGATGCCTGCCGGAGGGCCTCGGCGGGGCGCATCATCGCCGTCATCCCCTACATGGGCTATTCCCGCCGCGATGCCAAGAACCGCGCCCGCGATCCCATCACCGCCAAACTGGTCTCCAACCTTATCGCCCGGGCCGGGGCTGGCCGGGTACTGGCGGTAGATTTCCATTCCAGCCAGATCCAGGGGTTCTTCGATATCCCGGTCGACAATATCAATTTCATTCCCTCCATGGCCCGGCTGCTGGCCCTCAAAGACCTGGGCCCGGAGGCGGTGGTGGTGTCACCGGACATGGCCGGCACGACCCGGGCCCGCGATCTGGCTTTTCGCCTGGGACTGCCCCTGGCTATCATCGACAAGCGGCCTGGCGCCTCGAGCAAGGATGATGTCATTGTCATCGGCGAGGTCGAGGGGCGGACCGCGGTGATCATCGACGACATCATCGATACCGGCGCCCGGGTGTGCAATTCGGCCCGGGCTTTGAAGCAGGCCGGGGCCCGGCGCGTGATCGCCTGCTGCACCCATCCGGTTTTTTCCGGGCCAGCCGTCACCAGACTGCGGGCGGCGCCTTTGGAGGAGGTTATCGTCACTAACACCATACCATTGACGGAAAACAAGCGCTTCCAACGCATGACCGTGCTGTCGGTGGCTCCGGCGATCTGTGAAGCCATCCTCAGAGTGCACGGGGACGGGACCGAGGGGCCGACCAAGATAACGGTGCCTACCCCCCGCATCTGAACCCGACCAAACCGCCAATAACTTGGTGCCTGTCCCCAAGTTATTCGATTAAATAACTTGGGGACAGGCACCAAGTTATTGGTAAACAAAGCTGTATCTCCTAAACATTTGCAATATATATAGACGGGAAACCACCGTCTGGCTTGAAAAATACCACGCAGCGCAAGTAAAGCGTGGTTTTTGTATTTTGAAGCCGACTACATACAAACGGGCAGTTTTTCAGATAATAATCCAAACAGAATGTAAGGAGATGATGAAATGGAGCAGCAGACGATGAGCGGTTCCATCAACGTACAAGATATCCCGGTGGTGCATAACCCCCGCGTAACCGGGGGCGAAGTGGCCTGTTTGTGGTCGACGTTTCAGCAATATACCATGTTAAGCTGTGTTTTCAGCTATTTTGAAAGGACGGTACAGGATCAGGAGATAAAGGCGATCATTTCCGACCTGATGCCCCGGTTCAGCAGCCGGACCCGGTTTGCGGCCGATATTTTCCGGAAGGAGGGCATCCCCATACCGATGGGACTCACGGACCAGGACGTGAACCCGGACGCGCCCCCGCTGTTTTCGGAAATTTACATCCTCCATTTTCTGAAGAATATGATCAGGGTCTCCCTTACCTTGAATACCTTATATCTCAATATATCCTCCCGCCCCGACATACGCGACTTCTATACCGGGGTGCTGCAAGAGATCCTCGAAATAAACACCCGGGCGATAGATTTGATGTTGTCCAAAGGGGTACTGCCGCGGCCGCCCTACCTCAGCCTGGCGCTGGAGATAGAACGCGTCCACGAACCCAGTTTCCTGGCCGGATTCCTCGGGGAGAAACGCCCCCTGCTGACCATGGAGGTGGCCCATATCTACCAAAACGCCCTCAGCAACGAGGTGGGCAGGGCTTTGCTGATGGGATTCCGCCAGGTGTCGCGCAACCGGGAGGTCCAGGATTACTTCGAAAAAGGGATGCGGCTGGCCGATAATATCATAAGGGAACTGCTGCAGCTGACCCGGGACCAGCAGGTTTACCCCACCCTGGTCCACGATGAGGATATAACTGCTTGCACCGAAGCGCCCTTTTCGGACAAGCTGATGATGGCCATGACGGCTCTTCTGAACAGTATCGGCATCGGTATGAATGGGGTGGCGATGGGGGTCAGCATGCGCCACGACCTTCATGCGCTGTATGCCAAATACATGACCCAGATCGGCCGGTATGCAGAGGAGGGCGCAAAGCTCATGATAGCCAACGACTGGCTGGAAGAACCGCCCCAGATTCTAGACCGGGAAAAACTGGCCGTGTACAAACATTAATCCAGGAGCGTACAAGGGGACCGCTCTGGCATGCCTGATCAAATAACTTGGTGCCTGTCCCCAAGTTATTGGGCGGCCTGAGCAGCTGTGGGTGCGGGCATGATTTTACGGCCAACGATCGTTGGACCAGGGCCAGTACCCACGCGTTCCCGGCTTTGACGTCCCCGGATGGCGATACAAGGCTTCACCGGGAACCGACCGGCCTCCAGCTTATTCCGTTCCGGCCACAAGAATTCACCCTGGTAGCAGAATTTTCCCGGGCTGCATATTATATGGATGAATTCTGATAACGGGGGTGTGACGGTGAAGACCCTGATATTAAAACGGCCGGTCATCGCGGTCGCTGGGAGTTCCGGAAAAACCACCACCAAGGAGATGATCGCCTCCATCCTGAAGAGGCGCTGGCGTATCTACAAGTCGGCCAAAAACCGCACCAATCGTGACCATATCCGCATCCACCGCCGCAGAATAAAGCCAAGTCACCGCGCGGTAGTACTGGAATACAGTATGTCCTACCGCGGCCACCTGCGCCGCAGCTGCCAGATAATCCAGCCCAATATGGCCATCGTAACCATGGTGGGCACCGCCCACATCGGTAACCTGGGCGGTTCTCTGGAGGCCCTGATCAAAGCCAAGTCGGGCATCATCCAGCACATGAAGCCGACCGGTACCCTGTTACTCAATGCTGACGACGCCAACTCCCAGAGACTGGACTTCGGCAGATTCCGGGGCCGGGTCATCAAGGTCGGCATCAAAAAACCGGCTGATTACCAGGCCAGCCGGATCGATTACGGCCAGCGGGGGATGAACTTCAGCGTGAGCCTGGCCGGCCAAACCTACCGCTTTTTCATCCCGGTTTTCGGGGAACACAACGTTTACAACGCCCTTTTTGCCATCGCGGCAGCCGATCAACTGGGATTCAGACCAGCACAGATCGATAAGGGCCTGCGCAGTTTTCGCCGTCCGCCCCACCGGCTGCGGGTCTACCGGCTGAAACGGGGAGTCCGGCTGCTCGACGACACCTTCAATGCCAATCCCCACTCGGTCAAAGCAGCTCTGGATGTGCTGAGCCGGGTAGGAAAAGAGCACAGGGTGGCGGTACTGGGGAACATGTCGGAGCTGGGACGGTACTCGGAAAGGGGCCACCGTGAAGTGGGCGAATACCTGGCCGGACACGAAATAAGCCAGCTGCTGACATACGGTAAAAAGGCCCGGCAGATCGGGACCGCCGCGGTGGCTGCCGGTTTACCCGTCCGCAACGTGCAGCATTCACCGACCCGAGCCAGACTGCACCGCAGCCTGCGCGGGGCTATAAAACATGGTACAACCATCTTGGTCAAGGGTTCCCACGACCAGCACATGGTCAGGACGGTCCGCTTCCTGCGGAGAGCCGGGGGGATCGCCCCTCAATAACTTGGTGCCTGTCCCCAAGTTATTCCCGGGATTAACTTGGGGACAGGCACCAAGTTATTGGGCTGTCAAAAACAGCCGGACCGGGGCCGGCGGAACTTCCTGAGCCCGCGCCTGATCTGCCCGGGAGTGAAGCCCAGCCAATCCGCCACCGCTATGGCGAAGAGGGCGTTATAGACATTACGGTCGCCGGTGAAGTTGATAAGAAATATCTCGTCCCGGCCTCTTAGTTCCACGAAGAATTCCCAGGCCCGGCGGGTGCCGCCGACATTGAAAGCCATATAATCGGCCTCATTTATCAAACCTATCGTGACCATGCCGCCATCGAGCTTCTCCGCCTCCAGGCCCCGTATGTTGGGGTCGTCGGCGTTGACGAACCAGGTTCTGCTCCGTCCGGCCTTCATGATCAAGCCCAGGTTAGGCTGCCTGATGTTGAGGTGGCGCCCCCGCCGCAGCCTTTCCCGACCGGGCTGGATGAATTTGAAGACCAGCCTGCTCGGGCGGGGAGATGGCCGGTAGCCGGGCCGACCGGTTTCAAGGATCGAAGCTATCATGCCCCTGATGATGGCCGGGTCCGGATACCGGGGTCCCCGCCGCGCCGCCATCCCTGCCGTGGCTTTACTCAAATCATTTACCCCCCTGATATAAAAGCTCCTATACCATACTATTCGGAATACCAGCGGAGGGTGTGGGATTGAGGGTATTAGGGGTGGCCGCCAGCCCCGCCGCTGTCATCTCACTTTTACACAAAAGTGGCGGGAAAAGAAAAATCTGTGACCATTACCATGCCTTTTGAATAATATAGATTAGACTTCATCAAAAGGAGGGTAGAGCCATGAAAGAGTATAGAAAAACCGGCAACCGCACTTCAGGAAGGTGTTCCCGGCGGCGCAGGCCCGTTCCGGAGTTGACCGGGGCGTTGGTGTTGCTCGCCTCGGTCCCCCCTAACGGTGCTACCGGGGTTGATCCGGATATTGCAGCGATCAGACTGGTATTCGGCCGGGAAGAACGGCACCGCCATTTAATAAGGGACGATGATCACGTCGGGGTTGTTGTTATGGATGAATTCAGCAGCCCTGTAAAGCAAGTGATAGAGACTATCGATATGTGGCGGGGATTTGACCGGGTGAAAGTCACCGTCAGGAAAGTAATCCCGGCCCCATCTGACAAATGGTACAAATGGGACAGATCCTGCCATGGTGACAAATGGGAGTGGGATAAGGGTTGCAAAACCGGCAGATGGGACAGAATTGACGGAGCGGGCAGGCTGGTGTATCTGGTGGAACCGGTATCCAGACTCCTCGAAAATACGACCTACAAGGTCCGGGTCAAATACCGCGATATGAGCAAGGAAGGATGCCGTAAGCGCCAAAGCGCGGACATGATCGTTTTCACGACGGGCAAGAGATAAACGATGAGGGTAGGGGGGACCACAAGCTCCTCCTGCTTTTAAATTGAGATACATGGGACAGGCAGATGCGAGACTCTTCGCTGCGCTCTGAGTGACACCCGCGGCAGAGGGACTCTTCGCTGCGCTCTGAGTGACACCCGCGGCAGAGGGACTCTTCGCTGCGCTCTGAGTGACACCCGCGGCGAAGGGATTCTTCGCTGCGCTCTGAGTGACAGTACTTGCGCTCAGGTGACGGTATCCTGCGCTCTGAGTGACACTTATCTGTCATCCTGAGGAGCCGAAGGCGACGAAGGATCTCATCAACAATACCGTACCGGTGGCCTTTATACAGTTGCGAGACTCTTCACTCCGTTCAGAGTGACAGTACCTGCGTTCAGGTGACGGTATCCTGTGCTCTGAGTGACACAATGCTTCGCTGCGCTCAGCATGACACATTAAAAAGCTTTATCAGTCAGCTCGGAACGTTTCCCTGCTGCATCAGGGTACGGTGAGCAGGGTGAGGATTTTGCCCATCTGGGGGTTGTAGATCGATTCCTCCAGTACGTAGGCGCCGGGCTGGCCGTTCTGGAACCAGACCCCCTCCTCCATCTTGGCGGTGCGGATCTCCTTCTCCTTGGGCGGCTTCTTCAGGAAACCGGCCGCCAGGCTGCGGGGGTCGAGCTCCTCGCGGATAGGCCGGGTACCCTGGAAGGTTTTGACGATCTCTTTGCCATCGCTCTGGATGACCGCGAATTTGCCGGGGTTGATATCGACCAGCGAGTTGGCCAGGGCGAACACCGATACGTCGTATTTCTTGGCCGCCAAGGTGTGCAGCGAATCCAGGGAGACGGTGGCCGCGGACAGGTCCCGGGCCAGCACCTCGCGGGGCATCAGCAGGCAGGCGGCGAATTGCAGGGCCTCCATCTCCAGGGAATCCTCGGTCGAGAAGGACGATTCCTCCCGGGCCCGGTAGATGGTGTCGGTATGCCAGGGGATGACCAGGTGGCCCAGCAGGGTAGCGATGGTGAAACGTTGCCGCTGGGACCCGCTGCGCTCCGGGTCGATTATTATCATATTTTCTTTGCCCTTCACCAGCAGCCCTTCGCAATCGGCCAGGGGCGCCTCCAACCGGGCCACCTTGAGCTGCTCCAGCAAATGCTCCAGATCCACCGGCAGCCGCCCCCGCCCCATCACGGTGAAGATATGCTGGGCATAGGCCCGTGCGTCGGTGAAGTAGGGCAGGGTCAAAATCGAAGTCCCCGCCTTCAATAGCATCACCGCATACTCCAACAGCATCTCCCGTTTATCGAAGGCCATCATATTGGCGATATGGGCGATCAGCCGGCAGAGAGAATCGCCCACATCTTCGCGCACCACCGCATCTTCGCCCATCAGCAGGTAATCGCTGGGCACCCCGAGGGCGTTGGACAACTTGACCAGCGACTCGAAGTTGGGGGAGCGGACTCCCGACTCATACTGCGATATGGCCGGCGGTTTCAGTCCCGCCTTCTCGGCCAGCATGGTCTGGCTCATGTTGCGCTCCTTGCGCAGCTTCTGGATCCGTTTGCTGACAGTCATTTTCTCAGTCCTTTTCCAATATTTTTTTCGCCATCATCTCCGGGGAGGTTCTGGAGCCCACGGGGACGGTCGAGACTACTGATAAAGTACCTGCTTTGTCATCCTGAGGAGCCGAGGGCAACGAAGGATCTCATCAACAATACCGTACTTTTGTCCTTTATATAGTTACGAGACTCTTCGCTGCGCTCAGAGTGACACAGTGCTTCGCTAAAGCTCAGCATTGCATATTAAAAGACTCATCAGTGATCTCGGATGGTTTTCTTACGCGCCTTCAGGGAAATTGGGCTATCCATACACCAGAAACATTCCCGGCTGCATCTGCGGTGGAATTTATTAATGTGATTATAACACTCTGCGCCAACCATTGACAACATCGCGTAACGTATGTTACTATTCAGGTAACATAAGTGGAGGTGATGACCGGATGTTTTTCAAAGTCGTCGTCGCCTGCGGGCATCTCGGATTCCGGCGGGAAGTGGAAGTGACCCGCTACTTTCAGGCCGACAATGCCCTGGCAGCATGGGATTCAGCCATGAACATGCCCCGCGCCAAGAAAGGGCAGGGCAGCCGCTGTGTCAGGATGGTGGAGGAGATAGGGCTGCTGGAGTACCTGCATGGCAGGGCAGGGGAAGCCGAGGATCCTTATCTGCAGACCCATCGGCCGCGCAGGAAGGTCGGGGTCGCTTGTTGACCGATATTAAGCGTTCACCGAAAAACCGGCCATAAAAATATGAGGGGGAGAAGATTTTGAATACCATAATGAACGATTATTTTCAGAACATCCGGGGCGGAGAAACCCAGCAAAAACATAACCTCCAATTGATACCGCTGTTTCACAAGGTGGGGCCCGGGGAGCGCGGCTACCTGCTGCTGGACGAAGCCCTGGAGCGGGAGGCCCTGCAGCTGCAGGAGGCCACCGAGCAGGGTATGGTCAACAACCTGATCGTAATCAACCTGGGCCGCCAGCCGGTCCTCATCCTGGATGGGGAAGAACTCATCGGGGCCAAGCAGAACCGCATGGTCAACGCCACCATCCTCATCCCCCCGGAAAGCCGCATCGATATCCCGGTCAGCTGCGTGGAGCGGGGGCGCTGGAACTACAATAGCCAGCGTTTCAGCCGCTCTGACGCTCACGGCTACTCGGAACTGCGCAAGCGTAAAGCGGAAGGGGTGACCCGCAACCTGGCGCGCAACATGAGCTTCGCGTCCGAACAGCACGAGGTGTGGGCGGAGATCGACCGCAAACAGGCGGCCATGAACGTGGATTCCCACACCGACGCCATGCACGACGTCTACCGCAAATATGAGAAGGAGTTGGATGAATTCATCGCCGGGCTGCGGCCGCAGGAAAACCAGTCCGGGCTGGCGGTGTTTATAAGCGGCCGGTTCAACTGTCTGGACCTGTTCGGCCACCCCGACGTGCTGGGCAAACTATGGGACAAACTGCTTAAGAGTTATGCCATGGAGGCCCTGGAGCAGAAGAAGGCGCGGGCCCCCAAGCCCAAGGAGGTCGGTATCGGCCCTCTGCTGGCCTCGCTGCAGGGGGCGGAACTCAACCAATACCCCTCGGTGGGGCTGGGCACCGACGTGCGCCTCTTGAGCCCGGAATACATGTCAGCCGGCCTGATCTACGAGGAGATGGTCCTGCACCTGGCCGCCTTCCCGCGGGACGACCGGGACCAACAACCCCATCCCCGCAACAACAGCGGCAACCTGGCCCAGCCCAGCCGCCGGCGCCGCACCCACTAGGCGCCCCCCAATAACTTGGTGCCTGTCCCCAAGTTATTGCCCCCCGTTTATTCGATTGCAGACCGGGAGGGGCCCGCCAGCGGCCCACCCGGCCGGAGGAGGTGGAGGCGATGGAATCAGGGAAGACCCAGATCCATGCCATGCTGGATCGGTTGGAAGAAGAGATCAACGCAGAGATGACGGTCATGATCAGGATCGATATCAGCGACCTGCAGCGGCAGCTGCATACGGTGTTGGAATCCCTGACCAGCCTGGATTGCCAGAAGATCGATGATATCGTAAACAGCGCACTCCTGGCCCTGGTCGGCGAAGAGCTGACCGAGGGACTCCAGGAAGATGGTGACATATGATGGGATAATAGCCGGACAGGGGGAGCTCCCCCCTGGGGGTTCGGCGACAGGGCCCGGAGGCCAGACAAAAATTTGAGAGCCTACCCAATTCATGGAAGATAAAAACGTAATCTAGAATAGATGGAAAGGTGGTGATGCTGTGATAAAACCATTCCCGCATAGTTACTGGGTGGTCCGAGGACAGCTGCTGGCCGGCTGTTACCCGGGAGATACCGACCCGGCCAAGGCGGAAGCCATGGCCGCAGGCCTGGTAGGGGCCGGTATCCGGCAGGTCATCAACCTGATGGAGGAAAACGAGTTGGACAAAAAGGGAAATCCGTTCCGTCCCTATTGGCCCCTGGTAGCGAAGCAGGCGGAAGCGGCTGGGACCCAAGTCGGCTTCACCAGGTTTCCTATCCCCGATTTGGATGTCCCCTCCCGGGCGCAGATGAATAAGATCCTCGCCAGCATCGATGCCGGGATAGCCGCGGGCCGCCCCGTTTATCTGCATTGCTACGGGGGCACCGGCCGCACCGGCACGGTGGTGTGCTGCTGGCTGGTCCACCGGGGCCTGGCCTCATGCGGCGAAGCGGCCCTGGCCATGATATGCCGGCTGCGCTCCCGGGGCGGCGACCCCACCTACCCGGGACGGATATCCCCGGAAACCCCGGCCCAGATCGCGATGATCAGAAACTGGCCGGCCCCCCGCCGGTAAATAACCTGGGGACGGT
Source organism: Syntrophomonadaceae bacterium (assembly GCA_040217755.1). Classification (GTDB taxonomy): domain Bacteria; phylum Bacillota; class Syntrophomonadia; order Syntrophomonadales; family Syntrophomonadaceae; genus PHAA01. The sequence continues at coordinate 8,066 of JBEHWJ010000018.1, read as the reverse complement.
GCGGCCCAAGGACCGGACAGAATTGGCGGACCAGCCCTGGAGCGGCCGCCGGGCCGGGCGGGGATATGAGGAGTGATGCATTTCTCCGCCAATTACCATAAGATAAGATAGATATCGAAGGAAGGAGGCGGTCCGGATGAAAACCCTGGTGGTAGGTGACATCCATGGGTGCCTGGATGAACTGCTCAACCTGCTCGATCAGGCCCGCCCCGACCTGACCGCCGGCCGCCTGGTGCTGCTGGGCGATTACATCGACCGCGGCCCCCGATCCTATGAGGTGGTACAGCACTTGCGGGGACTGCGGGATAAATACGGCCCCGACCATGTGGTGATGCTGCGCGGCAACCACGAACAGATGGCCATCGACTTCCGGGAACACGGCGACCGCCTCTGGCACTACAACGGCAGCCGCAGCACCAGGATGAGCCTGGAGGCCAACGGCGCCAGCCTGGGCGAATTGGTGCGCTTCTTCAAGACCCTGCCCCTCTACTACCAGGATGAACATTTCATCTATGTCCACGCCGGACTGCGGCCGGGAGTGAAACTGGACCGGCAGAGCGAATATGACCTGCTCTGGATCCGGGAAGGGTTTTACGCGAGATCCTGGGATTTCGGCAAGCGGGTGGTCTTCGGGCACACCCCGGTCAGCTACATCGGCGGCGGCGACGATCCCATAATCTGGCCCCACATGATCGCCCTGGACACCGGCTGCGTCAACGGCGGCGCCTTGAGCGCCCTGGAGATCGAAGACGACCGCATCATCCACATCCACAAAGTGCCGTCGGGCATCAAAAGACGCCGGACCAGATTTTTCAAAATATTTAATGATTGAAAATCAACGCGGATTTATAACAGCACCCGAACCACAGCCAAGCGGAGCGGTGGTGGCCCTGACCTTCCGGATTTACGGGAGGAGGGCCTTTTTTAATGCCCCCGCATCCCGAACCCGGCCGGTATTTTAGTTCCATGACCAAATATAAGCGGTCTGGCGACCTTCCGTTAACCTTTTGGGATTAATTCGCATATGGTAAAGCAGTTTAATCAATTTCCCAAATACTGTACGGAAGGAGTTGAATATATTGCCAGCAGGAAATAACCCCTTGAATTTTGTCGGTTCCTCTCCCCGCGATGGGGCCACCGGGGTATCCCTGAATCCGAGGATAAGGACCACTTTCAGTCTCAATGTGGTAGCCGATACGGTATGGGACGATAACCGCACCCAGTTCAGGCTCTATCGGGGCACCACCCGGGTGGGTATCAACGTGACCCGCTCAAGTGTTTTTGCGTTGCGCCGCAACATCTATATCCGGCCCAAAAACAGCCTGAGCCCCAACACTAATTACAGGCTGGTCATTTTGCCCGGCTTGAAGGCTAACAACGGCAACACGCTGGGAGAAACCGTCACCATCCGGTTCAAGACCCGGCGCACCACGGTGACACCCCAGGAATAATGGCGCAGCCGGCATAGGTCCGGCCCCGGACATCAGCGTTACCAAACCAGGGCTATGTTTTAAAGACATGGCCCTTTTTTACCGGAGTGCATTCATCAACAACAACAGCCAGCTTTTGGAGGAGGAGGGGGATTACGATACGGGACGAGTACGTTGAATGGGCGGCGAGCTATGATAAATCCGGGGCGCTGACCAGCATTTATCCCAGCGAAAAGGCCTTTCTGGGGCGGGTCTTGGATAAATACAAGGTAAAAAGCGCCTTGGACTGTGCCTGTGGCACCGGCCCCCACCTACGCCTACTGGCCCGGATGGATATCGAGGTCTACGGCAGCGACCTCTCCGAGGCCATGCTCAAGGTCTGCCGGCCCCACCTGGCCCGCGCCAGCATCCATGCAATCACCCGACAGGCCGATTACCGCTGCCTGGAGCAGGCTTGGAACCGGCACTTCGATGCCATCCTGTGCATGAACCAGTCCATCGCCCATATGCACACCCGCGAGGATTTGCTCACCGCCTTCCGCTCTATGCATACCTGTCTTAATGACCATGGCATCCTGATCATGACCCAGGGCACCACCCATCATAACCTGAAGGAGGGGCCGCGTTTCGACCTGGTGACCAACAAGCGCGATTTCTCCCGGATCTTCGTGCGTGACCTGGAGGACGGTTTCCAGACCTACCATTACCTGGACGTATATCACAGCGCCCGCCGGGACGAGATGGTCACCCGCACTGTCCGTCTCAAGATCATCCTGGATGACGAATACCGGCAGCTGCTGGGCGAGGCCGGTTTCAGCCGGGTCCATATTTATGGCGGCTTCGACATGGCCCCCTACGATAGGGAACGGTCGCGACGGCTGATCGTAGTAGCCGAAAAATGGCCAGCCAAGGGAGGTCTGTGACGCGGGGGGAGGGGGGCTATGCCTGGGGCGGGGGCCTGGTTCATAAACGGGGGATTAATCATAAACAGAAAGGGAGGAAATGCATAACAGATCGTCGAATAGTTAATATTTGAGAAACTCGGAAGCTGATGTTTGCGAAGGTGAACACCGAGGAACGGTTCGAGACCACTGATAAAGTACCTATTTTGTCATCTTAGGGAGTTAATAGACTCTTCGCTGCGCTCTGAGTGACACTTATTTGTCATCCTGATGAGTTAGTAGACTCTTCACTGCGCTCTGAGCGACACTTATTTGTCATCCTGAGGAGCCGAAGGCGACGAAGGATCTCATCAACAATACTGTATTAGGGGCCTTCATATATCTGCAAGATGCTTCGCTGACGCTCAGCATGACACATTTTAGTGACTTCTTCAGTGTCTCGAACGGTTCCCACATGCTTCCCAGCAGATGGGAGCGGTTCTCGTGTGCTTCTGTGCCATATGGATTTTGGAACATTGAGCCCCGGTCGCCTGGAGCCGTTCAGGTATGGCGACCAGGCTCTGTAAGCGTTGCTGGAAACGGCAGCGCTCTTTGTATCTCAATAACTTGGTGCCTGTCCCCAAGTTATTTTAGGATGAGCAGGATAACTTCGAGGGCTTCATAGGCCGCCGCACCTCACGCCCCGGCGGGCTGCAGCTCGATCCAGGTTGACCGGGATTTGGCCAGCACCTGACCCGATGCGTCGATGAGGGCGGTCCCAGCCTGGATCTTGCGCCGGTGCTCAGAGAATTTCCAGGCCATGATTACGCAGGGTTGCCCGACCGGGACCGGCCCGCTTATTTCGACCGCCATCCGGCCCAGGACGATGACCCGCATCTTCTCAACCCAGGAGGCCCAGCCGGCGGGGCAATCCAGCACCGCCCAGATTATCTCCTCCGGCACCAATCCCCGGCTATCCGCGAGCGTGGAGTCCGGGACCCATATGGCGGCCAAACCGCCCCCGGCAAGGCGGCGGTTGGTGAATACCCTCAGTCCGTCCCCTTCGGCCCGGTCGGAGCCGCATACAAAACAACCATGGTACCAGATGTTCTTCACAATATCCGGGTCGGCCGGGGCATCTATGACCTGCGCCAGGGTCGGCGGTTCCGGTACCAAGATATCGCCAAGGAACGGTTCTCCGCAAGCCACCGGCTTTTCCCCATCCATAAGGAACACCTGACCATCACGCCTGGTGACCGTCAATGGGGTGTTCAACGGCGGCGGGCTAATCAGGGTGACCTCGGCGGGGTTGCCGGCATACCGGGCCAAAAGGCCGCAGGCATAGCCCCCGTTGGCCGAATCCGGCGGACCGCAGAATCTGGCGTCGATAGATAAAATGGTGATATCAAGCGCCCCCTTTGCCTTTCGGTACTGCCAATAACTTGGTGCCTGTCCCCAAGTTATTCCCAGTTTAGCACGAACGGGACCCGGTTGCGAAATAACCGGGCTATTGCGGCGGCGGGCGGCGAATGCCAGCCTACCCGGAATTTTGCTATAATGGAAGGAGGTAGTAATTGATACCTGACCCCCAATAACTTGGTGCCTGTCCCCAAGTTATGGCTGAAAGGAGGTTGACCCGGCATGAAGGTCGTTTATCACGAGGACTATAACCAGGTCTACACGTCCGATCCCGCCGCCTCCCCGGGGAGGATCCAGGCGGTGACCGCCGCCCTGCAGGGCAAGGTGACCTGGGTGAAACCGGAACCCGCCACCATGCTCGATATTCTCCAGGTCCACACCCGGGAACATGTGGAAGAGGTGGAGCGGGAAGGCATCTACGACATCGCCGCCCTGGCCGCCGGCGGCGCCATGATGGCCGCCGAGATCGGTTTGACCGAACCTTGCTTTGCCATAATCCGCCCGCCCGGGCACCATGCCTCGCGAGACAGCTCCTGGGGATTCTGCTATTTCAACAATATGGCCATCGCCATCGATAAACTGGTCCGCCAGGGCAAGCTGAAAAAGGCCTTCATCCTGGATTTCGACCTCCATTTCGGCGACGGTACCGTCGATATCCTGGGCAGCCGGGCCTATGTCACCATCCGCAATCCCTCCCGCCAGAGCCGGGTCGACTACCTGAAAGAGGTGGAAAAGGCCTTGGCCGCAACCGATGCCGATATCATCGCGGCTTCGGCCGGATTCGACAATGCCGAGAAAGATTGGGGCGGGATGCTCAAGACCGAGGATTACACCACCATGGGCCGGATGATGCGGGAAACCGCGCGACGCAATCAGGGTGGTTGCTTCGGCATCCTGGAAGGCGGCTACAACCATGCCGTTATCGGCAAAAACGTGCTGGCCTTCATCGAAGGGCTGGGCGGGGAATAGGATCAACCCAATCCCCGGGTAATGAAAACAGTCTTGATAACAGAGTAATATCCATTATATTTGAGGAAAATAGGCTTAATCTTTTATAAAGGAGAGCATCCTTTATGCGGTTAAGCTATTTTTTTGATTTTCAAATTATATTTATGCTTATGGTAGTTATAGCATCGTGGAAATTTGGCGATTGGAGAAATTGGAAACTTTATTACCCAACCATACTTTTCGTTTTAGTAGTAAATTTTGTTTATAATTTGATTTCTTACAATTTCCCGCTTTGGCAATATGAATCCCCATTGTTGAAAACTACTGGCAGCGACTTGTTGCTAAATCTCGTAGCATTTCCGGCAGTGATTATCCTTTATCTTACTTATTTCAATAAAGTACTTTTAAGGCAAAATAAGTATATACCTCTGTATGTGCTTTCGTGGGTAGCCTTTTATACGCTAACAGAATGGTTTTCATGTAAATTGAATTTCTTTTCTTATCACAACGGTTGGAATATTTGGTGGTCATTGCTTTTTAATTGCATAATGTTTCCAATGATTTGGTTACATCATAAAAGACCCTTGGGGGCGATAGCTTTTGTTCTGGTATTGGTAGCATTTATTGTGAACCATTTCGGTATTCCTTTTAGCAGCATGAAATAGCTCAGGGGGTTGTGACTAGCCGGCAGTAAAGGGTTTTGCGGCCAAACACCAGCGGATATTAAGGTAAACAGGCTGTTACCGTATAATCGTGGGTAAAAACGAAAGGAGGCAATGATTTCGACCAATGTGCAGGAGCGGTTAACGGGCGAAATTTAATCGAAGCTTGATCCTCTCCGTTTCCAAAATCATAGCTTGCCAGAAATTGACCTTGCGCGGATTAACCAGTTTTTCAAATTCATCTGTGCCCATTCCGCCGGTTACAAGTACTCGGCCAACATTTTTGATATCTGTTAAAGGATTGAAGTAGCCAGTGGCTCCTATCATATAAATAAAACCTGCTTGACGGGCTAATTCATTGGTATGTTGGTCATAGGCGCCAAAAGGCCAGCAAAGAATTCGGGAATCAATTCCTAATTGAGTTTCAATATCATGCCGTGACCGGGTAAGATCGGATTTTATGCGCTGATCATATTGTTCCGGGGTTTCAACATTCCCGCCAATATTTATATGAGCAAGAACCATGGGAGTACGAGTGCCGTCCTGTGAACCGGGTGCTCTGCGATGAAGATCATAACTATGAGATTCAATATCTATTAGACCGGGTGATGCCATTGTTTTGAGTTCATCCCAGGTCATGGATTGGTACCCGCCACCGCCACCATTTTGAGCGTATTTGGTGACAACGAAAAAGGTGACAGGTATCTGATATTTTTGGATTATTGGATAAACCAGAGAAAAATTGCTTTGATAGCCATCGTCAAAAGTAACTGCCACAGTGTGGTCGGGGACAGGGATGCCCAGCCGGACACTTTCTAACAGCGATTTTAAGCTGACGACCTGAAAGTTCTGTTTCAGGAATGACATTTGGTCATCGAAATCATTGGCGGTTATGGTCCATGTATTAACCATGGCAGGATCTGAGGTGAGGTTGTGATACTCCAAAATGGGGATGATATGGTTTTGTTTGTACATTGTTTTATATGATAGGTGGAGGAATATGGCTAATACAAGTAAAAACAATGCCAGGGCTGCTGTATATATTAGTCGAAGGCGGTTAGTTTTCATTATCCCATCCATAAATAATTATTTATAAGCTTAAGAATATAACAGCATGGGGGTGCGGACGTTTTCTTGGACAGATTAATCGGCCAAGCCAAGGCTTTGCCTGTACTCCAACGGACTCATCGCACCCAATGAAAGTTTGATCCTTTTCTCATTGTACCAAACCAAGTATCCGTCAAGGATACCCATGAATACTTCTATGTCGATTCCGATCCATGATCTATTGTAGAACATCTCGTTCTTGAGCCTGCCGAAGAATCCCTCACAAGCCGCGTTGTCTGGCGAGCAGCCTTTCTTGGACATTGATCTTTCAAGACCCGCTTCTTTCATTCGCGATATCCACCCAGGCCAACGATAATGGGAGCCCCGATCTGAATGCACCATTGGATGCTCTCCTTTTTTAAGGGTTTCTGTGGCGCGGTCAAGCATGCTGTTAACCAAATCGGCATCAGGGCTTGTCCCTATCGACCAACTCGTCACCAATCCATCAAAACAATCCACGATAGGAGAAAGATATACTTTCCCCGCAGGGATAGCGAACTCCGTTATGTCTGTGAGCCATTTGACGTTTGGCGCATCCGCATGGAAATCGCGATTGATCAGATTATCTGCGGCTGGAGTATCTTCGCCTTGATATGAACTGTATTTTCGCTTCTTTTTTCCCACCACGACAAGATTGGATTCCAACATTATGCGTCGTACTACCTTTTCAGAAACACGGGTTTTTTCTCGCGCCAGCAAAGCATGTATTCGGCGGTAACCGTATCGTCCACCGTTCTCCTTAAACAACTCTAGGATGCGGCACCGCAGTTCTTCGTATTTGCCTTGAATTGACGCGAGCTTTCGATGGTAGAAGTAACTGCTGCCTGCCATTCCAAGGCAGGCAAGCAATTCCTTCAATTGATACTCATTTCTCAGGGCATCGGCCAGAATCACCTTCTCTTTGTTTGTTAGGTTCTTCGGATCGACGCCCGGGTCTTTTTTTATGATTTCTGCTGTTCCTTCCAGAATGGCCTTTTCAAGCTTCAGTGTTTTAATCTGGCGTTTTAGCGATTCTATTTCGGATACAAGGGCATCCTTGTCGTCGGGGAGTGGTTTGTCCTGTGCCTTAGGCATCGTTTTGCTATCCTCCTTGCCGAGCAGATCGTTTTTCCAGTTGTATAGCGCTTCTCGCGTGACGCCATACTCCCTGGCTATATCTTGAGCATTGCCGGTTCTGGTGCATAGTGCAATTACTGCTTCCTTCTTCTGCTCTTGGGTGTATTTTAGACCTCCACCACGCTTTTTGCGAATTCCTGGTGCCAATTCATCGCACCATAATCTGAGCGCCTGTTTAGTGGGATAGCCCAGTAATCTTACCGTCCTCGATAAATTGCGACCATGCTCCAGATAGTGTTCTACAGCAGCTTTCTTCTGCTCTGGTGAATATTTAGGGGATCGTGTATATCGGTCCCACAATACCCCGGTCTCCAGTTCGTTGAGATATGCCTTATACCATCTGGGCAATAACTGACGGCACGGGTAGCCGAGTTCATGAACCACATCAGCTATACATTTATCATACTTGATGTATAGCTCGATTGCCTTCATGCGTTCTTCTCTTGAATACATACGGACATCCTCCTGTCTCTTCTAGAGTCCAAGATTTTGTCCGCACCTCC
>JBEHWJ010000017.1:0-29827 GCA_040217755.1 Syntrophomonadaceae bacterium | reverse complement strand
TTAACCCATCCCGCCATTTTGAACGCTCTTAATTATTTGATTAAGGATTGGTCCAGTCTATGGTGAGCTTGCCATCCTGGCTGCCTACCCTGATCGTGGCACCATCCATCACCTGCCCGCTGACCAGGGCTCTGCCCACCAGGGTCTCCAGCCGGCTCTGCAGGAAGCGCTTCAGGGGTCGGGCCCCGTAGACGGGGTCGTATCCCTCGGCGGCTATGAACAATTTGGCATCTTCGCTTAGCTCCAGCTTTATCTGCCGGTCCTGTAAACGCCGGCGCAGGTCATCCACCATCAATTCTACGATCTGCTCGATCTCCGGCAGGGTCAGGGGTTTGAAGAGGACCGTCTCATCCACCCGATTGAGGAATTCGGGCCGGAACCACTTATGCAATTCGTTCATGACCAGCTCGCGGGTGGTCTCGCTTATTTCGCCCTGCTCGTTTATGCCTTCCAGCAGATATTGCGAACCCAGGTTGGAAGTCATGATGATGATGGTGTTCTTGAAATCGACCGTACGCCCGTGGGAGTCGGTGATGCGGCCATCGTCCAGGACTTGCAGCAGCACATTGAACACGTCGTGGTGGGCTTTTTCGATCTCATCGAACAGGATCACCGAATAGGGCTTGCGCCGCACCGCCTCAGTCAATTGCCCTCCCTCATCGTAACCGATGTAACCCGGGGGAGCTCCGATCAGGCGGGAAACGGTGTGCTTCTCCATATACTCGCTCATGTCGATACGGATCAGGTTTTTTTCGGAATCAAACAATGCCTGGGCCAGGGTCTTGGCCAACTCGGTCTTGCCCACCCCGGTGGGACCCAGGAATATGAAGGAACCGATGGGACGCCGGGGATCTTTGATACCGGCCCGGGCCCGTATGATGGCATCGGCCACCAGGCTCACCGCTTCATCCTGGCCAATCAGGCGTTCATGCAGGATCTCGTCCAGGCGCAGCAGTTTCTCCCTCTCCCCTTCCACCAGGCGGGTCAGGGGTATACCCGTCCACCGCGAGATGATCCGGGCTATCTGCTCCTCGGTGACCTCCTCGCTGAGCACGTTTACCGGGCCCTGCTTCCTGGCCATGAATTCCTCTTCCGCCTTGAGCCTTCTCTCCAGTTCCGGCAATTGCCCGTATTTGAGTTCGGCCGCCTGGTTGAGATTATAATCCCGTTCCGCCCGGTCGATCTCCTGTCTTACCCGGTCTATTTCTTCCCTTAAGGCGGTAACCTTATGAATGGCGTTCTTTTCGGCCTCCCACTTGGCCCGCATGGAATCGGAACGGTTCCGGATGTCGGCCAGTTCCTTCTGCAGATTCTGCAGCCGTTCCTGGCTGGCCGGATCCTTTTCCTTGCCCAGGGCAGCTTCTTCAATCTCCAGTTGCATTATGCGCCGCGATATCTCATCCAATTCGGCCGGCATGGAGTCGATCTCGGTGCGGACCATGGCGCAGGCCTGATCGACCAGGTCGATGGCTTTATCGGGTAGGAAGCGGTCCGATATATAGCGGTTGGATAACACTGCCGCGCTTACCAGGGCATTATCATGGATCTTGACCCCATGGAAGACTTCGTACCGCTCTTTTAGCCCCCTCAAAATGGAAATGGTATCTTCAACCGTGGGCTCATCCACCATGATCGGCTGGAAGCGCCGCTCCAGGGCGGCATCCTTTTCGATATGCTTGCGGTATTCGTCCAGGGTGGTGGCCCCGATACAATGCAGTTCACCCCGCGCCAGCATGGGTTTGAGCATGTTGCCGGCGTCCATGGAGCCTTCAGCCTTGCCGGCCCCCACGATATTGTGCAATTCATCTATAAACAGGATGATGCGGCCCTCGCTTTTGGTTATCTCCTCCAGTACCGCCTTCAGCCTTTCTTCAAATTCACCGCGGTATTTGGCCCCTGCCACCAGGGCCCCCATGTCCAGTTCGAATATGGTCTTGTTCTTCAGGCTCTCCGGTACGTCGTTGCGCACGATGCGATGGGCCAACCCCTCGACTATGGCGGTCTTGCCCACCCCTGGTTCACCTATCAGGACCGGATTGTTTTTGCGTTTGCGGGAAAGGACCAGAATCACGTCCCGTATCTCGCTGTCCCGGCCGATAACCGGGTCAAGTTTACCGCTGCGCACCAGGCCCACCAGGTCCCGCCCGTACCTCTCCAGGGCTTCGTAGGTAGTCTCCGGGGTGGGACTGGTCACCCGCTGGTTACCCCTGACCGAGGTCAGGGCATTCAGGAAAGCATCGCGGCTCAGCCCGGCCTGTTTCATGATACGGGCCGCCGCCCCCGATGCCCCTTCTTCAAACATGGCCAGGATCAGGTGCTCGACGCTGACGTAATCGTCCTTTAAACGGTTGGCTTCCTGCTCGGCCCGGGCCAGCAGCTGATTTAGACGCTGGGTTATATAAAGCTTGCCGGCCTCGGTACTGCCGCCGGAAATCCGAGGACGCTTACCCAAATTGTCCTGGAGTTCCCTGATTATGATGTTGGTATTGACATTGGCCCTTTCCATCAAACGCGGTATAAGGCCGTCGCCCTGTTGCATCAAAGCCAAAAACAGGTGCTCGACATCTATCTCCTGATGTCCCAAACCAGCTGCTATACTCTCGGCGTCGTGCAAGGCCTCCCTCGACTTTTCTGTTAGTTTGTTTATGTCCATCTAACTTACACCTCCCACTGGAAACGAATCATCTGTCCTTCCGCAGCCTTTCGTTCTCACTCTCCAATTCCCCAATACGTTCCAGTAAATCCAGTACCAGCCCTACCCCGGCCCAGTTTACCCCCAGTTGATAGCGCAGCCGCACTGCCTTAACGATGGTGCCTACCACTTCCGGAGCGAATAAAATCTCCGGGCTGGATTGCTCCGGCTCGATCAATCCCAGATCCACCATCCGGAGCAGCAGCTCCGGATGCACGCAAGCCTGCCGGGCAGTCTCCATCAAGTCCAGCAACCCTCTGTAAAAAGGAGGCCGCCGCAGGACCAGATAATAATGACGGTATTGCATGCTGCTTACGCCTCCTTCCTGGCCGAGCGGGGTTCAAAGGTCGAAACCCGGGACAACTCTTCAAATAATTGCCGCTCCTCTTCGCTCAGCTTTTTGGGCACCACGATTTTTATCACCGCATACAGATCACCGTGTCCTCCCTTGGGAATGGGCATACCCTTGCCCCGCAGCCGCAGCTTCTGCCCCGACTGTACTCCGGCTGGGATGGTAAGGTTAACCTTGCCGGTCATGGTGGCCAGTTCGACCTTGGTTCCCAGGGCGGCTTCCCAGGGACTTATCAGAGTCTCCTCTTCCAGGTCGGATCCATTGACGGTAAATATCCTATGGGGCTGGATATGGACCCTGAGGTAAAGGTCGCCATTGGACCCTCCGCCTACACCCGGCCCTCCCTGGCCGCTCAGACGGATCCGTTTACCATCCATAACCCCGGCGGGGATATTGACGTTTATTTCCCTGCTCTTGGGCACATACTGCGAACCTTCCTGCTCCAGGTGTTGGAGACGGATTACCTTTTTGGCCCCATGGTAGGCTTCTTCGAGGGTTAGGTCGATATCCGTCTCCTGATCCTGACCGCGCATGGCCCAGCCCTGCATATCCTGGCCGGCCCGGCCGCGCGCCCGGCCTCTTCCGAACAGTCCTTCAAAGAAGTCACTGAATTGGCCGGCGTTGCCGCCCTGAAATTCAAAACCGCCCATGCCATCGCTGAAATCATACTGAACATTTTCCCACCCCGGTGGCGGGCCATATTGCTGCCCCTCCTGCCAGTTGGCCCCGTAGGTATCGTAACGCTTACGTTTCTCGGGGTCCTTGAGGACTTCATAGGCCTCGTTGATTTCTTTGAACTTCTCCTCGGCATCCGGCTTTTTATTTACATCCGGGTGCCATTTGCGGGCCAGTTTACGATAGGCCGCCTGAACCTCCTTCTGGGTGGCGTCCTTTTTTACCCCCAGGACCTTATAGTAATCCTTGTACTCCAATTCTCATCACCCACCTGCGGAAATAATCAAACCGGGCCGGAATATCCGGCCCTTGGTTTAATTCTCCTCGAAATCAGCATCTATGGTGTCGTCGCTGCCACCCGGCTCCGGCCCCGAAGAGCCCTCGGCCTGGCTGGCGGTATTGGATAGACTGTGTACGGCCTGCTGCAGATCGCTGATCAGGGTACGCAGTTTTTCTGTCGGGGTCTCGGCTTCGACCGCCGTTTTGATATCAGCTATCAGTTGTTCGATGCGGGCCTTCTCATGCACCGGTACCCGCTCGCCAAGGTCCTTCAGGGTGCGGTTCAGACCATGGGCCAGCGAATCGGCCTCGTTCTTGAGGTCCACGTTCTCACGGCGTTTCTTGTCCTCGGCGGCGTGGGCGGTCGCGTCTTTGATCATCCGGTCGATCTCATCCTTCTCCAGGTTGGTCGATCCGCTGATGGTGATCTTCTGCTCTTTGTTGGTAGCCTTGTCACGGGCTGAGACGCTCAGGATGCCGTTGGTGTCGATGTCGAAAGTAACCTCTATCTGCGGTACGCCTCGGGCGGCCGGGGCTATGCCGTCCAGGCGGAAACGACCGATCTGGCGGTTGTCGCGGGACATCTCCCGCTCACCCTGCAGGACCACGATGTCTACCGAAGGTTGATTATCTTCCGCAGTGCTGAAGACCTGGGTCCGCTGACAGGGGATGGTAGTATTGCGATCGATCAGCTTGGTCATGATCCCGCCCATAGTCTCCAAACCCAGTGACAGGGGGGTTACATCCAGCAGCAGCACATCCTTGACCTCTCCGGTAATAATGGCTGCCTGAACCGCCGCGCCCAGGGCCACCACCTCATCGGGGTTGACCGACATGTTAGGGTCTTTGCCGGTAAAAGATCTGACCAGTTCCTGCACCGCCGGTACCCGGGTAGATCCGCCCACCAGGATTACCTCATCCAGATCCTTTTCGGTCAGATTGCCATCCTTCAGGGCCTGCTTCACCGATACCAGGCAGCGTTCCAGCAGTTGGTGGGTCAGGTCGTCGAATTTGGCCCTGGTCAGTTTGATGTCAAAATGCCGGGGACCGCTGGCATCAGCCGTTATGAAAGGCAGAGTTATATTGGTGGTGGTGGTGCTGGACAGTTCCACCTTGGCCTTTTCGGCGGCCTCATACAACCTCTGCAAGGCCTGCTTGTCCTTGCGCAGATCAATTCCATCCGTCTTCATGAACTCTTCGGCCAGGTAATCGACCACCAATTTATCGAAGTCATCGCCTCCCAAATGGGTATCACCGGAAGTCGAACGCACCTCGACTACCCCGTCGCCGATATCCAGGATGGAGACGTCAAAAGTCCCCCCGCCCAGATCGAATATCATCACCGTCTGATTCTTGTGGCTGTCCAGACCGTAGGACAGGGCTGCCGCAGTGGGCTCATTGATGATACGCAGTACATTGAGTCCGGCTATCTGTCCGGCATCCTTGGTAGCCTGGCGTTGGGCATCGTTGAAGTAAGCCGGCACGGTTATGACCGCGTCGGTAATCTTTTCACCCAGGTAGTTGGCAGCGTCATCGACCAGCTTGCGCAGAACCTGGGCGCTGATTTCCTCCGGGGCGTACTTTTTGTCCTGAACCTGAAAATGAACCTTGTCATTCTCACCGCGAACCACTTTGTACGGTACTATCTTCATCTCTGCAGTTACTTCATCATATTTACGCCCTATGAAACGTTTAGCTGAATAGATGGTTGCCTCGGGATTCATGATCGCCTGGCGTTTGGCCAGGGTACCGACCAAGCGCCGGTTATCCTTGGTGAAGGCTACTACCGACGGTGTTACCCGATCCCCTTCCGCGTTTACGATAATTGCCGGTTTGCCCGCCTCCACTACCGCTACCGCCGAGTTGGTGGTCCCCAGATCTATACCTACCGCTTTCCCCATCTAAATACACCTCCTATTAATATTCCCCGGATTTCCCCCGCCGGGGTGGTCATTTGCACCAATCCTCGACCCTAAAGTCCAGTCTTTGCTCCAATATGAAGACCAATTTGACCCCGGCCAGATTGAGACCCATCTGCTGGGTCAAAAATCGGATACGCAGACACAGCTCGATATCGGCATTGGAAAACAGCCTGGTATTCCCCCCGGTGCGAGCCGGGAAGATGAGGCCGGTCTCTTCGTATATCCTCAGTGTGCGCGGATGAACTCCAACCAATTCTGCCGCCACACCGATGTTGTATACGGGCTGATCGCGGGACACGTCAACCACAATGTTTCCCCCCTAACCATGTCCTGTATAAAGTATAAAACCTTACAACTATACTGTCAAGTTTTGTAGAAGGTATATATCTCAGAATCTTTAATCAATGACGCCCTATCTGGTTGTCCTTCCCACCGACGCCTCGGCCAAGGCGGCCAGCTGATGATCATTCGGGAGGGTGAAATTAAGGTATACACGGCTCGTCTTATGACATACCCGGCCTAATTCTTTTATAATATTATTAGCAAAAGCAACCGGTTTCATGGGCGCAACCAAATGAAAACCATTTCGGGAAGGTGTTCGGTATTGACTCATCAAGGGCAGAGATTCTTCTACTGTCCCAAATGCGGGGGTGATCTCCGCTATCAGCGGCAGGCTGAACAGCAGCGCCTCACCTGCCAGAGGTGCACATATGTATATTATGAAAACCCGATAGTGGGTGTGGCCGCGATCGTCATCAACGAAGCCGGCCATCTTTTGCTGGGGCGCAGGAAGGGAGGTACCTACAAGGATCGGTGGTGCATCCCCTGCGGCTACCTGGAATATCACGAGGATATATATTGCGGAATTAGGCGTGAATTTAAGGAAGAGACCAATCTGGATATAGAGATCAAACGGGTGTTCACGGTTCAATCCAATTTCCACGATCCCGACTGTCACACGGTGGGGATTTGGTTTTTAGCCGAAGTCTGCGGGGGGAGGATGCAAGCGGGTGACGACCTCGGGGAACTGGGCTTCTTCCCGCTGGAATCGGTGCCCGGCCTGGCTTTCCCCACCGACCGGGTAGTGATAGATCTACTGGTTGGGGAACTGGCCCGGGACGATAAACGGTAGACCGGCTGCCCGACCCGGGATTGGCGTCTATCTGGTTAAACCGCTGTGAATAAAATAGAACCCCATCCCCACCAGGAATACTCCGCATAAGGTCAGGATTATCTGATACACCCTCGGGTTAAGGAATCTGCGTCCTCCGCTGACCGCGATAGTGACCAGCGAGTACCAGGCCAAATCGGCGCTGATGTGGCCGCCGAAGAAAGAGACGATGCCCAGCGAACCACCCTTTGTAATGGCCAGGGTGATATAGCTCAAACCGATGGTGGCCCACCACAACCACCAGTAAGGATTGGCCATACTGACAGTTATCCCGGCCAACGCCGGGTGTATCCTCAGCGGGCGCCGGGCCGAAGAATTCTCCATATCCAGGGAGAGCTTGCTCCGTACAGCATCCCGGCTCATACTCCCCCCCATTAAGACCAGGATCACCCCCCCAGCCAGGGCAATTACGGTGGTAACCGCCGGTTGGGTCAAGAATCCGGCCAGGCCGGCGGCCAGGGATAAGATCAGGACGGCTTCCAGAATACCGTGCCCCATAATCATGTACGGCCCCACCCGCCAATTGCCTCTGAGGCTCTCGGCCACCGCGGTGGACAACATCGGTCCGGGCATCATGGCACCCGATAAAGCCACCACAAAAGCTGTGGTAAATAATAATACGATCTCCATAAAATCACCTGAATGATATCTTCATCACGGTGCCTGGTTTGGGCAGGATAAATTGCCAACCGCTAGAGATTGCCATCTGGGCACTTACAACTGAAAAATCCCGCCCCGCACCATGTTAATTATGGCACGGGAGCGGGAAATGTTACAAGATAATTAGTACCCCGGGGCGCTTAAGGCCAACCTAGCCGTGTATCAGGCCAGGCAGGCAGCGGGTGCATACCCACCGTGACTCCCCTTGATGTTTTACCGGCAGCAGGTATGCTTCATCTTCAGAGATGCGGCAAAAATTGCATTGCTGGGCAATATAGTTGTGGGGAGCAGATTTCTTTATCTCCTCCACGGCCTGCTCGGAGAACAATTCCGTTTCCCGGATCTCCAGGGAAAGAGCCCCCAACGGGCATACCCCTATACAAAATCCGGCTCCATCACACAGCTCGTCACGGATAACCTTGGCTTTACCATCCACCAGGGCCAGGGCTCCCTCCGCGCAGGGTGATATGCAGGCTCCACATCCGTTGCATAAAGCTTCATCTATTTTTACGATACTGCGCAAGGCCATGATATATTCGCCTCCCTAAAGGGTACCTGCCCCGAATCGCTTCTGCCCAATAGGATTGGTACCCTAAGATTTGATCATTATCAATAACATTTTGAAATTATCCGGTGCATCCAGGGCATGAGGTATATTGGATTAGCCGACTATCGCCGCCAGGTCTTCCTCCACCGTCGCTATCGGTTTGATGCCGAACTTCTCTACCAGTACATTCAGCACGTTGGGTGACACGAAAGCGGGCAGGCTGGGTCCCAAACGGATATTCCGGATTCCCAGGTGCAACAGGGTCAACAGGATCGATACCGCCTTCTGTTCATACCAGGAAAGCACCATCGACAGGGGCAGATCGTTGACTCCGCACTCGAACGCATTGGCCAGGGCCACGGCAATCTGGACCGCCGAATAGGCATCATTGCACTGTCCGATATCCAGCAGGCGTGGTATCCCGCCGATATCGCCCAGTTTATGGTCAAAGAACCGGAACTTGCCGCAAGCCAGGGTTAGGATTACCGAATCCTCAGGTAAACGGTCGACCAGTTCGGCGTAATAATTGCGTCCCGACTTGGCGCCATCACAACCGCCCACCAGGACAAACCTCTTTATAGCCCCGCTCTTCACTGCCTCGATAACCTGGCCGGCTACCCCCAGTACCGCGTTGCGGGCGAAACCGGTCAATACTGAACCTTTATCGACATCGTCGTTAAATCCAGGCAACTCCAGGGATTTGGTGATGACCGCTCCGAAATCGTTGTCGGATACGTGTACCGCTCCGGGCCACCCCACCGTTCCGCTGGTGAATATGCTGGCCGCGTAACTGGCCGCCGGTTCCTGGATACAGTTGGTGGTTATCAGGATAGCACCAGGGAACTCTGCAAATTCTTTCTTCTGATTCTGCCAGGCTGTTCCATAATGGCCCACCAGATGGGCATGTTTCTTCAATTCCGGATAGCCATGGGCCGGCAGCATCTCACCATGGGTATAAATATTGATGTCCTTTCCCTCGGTCTGCTCCAGCAGGTCCTTGAGGTCCTTAAGGTCATGACCGGATACCAGTATACACTTGCCCGGTTTATGCCCCAGTTGGACTTCGGTAGGCTGGGGATGGCCAAAGGTATCGGTATTGCCGGCATCCAGCAGCTCCATGGCGCGGAGATTTATTTCCCCGCATTTCAGTACCAGTCCCAACCACTCTTCCATGGGTTTATCATGGCCTATCAAGTCGGCCATGGCCTCGTGGATAAATGCATAGACCCGATCATCCTCTTCTCCCAAAATAGCCGCATGGTGTGCATAAGCAGCCACCCCTCTTACCCCGTACAGCAGTATTTCTTTAAGGGAACGAATATCTGCGTCTTTTTCCTGGCTGCCCGGGTAGCCCAACTCTTCTCCCTGTTTGACAAGCCCGGCCAAGTCGGGGGCCGGTTCCACAATATTACTGGTCCCAATCCCCGCCTTTTGCGCCATCCCCCTGGTCGCGGCGATGACATCCCGTATATATTTTTCGATAGCTGCCAGATCGAAATTGACGTTGGTCAAGGTCACGAACAGGGCGGCCGTGGTCAGATGATTTAGTTTGGGATCAACCACGCCCTTGCTCCTGGCCTGCCGTGCCACCTCCGACATCTGGCTGACCGCATAAGTAAGCAAGTCCAGCAAGGCTGCTACTTCGGGTTTCTTGCCGCAGACCCCGATCGTGACGCAACCCACGCCCTTGGAAGTCTGTTCACACTGATTGCAAAACATTCCGATTCCTCCTCCTAATATGTTGTGGTAATCAGCCGCCTGGTACCGATTCTCATTTCAATTCGTGATCTCTCCCATTTCCGCAGCGGCTATTGCAGCCAGGCTGGTCTTCCTAAGCTCCCTTAGCATTGCTTTCTGAGCCCGGGCCAGGGTTTTCCTGACCTGGCAGGTGGCTGAATTTTCACATTGGTATCCAGGGGTCAGGCAAACGTTGAGCGCTAACGGTCCTTCCATGGCCTCGATTACATCGGCGATAGTGATCCCTTCCAGTGGGCGGCCCAGTCTCACCCCTCCTTGAATGCCACGCTGGGTCACTACCAGACCGGCACGCGATAATACCTGAATCGTCTTGTGCAGGAAATCCTCAGGGATACCGTGTCTTTGCGAAATCACTTTGCTCGATACCAGTTGCCCATAAGGACCCTTGCCCAACTCGATAAGGGTCTTTATCGCGTATTCGGTCTGGCGGGTAATCTGCATTGGTTCACCTCATTTCTAAACTGGACTAAATTGATTCACTTAATATATATAGATATTAAACGCTGGTCAAATCAAAATCAAGCCTGATTTTATACTTTCCATCGTTTAGCAACCGGATACGGGGGTGCTGCTGATATAGGGCAAAAAATAGTACTGGCTAAACCAGGTTTTTTCCAGTACACTATTTTTCGGAATTATATTAACTCTTCGTTAATAACAATATCCTAGCAGGGTCTACAATAATCCCCATTCAATTTTCGACACCGCCCTTTTTGCCGGCGGCAATAAGGAGGAATGGTGACCATGGGTAAATTTAATGACTTGATATCAGTGCTGTTCGGCCATCGCTCGCAAGTCCCCAACAGCAACAGATACTGGGATGGCATATTATCATGCCGGGTACCGGAACTGCCAAATCGGCGAGAGGTCTTCTGCAAAGCCAACCAACATGTTGACCGTAACATCGTAAAAGCGTTTGGCAGTGCGAGACCCACCCCCGATCAATATCTTCTGCATCTGGCCCCCGGGTGGCAGCTGAACCATAATCCAGTCCCGGTGATACTTATTCCCGGAGCTGGTATGGATGCAGTATCATTCGTCAACCTGTATAATCTGGGTTACCAGGGCATGCAGCAACAGCTGGTGAATCTGGGCTATCGGGTTTTCGCCATTACCTTCGCCCATACACACGGAGATAACTTCTATCAAGCGGAAGCCCTGGCCCACGCTATCGAACAGGTCAAAGCCATGTGCAAAACCGAGCAGGTCGACCTGGTTGCACATAGTAAGGGCGGCATCGCGGCCCGTATCTATATGGCCGGTCTCAGTCTTCATACCCCTTACCGCGGTGATGTACGACGCTGTGTCATGCTGGGTACGCCCAACCTGGGGACCGATTTCACTTTTCGCAACCCCTCCATCTCCCTCCCCATATACCTGGCCGGCAGCAACGGAGTAATCGCCTGGGACCGGATCAATTACCTGGGCGCCCCTATAAATACTGCCTTACAAGCCATTTACCGCGACGGGGCATTCCCGGGACAATGTCAAATGCTATATAAGTGGAGCGACCAGTATGCCCTGGACATGACCCAGGCCGACTGGTGGACCACTTACTATGGGGGGCAGGGATTTATCAGTCATTCGCGGGGGATTGATACCGCAATCGCGGACGGGGGAGACCTTATTACCCGGCTGGAGAAAGCCGGAGGGGGACCCGGGGTGGAATTATGTGTTCTGGCCGGTAATAACCATATGTTTGGGCCGGTTCCCGGTGACATTTCCGCCCCCAGCGACGGATTGGTCTTCGTCGACAGCGTTTTCAATACAGATGCGATGGTGGCTGGCGGGGCTCGGCTGAAGGCCAAGACCACCATGGGCGTCAACCATCTGGAATTGTTGTTCTACCGCGAGGTCATCCGCTGGATCGACCAGCAACTGCGCAGCTGATAACGGAGAAATCGACCGGCATGGTTTATCACCCAGGGTTGGTTTATAATGTAAATTATATTTATGCTGTGGGGGTGTCGTATCGTGAAAAAATTGATTATCGCATTGCTGGTTCTAGCGGTCGGGCTGTTCTCTGCCGGCTGCACCCAAGACAAGCCGACGGCGGTGCCGGGCAAGGTCATCACTATCGGCATCATGCCTGACGTTGACTCGGTTCCGTTCTTGATTGCCGAGAAAAACGGCTATTATACCAAGCAAGCGGTTCAGGTCAAGATAATTCCTTTCAAGAGTGCCAAAGACCGGGACAGTGCTCTCCAGAGCGGTCAGTTGGACGGGGTGGTATCGGATATGGTGGCAGTGATATTTGCCAATTCCGGGGGCATTAATCTGCGCATGTGTTCCAAGACCGACGGGACCATTGAACTTTTGGCGGGCAAGGGGTCCGGCATCACCTCAGTCAAGGATCTCAAAAACAGGAGCGTGGGGTTGTCCAGCAATACCGTCATGGAATATACCCTGGATCGCATGCTGGAAGCCAGCCAGCTTAAACCGGGTGACATAAATAAGGTAGCCATACCGCAGCTGCCTACCCGCCTGGAAATGCTGCAGGGGGGCAAGGTGGATGCAGCCATCATGGTCCAACCGTTGTCCAGCCTGGCCATCAAAGACGGGGCCACATTATTGACCAGCACCGACGAACTGGCCAATAAATGCGTTACCGTAGCATTTACCGCTGAGACACTTAGGAATAATCCGGCGGAAATCAAGGCAGTCATGAGGGCGTACAATGATGCGATCGCTTATCTGCAGACTGAGCCCCCGTCATCCTACATCGACTTTATTATCCAGGCGATGGGATTCCCCGCAGCGGCCAAGGATATCATCAAAATGCCTCAATACACCAAGGCCCAACTCCCTGAGAAAAGAATCTTCGACGACGTCATGGCTTGGATGGCGGATAAGCAACTGGTAAAGACGACTTACGATTATGATAATTTGATTAGTGCGGAAGTGCTTAGGTAGGCGATCGAGTGATCCAGGTCAACAATCTATCAGTATGTTACCAGGCTATAAATGGGTCCGTTTTGGCCTTGGACAGGGTTTGTCTCGACATTCCCAGCGGCGAAATCATCACCCTGATCGGCCCATCGGGATGCGGTAAATCGACTTTTCTCTACGTCCTGGCCGGTATCCAAAGAAAATATGCGGGGATTGTCACCATCGGCGGCCTTCCCGTGAGCCCCAAAACGCAGCGGGTAGGTATGATCCTGCAGAACTATGGCCTGTTGCCCTGGAAAAACGTCCGCGACAATGCCCTGCTGGGGGTCAAGATAAAGAATGGTCAGCACGAGCTGGACGATTACAGCCGTTATATCCTCCAGCAACTGGATATTGACTCCTTGCTGGACCGGTATCCCAAAGAACTGAGCGGAGGCCAAAGGCAGCGGGTGGCTATCGCCCGCGCCTTCATTATGAAACCCGATCTCCTCCTTATGGATGAGCCTTTTTCGGCGCTGGATGCTATAACCCGGGAGGAGATGCAGGAGTTATTTCTGAAGATTTGGAAGCAAAACAGTGTGACCACCGTATTCGTGACCCACAGCGTCGATGAGGCACTCTACCTGGGCAGCAAGATCGTGGTTTTCTCCTCATCCCCGGGACGAGTCCTGGAGATCATCGACAACCCGTGCTTCCAGATGGAGAATCTGCGCCTCCAGGATGAATACCATTCCATGTCGATGCGTCTGCGGAAAATACTGATCAAGGACTGATCCGGTTGCGTTCCAGAAAATGGCGGGGGGCTGTCTACAGCTTAATAGTGGTCATCCTGGCCTGGTGGGCGCTGTCAGCCTTATTGGCGCGGCCCATCGTGCCTTCTCCCGGTGATGTCTTCCTCAATATCATCGCCATCTTCGCCGCCAAGATGTCGACCCATGTCTGGTACAGCCTGGGCCGCATCACAGCCGGCATATTGCTTTCAGCCTTGGTGGGGGTTCCCTTGGGGTTTTTGATGGGCTATTTTACCCGCATCGATAAGCTGCTCTCCCCGCTGGTCTACTTCACCTACCCGATACCCAAGCTGGCCCTGCTGCCGGTGGTCATGCTGCTGTTCGGATTAGGGGAAGTCTCCAAGCTGATAATGATCGTGCTGATCATCATCTTCCAGGTTATTATCACCTCCCGGGATGCGGTGAAGTCGATCCCAGCTGAGACTTTCCATTCCCTGCAATCACTGGGGGCCAGCAAGGCGCAGACCTTTACCGAGATCATCTTCCCCGCTTCCCTGCCTGAAGTGCTGACCGCCACCCGCCTGGCCCTGGGTACCGCGGTATCGATCCTGTTCTTCACGGAAACATTCGGCACCGAATACGGTATGGGGTACTTCATAATGGACGCCTGGATGCGGGTCAACTACCTTGATATGTACGCGGGTATAGTGGTATTAAGCTTCATGGGTTTCTGCATATTCTCCGCCATCGACGCCGCCGAAACCTATCTATGCGCCTGGCGCTAGACGGATCTCACTGCTCCAGTGACTATCTCCCGCCGCTCAAGGCATGAGCCGGTGCAGTATCTTGCCCAACCAGGGGACCTGCAGGTCGATCGCCATTTCAGGGCACATCTCCTGGCAGCAATAACAACGGATGCAGCGCCGATAGTCATAGACCGGCAGCTGGGTTTTGTCCCCTCCCTCCCAATACACCACCGCCGGTTTGACCGGGCAGGCTTTCACGCAGATACCGCACTTGATGCAACGGTCGGGATTGATACAGGGCCGGGCAGAAACCTGATTGACCAGCCAGGGACTGCTAACCGACCGACCCTTGCTGCGATGGATCTTGAAATCGTCATGCACGAATCCTTCCAGCGGGTCACCCAATAAATCTATATTGTCCTGCTCATAGGTGCCCAGCCCCATAAGCTGGGCGTTTCTTAGTATAGGTATGTCTTCCGGCCGCAGTCGGACCAAACGGCACACCGTGGCATCCAACGCTACCGGATCGGTAGAGAAAAGCAGCACCCCGATATTGCGGGGAGTACCCCCCCGGGGGCCGTTGCCCTCCATGGCCCAGATCCCGTCCATCACATACAAGCGGGGTTTAAGGAATAGATTCAGGTCGACCAGCATGCGGGTGAAATTCCCTACCTCCGGTAGTTTTACATGGAACTCACCCTTCAGCAATCCCGGAATGCAGCCGAATTGGTTCTTAATGGCACCGGTCATGCGCGTCAGTCCATGGGTCTTTAACTTAGGCAAACTGATAAGCCCGTCACTTTCCAGCACCCCCTGGGCGATGGTAAATCGCTTGTTCTGAAATCCTTCCGCAAATATCACTTCTTCGCCCCGGCTGAAATCGGCCCACTCCAGGCCCAATTCATCGGCGACCGCAGCCAATCCGGCCCGGCGCGCGGCCCGGGCGGTTGACCCCACCCCAGGAGAATCACCGCAAGTGACTTTCACCCCGGCCCCTAGCAGTGATTCCGCCATCGCTCTGAAGACCGCCGGGTGAGTGGTGACACATCTCTCCGGGGGGTCGGGGGCCAGAAGGTTGGGTTTCAGGAGTATCTTTTCACCGGGCCGGACCAGGAGGCTCAAACCGCCCAGCAGTTCCAAGCCCCGTTCCACCGCCGACTGGACCTCTGGCCAGCGATAGTCTTCACATCCCACCAGAGCCACCCTGGCCCTTCCCATTTTGACGTCTTTATCCAAACCGGAATCTTGCCTTTCCATAAAGCACTTCCCCCATCATCGCCGCCCTCAAACCGACCCCCCGCTTGCATCAACATCCGTTGGGTCAGGCCGCTCCTCTCTTATGGCCTTTTTACCCCGTATCGCCTGCAGGCAGTATACCAAAAATAGTGAAACCAGGACCATTATCCCGCAGGCGGCAAAGCCGTTCCGGGGCCCCCAGAACTCGTCGCTCCAGCCTGCATAAAGGTTGCCTATCGGGGTGGTGCCCACAAAGACCAGGGTATACAGGCTCATAACCCGGCCGCGCAGATGGTCGGGGGTGTATATCTGAACGGTGGTATTGGCAGTCGAGGAGAAAAGGTTGAAGAAGAAACCCGTCGCCGCCAGGTACAGTCCCGTCAGCCAAAAACTTGAATTAAGGGTTGTAAGCACCAGGAGGATCCCTATAATTACCGGAACAAAATACAGGACCCCGGTACGCGGACCGGTCCGGCTAAGAGAAGCGATGGTAAGCGCACCCAGGAGTGACCCGGCCCCGGCAAAAGAAAACAGGAACCCCAGGCTGCCTGCACCCTGCTGCAGTACCTCCTGGTTGAAAACCGGCAGCAACACGTTATTGTTCAGTGCGAAGATACCCAGGATGGCGACCAGCACGATTGTTTCCAGGACGACCCGTTGTCCATAAACGTACCGCAATCCGGCTTTGACCTCATCCCAAACCCGTTCGGGAACCGGCCTTTCTATCTGGATGGGAAGGGGTACGATAAAAAGCAGGCTAAACAGTACGGCCCCGAAACTCAGGCCGTTAATAAGGAAACAAACCGCCACCCCGTAATATGCTATCAGAATACCGGCGACAGCCGGCCCGATTACCCGGGCAGTATTGAAAGCTACCGAATTGAGGGCAATAGCATTCATAAGGTTATTCTTGTCCACCAGTTGAACCACAAAGGCTTGGCGGGCGGGCATATCAAGCGTGTTC
This sequence comes from Syntrophomonadaceae bacterium, assembly GCA_040217755.1. GTDB lineage: Bacteria > Bacillota > Syntrophomonadia > Syntrophomonadales > Syntrophomonadaceae > PHAA01. The sequence goes on along the minus strand of JBEHWJ010000017.1, from coordinate 13,205 downwards.
ACCAACCCCAGCAGCCCGGCCATGATCAAAATATGCCAATAACGGATCCCTCCGCTATAGACCAGGATGGCCAGGAGGATAACAATGAATCCCGATGAAGCCTGGGTGAAGTAAATAATTCGCTTGATCGGCCAACGGTCGACCACCACTCCCGCAAACAGCGACAAAAAAAGGGCCGGCGCGTATTGCATGGCCCCCACCAGACCCAGCAGAAGCGCGGAATGGGTAAGTGAATAAGCCAACCATGGCTGGGCCACGCTCTGCATCCAGGTACCCACCAGAGATACGCACATGCCGAACCAATAGTAGCGAAAGTTGCGCTGTCTCAAGGGGATGAATGGATTATTGAAGGCTGCCTGACCGGCAGATGAGGCCTTGGTCAAATCAAACCCTCCCGGGTTATTATTTGGTATCACCATTGTAGCATACGCCGGTCTTTACCTGCCGGGAGGCCCCCGGAAAGGCCTAAACCCCGGTTACATCGCGCCGACCAGCGAAGTCACCGGTCGCATCGTCCCGGGTCCGGTAGCTAGCCCAGCCATAAAAAAAGCCCGGCCGGGCCGGGCTTATCGCTCTACTTGCCTTCCCAGTAGGCCTCGGCTTCCTTCTCCATTTTTTCCAAGCGGGTATAATAATCGGGAAACTCCTTCAAGTGGGCCAACGCAATTTTCCCAGTGATCAGCGGGTCATCGTTGGTGACATTGGTCTCCGGGTCATGGAGACCGTGTTCCAGTTCCACATCCATCCCGATCCGATATTGTTCTACGTCGAATTTGCTCCAATCGATACCCAGTTTTTCGCCGATACTTTTCGCTTCTTCGGCGGTGAAGCGTTTTTTGGCGCTCATTTCAATATCCCCTTTCTCAAATGTATTGATCGGTACCAGTCCTGTTGACATATTTTACTAGCCCCACCGGCCAGCCGTCAAGTCGGGCCTGGCGCCACCCGGGATCATCTATCCCCTGGTCCCCGGCTATTCCTTGCTTTGATCCAACCATCGGGCCAGTGAAAACAAGGCCCGGTATTGTCCCGCGTATACCTCGGCTTCGGTTCTCTTCAGGATGGAAGCAGTTTCAGCCAGCGAATATCCTTTGACTATTCTCAGATTGAGAACTTCCCTTAAATCTCCCTCCAGGCCATCCATATTTTTGCCTCTCCTCTCGCGAGCATATAAATCGACACCCGGCAAGCTTTAAACAATAGATGTCTACATAAGGGATTTTCCCAAAAAGCGTGTATTTTATAACCAATCCCCGGTCAGGAAAAAATCCGGCGGGGTCTGGCCACCGCCAGGTCCCCGCCACCAGCTCAAGGTTAAATCACTGTAACCCTCACCAACTCCTGCCGTCCGCCATCATTTCATGCCGGTATAGATGCGCACCGCATCCCTCAGGAAGGCCGCTGTGCCCGGCTGCTCAGCGTCATAATAGGCTTTGACGCAGCGTTGATGTCAAGTTATATCGATTGACATCTTTTGGCCCTATTTCATTTATACTATTATAGAACGACGATATTGAAAGGAGCCATCTCGGTGCCCGGCATACCATACCTGCTGTGCTTTGCAGAAGGGGTGCTTTCCTTTGTCTCACCCTGCATCCTGCCCTTGTTGCCGGTGTATGTCTTCTACCTGGCCGGGGTCAGTGAGCAGGCCGACATCAGGCACCCCCGCCTGCTAATAAACTCCATAGCTTTTGTACTCGGATTCACCCTGGTGTTTGTGGCCTTGGGGGCTACTGCCACCCTATTGGGGCAATTCCTGCAGGAAAATATCGGTTTTATCCGTAAACTCGGCGGTGTGGTGATGATCATTTTGGGTTTGAATTTTGCCGGGGTGATACCACTGAATTTCCTTAATTTTGACAAGCACCTTGAATTCAATACCCAAAAATTGAATTTCCTCAACTCGGTGGTTTTCGGAATGGTATTCGCTTTTGGCTGGACACCCTGCGTAGGTGCTTTTTTGGGTTCAGCCCTGCTCCTGGCCGGTGATGCCGATTCCATCGGGCAGGGGGTGGCCATGTTACTGTTGTTCTCCAGCGGTTTAGGCCTGCCCTTTATCTTGTTCGCCATGCTGTTCGACCATGCTGGACGTTTACTGAAGGCCATGCAAAGATATAATCGTGCCATCAGCATCATATCGGGCCTGATCCTTATTCTGGCCGGTGTACTGATGTATACCGATAAACTGGGGTATCTCATGATCGGATCGATTCTATTTTAAAAAGGGGGGCTCCTATGCGCAGCCAAACAATTCTGCTGGGTCTGATTATCCTGGTGACAGCTTTTCTATCCGGTTGCGGCCTCTACCGCGACTCCCGGACCAGCACCGATCCACCGAGCGGTACTCCCAATCAGACCGGCAGCCCGGCGGTCAAAGGTCAAGCCGCCCCGGAGATCGTCCTGCAGGATCTTGATGGTAAGACGGTCAGGCTTTCCGATTATCGCGGCAAAGTAGTGATTCTGAATTTCTGGGCCAGCTGGTGTCCCCCCTGCAAAGCCGAGATGCCGGAGTTGGAACAAGCGTCCCGGGAGTTTGCTCAAGGTTCGGAGGCGGTATTGCTCACGGTAAATATGACCGACGGGTCCCGGGAGACCCCGGCCAAGGCGCGCCAATATATCCAAGCCAACCGTTATACGATGCCGGTTTGGTTGGACATCGCCGGCCAAGCGGCCGATGATTATAATGTCACCAGCATCCCCACCACTTTCATCATCGATAAGCAGGGCCATATTGGGACCCGCTTTTCCGGGGCCACAACCAGAGAGGCTCTGCAGGACTTTGTAGATCAGCTGAAGTAATATATCCTGACGATAGCGGCGGAACCGGGCTGGATGGCAATTAAATCGGTAAAGGGTAAATAAGCGGCGTGGTTATCGGGGCGTACGCCGATTGAGCCGACAACGCGATATAACCATGATGATTCAACCTGCGACCCGGGCAGGCCGATGGCAGGTGGGAAGATCGAGGCATGAGCCGGTCCTGCGATTGAGGCGTACCTGTTAGTATGTCGATTAAGCCGGCCGAGCGGCATAACGATGAGATTCACTTCTGCCATCGACCTGGTTGGCTTTTAAATCTTTTGCGGTACATATACCTCACCGCCAGGACGGGATGTTTCTTCAACATCCGCGGTCCGGAGTATTTCATTATCTGCCGGACCTCTTCCTTCATCGCCGGGCGATAGCAATGCACCGGGCATTGGGAGCAGACCGGTTTGTTATCGCCGAATACACATTTTTCAGTGCGCTGCCGGGCATAGTCAAGTAATTTCCGGCAGTCCGGGCATAGGCCGGCCTTTTGCCGCCGGTGTACATCCCGGCAATGAATTAGCATCATTTTTTCCAAGGTCGTCATTTCCAATTTCTTCGAATAAGCCAATCGGTAATCCACGGCTCCCATCTATGCACTTATTGATATTTATTATACCCTCCGGCAGATACAAATGATGCCTGGTTAGCAAGCATGTACCCTAATCAACGTGATGGGGGGTGCCCTTAAGGCCCCAAACATAAGCGAAGGGCCAACACCTTTATCAGTGTTGACCCTTCACCCTGGTGTGGTACTTGGCATTAACAGCTGTACCTCCTTTAGTTGTCCACCCTGAATTTCAATTACTCCTCGCTAAGCATATCGCTTAAGGGTCTCCTGCCATTTCTATCGGTACCAGGCGATACCCTTTGAAACAGCCGGTTGCCGGCAACGGTCTTTTCTCTCTTCATTCATCGCTCCCTTCCCCTGTCCTTATTTCCAGGTCCAACGCCTGTACTCTAACCGGGCTTCTACAGCTACGCCGTGGGTCTGGTCTCGCTGTCGGGCCACTGGGACGAAAATTGAAAAAGAACCTTGAGGCAACTTTTCAGGGCGATCCTCAGTACTGCTACTGATTATTCTTAATATAGGCGGGCTTAGGTTCCCGGTCAACCGTTGTGAAAGTTATCATTTTCATTAGATAGGGGCATCGGTCTTCGTATGCAGGGTCACGCACCCATCCTGCCTGCGGTTATGCACCTTCAGCAACTGCATCCCCGGTCTGCTCTTGGGGTATTCGACCCCGATATGGTATCATGCTGGTAACCTCAGCCTATGTTGGCGTAGGAACATGGGGGAGCAAGAATCTAAGGGGTTTAACAAAAACGAAAGAAAAGGGGTTTTATTCTTGGAGGAACAAATGCGGTTGATCGAATCCAGGTTGCTGATGAGCGATAATCACTGGCCCCTGCTGCGCGACTATATGTTAAAGTCGGGGGGGTTCAGGGAATGGTTCTTGTATTACCAGGGCGTAAATCAATGGACCAAACGTTTTTATGAACAACAATTGTTCTTCCTGATGGCAAAGGAACTCCTGTCAGTAGGCATTTACCCCGACGGCAAGATGCAGTTGATCGGCTATAAACTGGATGAGATCGCCCGGGTGATGCGCGATTACGAATATGCCGATAAGGAGTGTACCGGGATGATCCTCTCTGGGGTCACGATAATGCTAAAGACCTCCAGTCTGAAAAACCGCCCGGAAATGTTGTCTTTTAAGCGCCCCCTGGAATCCGAAAATGGCGATCCGGAAGGATTTGAGCGTTTGATGAACCTACTTTTCCAGAGCTGATCTGCCCGGGCACAATTAGAGGGGCCCTAGGCCCCTCTGTCGTTTTTCTTGCTTTTCGACCTTATCAACCGCAACTGGTACAGCCGCCGCATCCCGCGGCCGAATCCTGCTTGCCGGGGAGGATCGAATAGTAAGTGAAACCATTGCGCTTGACCGAATTGACGGTAAACCCCTGGTACGTGTCATGCAGCGATTTTTGCACTACAAATCTGATGCCATCGTGCTCTTCGACCAGATCGCGTTCAACTGGTTCATCCAGAACCAGATTAAAGGACATGCCCCCTCAGCCCGCGCTTCCACGTATCCTAAGATTGGTTTTGTCAGTATTCATGGCTTTCAGGCTGTCTTTGATATCGCCGATAGTATCCGCCGTAATCTTCACTAATTCCATTTCAATTCCCACCTTTTAAAATACTAGTTTCATTCTTTCAACATCTGTGGTTTGCCTTTTCCTATTACCCTATGGGGGTATTTTACCATCTTCTTGTTTATCCTGCAAGTATCTATTCAATTAGTATCTCAAACTTTTCGGTAAATATCAGAGGCGGACCAACAAGCCATTTCATCCCTTGTCGGCCGGAATGATTTACCTCGGAAACCGCATTTCCGCTTACCTAATCTTACCTTTGACGCTATTAAAATGTTACCGATAGAATTGAATGTAAGCCCAGTACTGAAAATACATCCTTGGGATGGACATACTTTTGCGGGAAGAACTCCTTGCACTGGGCAATTGACGAGGTGTTGGCAACCGTAAGGAGGAGATAAAGGGATGATGCCGGTCTGTGGTTTTGCCATATAAATCCACCGATTTTGCGTCCCGGCGGCTTATCCGCAAGCATACAGGTTCCCATTCTCAGACATAGGCCCCCAGGAGTATCTGCGGATGCCAGGGAGGAATATATGATAGGGAGGAATATATGAATAGAAAATTTACTTTATATCTTGCCGCATTAGTCCTGATCCTTGCCACCGTATACATAACTACCGTTTTCGGACTTCATTCGGACAAGCCGCCTGTGGTCACAACGGCTTCGATTGACGCTTCCCCGCCAGCAGCGGCAGATAGTACCACCGCAAGACCTGCCGATGAGTCAATCGCCGAGCTGCCGGCTGAAGCCAGCGCCATAACCGAACCGGCCCAGCAGGAAGTGCCGGCTGGGGTTAAAGAACCGAGTCGGAAAGCAGCGCCCACTGCCCCCAACAACCCTGAAAGCCAGAAGCCGCAGCAGACCAAGCCAGCGGCCAACTCCGGCTCCGTGGTATCCCGGGCCGTCGTCCCGGCCGACACCGCCAAATACCCCTTGGTAAGCAAGGTAAACGGATCATATGGTCAGTTCCATTATCGGAATCTTTCCGGGGGACGCATAGAGGTCGACCCCCAGTGGATCAAAGCCAATATTGTCACCATAACTCTGCCCGGCTTGAATCGTTCGGTTCAGGTTAACCAGAAGGCGGCCGACAATTTTGTCAAGGCTTTCACGCTGATAAAAAATGGCACCGCCGTTGTAAATGGGCGAACGGTTCCCTTGTTGAGCCTGGTCAAAACCATGGATGGGACCTGGGTCACCCGCCATGTCAACTGGGACCCCTCCCGCGGGCTCAGCAATCATTCCTGGGGGACGGCTATCGACATCAACGCCGCCAATCACTTCCGTTATGTCGATACGGGCACTGAACCCAACGATCCCAATTTGATCCTGTGGGAGAAGGCTTTCCGGCCCGCCGGCTTCAGCTGGGGCAACAGCTACGGAGATTCGATGCACTACGAGCTTCTCGATTAAGAACGAGCCCTCCAGTAAATACTAAAGAAAAACTGGAGGGCTTTAAAATGCGCATCAGCGACCCCAACAAACTGGCCGGGAAGATTATGAGGATAAACCAAGGCCAAGATATGACCGAGGTCATCGTGGATATAGGTGATCAACCGGTGACCGCCACCATAACCGCCGGGGCTGCCCATGACATGAATCTGCATGAGGGTGATAAGGTATTTGCCATGTTCAACTCCACGTCGGTTACCTTGATCAGAGATAGTCAGGCGGACGACCGCCGATAGCAGCTCCCGCCCAACCCAGTGTTAATAAAATTCGGGAATGGTTGTCTTCTGTCCAGAGCGGAGAAAATAAGCAGCAAATACAAACCGGGGCGGCTTGACCCCGGTTCTGTTTTTTTCCCGGCGATCGATTTGATTATCTATAAAACCTTGGCTATACCACTATAAATACGGCCGTGAATGGTATCGATGGTGATCAGGGCCTGATCCTTCAGGACCTGGGTAGCGGCGTGGGCCCCGACGATGACCGGCAGGCCGGTGTTTAGGCCAATGATGGCGGCATCGGAGGTCAATCCACCTTCTTCTGCGATTATGGCCTTTACTTTGTTAAGATACGGAACCATGGCCGGATAAACCGCCCGGCAGACGAGGACGTCACCGGATTCGATCCGGGACAGGTCTGATTCATCGAGTACAATTTTCACCCGGCCACTGACCGGTTTTAAACCTACGCCCATGCCCTGCAGGAGTATGTCGCTCACCACATGCACCTTGATCAGATTGGTGCTGCCGGTCAGGCCGGCCGGGCTGCCGGCGGTCAGGACAACCATATCGCCCTTGTGGATGTATTGCTCTTCCAGGCATCTGCTCAGGGCGCCGTCGAATATCTCGTCGGTTCCATAAGCTGGTTTGGTCAATACCGGGTAAACTCCCCAGACCATCACCAGCTTACGCATCACGGCGGAATCAGAGGTTGCAGCTATAATGTCCGCTCGGGGGCGATATTTGGATACCATTCGCGCCGTCGCCCCGGTAGTGGTGGCGGTGATGATCGAATTTATCCCCAGGCTGGCCGCGGTGGTGCAGGTGGCAAAGCTTATCGCATCGGTTACCGAGGAGGTACCCTGCAATCGCTTGGCGCGCAACAGATCATGGTAGGGCAGAACTTCTTCGGCGCGCGCAGCCACGCGGGCCATCGTCTCAACCGCCTCCACCGGGTACCTGCCCGCCGCGCTCTCTCCTGAAAGCATTATGGCATCCGCACCATCGAAGATGGCGTTGGCCACATCCGAAACCTCAGCCCGGGTGGGCCGGGGATTATTTATCATCGAATCCAGCATCTGGGTGGCGATTATCACTACTTTTCCTACTTTATTACACTTCTGGATGATTCGCTTCTGCACCAGGGGGACCTCTTCTGCCGGGATCTCTACACCCAAATCGCCCCGGGCCACCATAACCCCATCGGCAACCTTGATTATTTCATCCAGGTTGTCCACCCCGGCCTGGCTTTCTATTTTGGCGATGATATCTATGTTGGCATCCCGGGACTCCAGGATCCTGCGTATATCAAGAACATCCTGCGCGCTCCTCACAAAAGATGCAGCAATAAAATCGACTTGTTCATCGATGCCAAAATTGATATCGGCGACCTCTTTATCACTTAGGAAGGGCAGGTTTATCCTGATTGCCGGTACATTGACACCTTTCTTCTCCCCTAGTTCTCCCCCGTTGACCACCCGGCAGACGATGTCGGTAGCGGTAGTGGATTCGACCTCCAGATTGATCAAACCATCGGCGAGAAGAATGGAAATCCCCGGCTTGACCTCCGCTGGCAGATTATTATAACTGACCCCCACCTCGTTCTCGTCTCCGGGGACCTGACGGGTGGTCAAAACGAACTGCTGGCCGGCCTGCAGGTTCACCTTCTTGTTTTGCAGCCGGCCGGTTCTGATCTCCGGGCCTTTGGTATCCAGCATGATAGCCAGCGGTATTTCCAATTGGGCCGAAATGCGACGTACGGTATCTGCCCTGGATTTATGCTCCGCATGTTCACCGTGGGAGAAATTCAACCGGGCTACATTCATGCCCTTGGCGACCAGTTGCGACATGACCGTCTTATCCTCGCTGGCCGGCCCGATAGTGCATATGATCTTGGTTTTGCGCATCATTCACCTCCGCTAGATGGAGAGCATACCGACGGTATCATACATACTCAAATCCGTCACCCGGCTGCCCTGCACAACTTCCTGAAGGGGAACCGTATAAACCCGATTGCGGTCCCCTCCCACCATCAGGTTACGTTGCCCTTCATATATAAGGTCGACTGCGTACTTGCCCATCACCGATGCCATGATACGATCCATCGCGGTGGGGGTCCCACCCCGCTGGATATGACCCAGGATCGTAACCCGGGTATCGTGCCTGGTTTCCGCCTCGAGGATTTCCTTCAACTCCATGGCCGGAAAAACCCCTTCGGCGACGATGATGATACTATGCAGCTTGCCCCTGCTTATCCCCTGTTTGATCTTATTGATCACTTTGTCCAGATCGGGAGTGATCTCCGGGATGAGCACCGATTCCGCCCCCCCCGCCAATCCAGCGGCCAGCGCTATCTCACCGCAATCCCGCCCCATCACTTCGATAACAAAAATACGGCCGTGACTGGTGGCCGTATCCCGTAACCGGTTGATAGCCTCCAGGACCGTATTGACGGCGGTATCAAAACCTATCGAATCCGTATAAGGGACATCGTTATCTATGGTAGCGGGGATGCCGATCACGTTGATCCCCAGCTTGGATAGCTCATAGCCTCCTCTCAAACTGCCCTCACCACCGATGACGACCAGGTTGTGGATGCCCCATTGGTCCAGCCAGGCAGCCACCTTTTTACGGCCTGACTCGGTCTTGAAAACCTCGGAACGGGACGTCTGCAGGATAGTCCCCCCCCGGTGGATTATGTCGGCTACCGAACCGGCGGTCATCGGTTTTATCTCTTCATTGAGGAGCCCGGCAAAACCCTGGTGGACCCCGTAAGCTTCCATCCCCCGGTAAATCGCGGTACGAACCACCGCGCGTATGGCTGCATTCATTCCTGACGCATCGCCGCCACTGGTTAGAACCGCCAGTCTATGCAACGCCGCACCCCCCACTAATCTCTATCTCTTGGGCCCTTCGCCCATAGTCGTGCCAAAACGGTGGATCACTTCCGCATTGCCTCTGATCTTGATGGCCGAGGTGTGGGCAGTGAATTGGACTACCAGGATCTCGCCTTTGTCGAGCTTCTCGGTATGGTGAAATTTGGTGTCCTGTCCCCGGGTCAGCCCGATTATGGTAACCCCGTTTTCCAGCGCTTTAATCACAATATAGTCTTCTCCAAGATACTCCTTATTCATGCGTTCGACCTCCTTAGTTGAACCAGACATTATGCCGCCCCACCAACCGTTCCAGTTCGTTTTTGAGGCCGGGGCCAGGCTCGACATCATACTTGTCATCCAGCATCCGGGTTTTATTTCCAGGCAATCGCAAACAGACTCCGACCGCCCCCGGATATCGTCCGATCACTTCCAGCAATGCCGACCTGGTCCGGGCATCGTTATTCTCCGGCAGCAGCCGCACATGCATTTCCCGGAGCTCCGGCTGCAGTTCGAATACCCGGCGCATCGATATTTTGGGCTGCTCATCCCGCAGGTCCAGGAAACCCTCGATCACGATCGGGATATCCGGCCGGATCAAGTCTATACATTGCCGGTAAGCAGCCGGAAACAACATCACTTCGATCCGACCGCTAAGGTCCTCCAGGAGAAACCGGGCATAAGGGTCGCCCCGGCGGCTTACTTTCCTGCTTATGTTGGCCGGTATCCCGGCCACGCGCACATATTCTTCGCCGTCATCGATGTTCAGACCGGCGATCTCACTGGTGACCACCAGATCCATGACCGTTCGGTAGGCATCCAGGGGGTTGGCGGACACATAGAAACCGAGGACTTCTTTCTCCCGGCCCAGTTTCTCCTGGTGATCCCATTCACCCTTGATCACCGCCGCCGGTTCCTCGACCATACTGCCCACATCCCCGAACAGGGATAGTTGATTACCCTGGCGGGCTTGTTTGACTTGGGAGGCCAGGAGCAGTGACTCGTCCATAATAGAGCAGATCTGCCGGCGGGTTTGGCCCAGTGAATCGAAACAGCCTGCTGAGATCAGATTTTCCACCATGCGCTTGTTCATCTGGGTTAGATCGACCCGCTGGCAAAACTCGAAAAAAGAGCGGAATGGACCTTGCCGCCGGGCCTGGGCAATAGCCTTGACGGCATTTATCCCCACATTCTTGATGGCTCCCAGGCCGAACCGGATACCGTCCGCGGAGACGGTAAAGTTCTCATAGCTTTGGTTGATGTCGGGTGGAAGGATAGGGATCCCCATCTTCCTGCATTCTTTGATATAGAAAACCACCCGGTCCTGGTGCTCGATGACGCTGGTAAGAAAGGCGCACATGAATTCCACCGGATAGTAGGCCTTTAAATAGGCGGTCTGGTAAGAAATCAAGGCATAGGCGGCCGAATGGCTCTTATTGAAGCCATAGCCGGCGAAACTCTCCATGATGTCAAACAGGTGGCCGGCCAGGTCGGCCTCGATGTTGTTCCGGGCCGCTCCCTGAATAAATTTATCGCGCATGGCCATGATTTCGCTGGCTTTTTTCTTCCCCATAGCCCGGCGGAGTACATCGGCTTCACCCATAGTGAAATTGGCCAGTTCGCTGGCTACCCGCATAACCTGTTCCTGGTAGAGTATCACCCCATAGGTTTCCTCCAAAATCGACTCCAGGGCGGGGTGCATGTACTCCACCTTTTGGCGTCCCTGTTTACGGTTGATGAAATCCTCCACCATACCGCTGCCAAGCGGCCCGGGCCGGTATAGCGCGATTACCGCGATCAGGTCTTCAAAACGGTTGGGCTGCATATCCCGTAAAATACGGCGCAACCCATCACTTTCCAATTGGAATACGCCAATGGTGTCCCCTTCCTGCAGCAGGCGGAACACTTTGGCATCATCCAGGGGCAGTTGGTCCAAATCCACCTTTACCCCCCTGGTCTTGCTGATTATCTCCACGGCCCGGTCCAAAACCGTCAAGGTCCGCAGCCCCAGGATATCCATTTTCAGGAGGCCAATATCCTCAACCGTCTCTTTGGCAAACTGGGTGATGATATGACCATCACTGGTCTTTTGAAGGGGCAGCAAAGAACTGAGGGTCTCGCGGCCGATCACCACTCCGGCGGCATGAACAGAAGCATGGCGGGGCATCCCTTCGATAGCCCGGGCAATATCGATTATACGGCGGGTATCATAATCATCCTGATAAACGGCCGCCAGGTCGGGGGAAATCTCCAGGGCCCGCTCGATGGTCACCCCCAGCTCGGCGGGGACCATCTTGGCGATCCGGTCCACATTACCGTAGGGCACATCCAATGCCCGACCTACATCACGGATGGCCGCCCGGGCGGCCATGGTACCGAAGGTTATGATCTGGGCTACCCGGTCCGTCCCGTAGCGCTCGACTATATAATCGATAACCCGTTCTCTTTGTTCGAAGCAGAAATCGATGTCGATATCCGGCATACTGATCCGTTCCGGATTTAAAAACCGTTCAAACAGCAGGTCGTACTTGAGGGGGTCTATGGTAGTTATACCGAGAATGTATGAAACCAGGCTTCCGGCAGCCGAGCCCCGGCCCGGTCCCACCGGCACGTCATGACTTTTGGCCCAATTGACCAGGTCCTGGACGATCAGGAAGTATTCCGCGAAACCCATCTCATTGATCATGCGCAGTTCGTAGGCCAACCGCTCCCTGACCTGCTCATCAGGCTGGGGATAGCGAAGGATACACTTTTCCCAGGTCAGTTGCTCCAGAAAACTTTCCGGGCTATAGCCAGCCGGAATCGAGAAAAAAGGGAGGTGAAATTCGCCGAAAGTGAATTCCAACTCGCATGCCTCGGCTATCTTGAGGCTATTGTCGGCCGCCTCGGGATGATCGGGGAAGAGAGCCCGCATCTCATCTTCACTCTTCAGATAGAACTCGCTGCCGTCAAAGCGCATCCGGTCCTGATCGGACACTACTTTCCCGGTTTGAATGCACAGCAGCACATCATGGACGGCAGCGTCCTCTTTGCGGATGTAGTGGGCATCGTTGCTGGAAACGACCGGGATACCGGTCTCAGCACTGATTTTGAACAGGCCCTGGCAAACCTTCTTTTCCAAATCGATACCGTGATCCTGGACCTCCAGATAAAAATTACCGGTACCAAAAACCCGCTGATAATTGAGGGCGGTTGCCCGGGCCGACTCATAATTGCCGGCTACGATCAACTGGGCTATCTCTCCGGCCAGGCAACCGCTCAATCCTATCAGACCATCACGGTATTTTTCCAGGAGCTCCATATCGACCCGGGGTCTATAATAAAAGCCTTCAATATAGGCACGGCTCACCATTTCGGTCAGATTTCGGTACCCCACCTCATTGCGGCACAACAAGGTCAGGTGAGCGTTGCGCTCATCCGCCCGAGCATCCTTATCCAACCTGCTCCTGGGTGCGACGTAAACCTCGCAGCCGATGATAGGTTTGATGCCCCGTTTCCTGGCCTCCCGATAGAAATCCATGATGCCGTAAAGCACCCCATGATCGGTGATAGCTATAGCCGGCATGTTCAGTTCCACTGCCCGGTCCACCAGATCCCTGATCCGGCAGGCTCCGTCCAGCAAGCTGTATTCGGAATGATTATGCAGATGCACAAAACCCCTGGCCATCCTGTTACTCCCCGCAGTTCAAAATT
>JBEHWJ010000016.1:0-30352 GCA_040217755.1 Syntrophomonadaceae bacterium | reverse complement strand
CGGGTTGATCTATACTTGATTGTGTTCGAAATTTTCTTATGAACAGGCAGGTGAAAAAATGACCAAGGTTGAAAAAGTGACCGGCGATCTGCTAACTTTCATGGGAACCGTCAAAAACAGATTTTTCCGGCCGATGGAGCTGGTGGCCCGCAACCGGCTGAGCCCCACCCAGTTCCATACCCTGACCCTCCTATATCGGCGCAGTTCCCTGCCCATGTCGGAGTTGGCCGGCTACTTGAAGATATCCAAACAGCAATTGACGCCCCTGGTCGCCAAAATGGCTGAATGCGGCCTGTTGGAACGCAAGCTGGACGAAACCGATCGGCGGATGGTCCGCCTGGAAATCACCGAGGCCGGACGCGATACATATCGTTCGGTGTTCAGCGAAATGCGGCGCAAGCTTATCGATCAGCTGGGTCTGCTGCCGGAAGAGAGTCTGGACGAGTTGGAGAACCTCCTGGGGCGGCTAAATCTGATTCTGTTCCAAAACAGTCAAGGGGGGCGGGAAAATGGATAAAAAGATCAAGAAATACCTGGCCGTGGCCGGAATAGTCATAATAGCCGCCGGCCTGCTGGGAATAGGCTACTACTATTACCAGACCATCAATTATTTTTCTACCCAGAATGCATCGGTGTCGGCGGATATGATCACCTTGACCCCGGAAATAACCGGCCAGCTGCTGGAATGGAACGTGGCGGCGGGTGACGAGGTTAAAGCCGGGCAGGTACTGGGGCGGCAGGATGTCAGCACCCTGGTCTCCACGTCCGCTTTGAATCCCGCCAGTCTAGCCAATTCGGCCGACACGCTGGTGGCCAAGGCGGATATCAGATCGCCCATCGACGGCAAAATCATCCTTGCCAACGTGGTGCGGGGCCAGGTTTTGAGCCCGGGGATGGAGATCGCTACCGTTGCTGATACCGTTCATCCCTACATCAAGGCTAACATAGAAGAGACCGATATTTTCCATATCCAGACCGGCCAGGCGGTCGACATCAAGCTCGACGCCTATCCCCGCCAGAAGTTCATCGGCTACGTGGGCAGCATCGGCCTGGCCACCAACAGCGCCCTGGGCACCTCCTTGTCGCTGAACACCAGCGGGACTTACTCCAAGGTGACCCAGTTGATCCCGGTGCGGATAATCATTACCAATGCCGATGACCTGGTCTTGATGCCTGGCATGAACGCCACGGTCAGGATCCATATCAATTAGGGGAGGGATGGAGATGCAAGCCAAAGGCCGCCTTTTTACCATATCTCTGATTACCCTGTTGATCTTGTCCACCCTGGCCGGGTGCTCCAGCCAAAAGGCCCGTCAAAACCAGCTGGTCGCCACCGAAGTGGCCGTCGCCGGCGAGGTGGAAAGCCGCCTCGAGTTGGGTGGGGTTCTGCTGCCGGCCCAGACTGCGGATATATCCAGCCGTATCACCGGCCAGGTGGTCGCCTTGCCGCATAAAGTGGGCGACCAACTGCAGAGCGGCGATATCTTGATGGTCCTCGATACTCAGGCCCTGCAGGGCCAGTTGATGCAGGCGGAGGCCAATTACAAAGCCGCCCAGGCGGCGGCGGAAGCGGCGGAAAACTCGGCGGTGATCAGCAAAACCAATCTGGACGCCGCCCAGGCCAGTTTTGACCGCATCCAGACTCTGTTCAACGCCGGGGCGGTATCCCAGAGCCAGATGGATGAAGCCCGCGATAAACTGACTATCGCCCAGCAGCAGTACAAGACCGCCTCCGGCCCCTCCCTGTCCCAGGGCAAGGCTTCCGCCGAGGCGGCTTATGCCAGCGTGAAAAACTATCAGATCCAGATCGACAACAGCACCATCCGTACCCCTATCGGCGGGGTGCTGGTAACCCGGAACGTCAATATCGGCCAGGTGGTGACGGCCGGAACCGCAGTCATCTCGGTGGTCGACACCGCGACCTTGAAACTCAAGGCTACCATCTCCCAGGACCAGCTGCGCCTGATTACTCCTGGTCAGCAGATGGAGGTCACCGTGGACAGTTATCCCGGCATCATATTTAAAGGTTCGGTGACTTCTATTGGCCCGATGGCGGTCAGCACCGGCCAGGTCTTTCCGCTGGAAGTGACCCTGACCAATGATAAAAACCTGATGCCCGGTTTGTCCGCCCACAGCGCTTTGACCAGCAAAGCCAGCGGGATTGTAATCCCCCGGGAAGCTGTCCGCCAGAGTGGCGACCAAAGCTGGGTCTTTGTAGTGGAGGGCAATATAGCCCGGCAGAGGGAAGTAACCACTGGGCTATCCGATGACCGGAAAATCGTCATAGTTTCCGGCCTGAGCGCAGGCGAACGGGTAGCGATAACCGACGTGGGCCAGTTGAGTGACGGTAAATCCATCGACGCCAGATAAACCCAATCCTTTGGACGGAGAAAACCGATGCTGAAATTATTCCGGGTTTTACGCCCCTATTATTTACTGTTGGCGGGGGTCGTCATAGTACTGTTCGGGCAGGCTATAGCGGAATTGTCCCTGCCCACCCTGATGGCCGAGGTAGTCAATAACGGCATGATGAAGGGTGACAACGGCTACATCATGACCTTCGGGGGTTATATGCTGTTGGTGGCCCTGGCCAGCACCTGCTTTTCGATAGCGGCCAGTTTCCTGTCTTCGATAGTGGGGATGAGCTTCGGGCGCGATATCCGCAATCTGGTCTTCACTCATGTGGAGAATTTTTCTCTGACTGAATTCGATAAGATCGGAACCGCTTCCCTGATAACCCGTACCACCAATGATATAACCCAGGTGCAGACGCTGCTGGTCATGGGGCTCCGGTTCATGGTCTATTCACCGATCATGTGCATCGGCGGCATCACCATGGCGCTCAACAAGGACCGCAGCCTGGCCTGGATCCTGGTGGTAGTCCTACCCCTGATGCTGGTGCTTATCGCCGGGGTAGCCAGTTTTATCGTCCCCCTGTTCCGGACCATCCAAGCCAAGCTGGACAAGGTCAACCTGGTTTTGCGGGAGAACCTGACCGGGATACGGGTCATACGCGCCTTCAACCGTCTGGAACGGGAACGTCAGCGCTTCGACCAGGCCAACCTGGATTTGACCGAAACCTCCATCAAGGTCAACAAGATAATGGCCGCCATGCAGCCGATAATGATCATCCTGATGAACATGACCTCGATAGCCATCATCTGGTTCGGTGGGATCCGCATCAGTCAAAATACCAGCAATATCGGGGATATGATGGCCTTTATGCAGTACGCTATCCAGATCATGTTCTCCATCATCATGGTGACCATCCTGTTTTTCATGATACCCCGGGCCGAAGCTTCGGCAGTCCGTATCAACGAGGTGCTGGATACCCCGGCCCATATCCTCGATCCCGAGCATCCGCAGACCCCGGTTGGCCGGCCGGCCACGGTGGAGTTCCGGGATGTGATTTTCTCCTACCCGGGCGGAGAAGAACATGAACCGGCTTTAAGCCACATCACGTTTTCCCTGCATCCCGGCGATTTCACCGCCATAATCGGTGGTACCGGGTCGGGCAAATCCACCCTGATCAACCTTATCACCCGGTTTTACGACGTGGACAGCGGCGAGGTGCTGGTGGACGGCGTCGACGTGCGCCAGATGACCCAGCAGGACCTGCGCTCCCGGATCGGATTTGTGCCGCAGACCCCGGTCATCTTCAGCGGCACCATCGCCGCCAATATCCGCTACGGCAAAAAAGACGCCACCGCGGAGGAGATCCGGCATGCGGCGGAGGTGGCCCAGGCCCATGAATTTATCTCTGTCATGGCGGATGGGTATGATGCCGAAATCTCCCAGGGCGGCACCAACCTCTCCGGCGGGCAGAAACAACGCCTCTCCATAGCCCGGGCCCTGGTCGGCAGGCCGGAGATCTATATCCTGGACGACAGTTTTTCCGCCCTGGACTTCAAGACCGACGCCCGCCTGCGGGCGGCACTGAAAAAGGAGACCGCCGACGCCACCGTGATCATCGTGGCCCAGAGGGTGAGTACGGTCATGGATGCCGATCGGATAATAGTCCTGGACGAGGGCGAAATGGTGGGTATGGGCACTCATCGGGAGCTCCTGGCCAGCTGCCAGGTGTACCGGGAAATCGTACTCTCCCAGCTGTCGGAGGAGGAGATCGCATGAGCATGAGGGAACCCAGTCGCCCATCCCCTCCTCCCCGAGGCCATGGACCCGGCGGACCGCCCGCTGCCCGTCCAGTTGAGAAAGCCAAGGATTTCAGGGGCACCCTGCGCCGTTTGGTCGAGTACCTGGCCCCGGACCGGGTCCGGTTCATAATAGTATTTTGCCTGGCGATACTGTCCACGATATTTGCCATTGTCGGGCCCAAGATCCTGGGTATGGCCACCACCAAGCTGGGGGAAGGCATCTTGGCCCGCTATGCTTATCTGATGCGGCTTAATGCGGCCATAGAAAACCACGCTCCCCCGGCGGTAATAAACAACCTGCGCCACCAGTCCATACCCGGTTTCGATTTCAACTATATCGGCAAGATCCTGCTCCTGATGATCGTCCTGTACCTGTTCAGCGCCGCGTTCGCTTACTTGATGGGCTATATGATGGCCAGCGTCTCCCAGTTGACTGTCTACCGGATGCGCAATGACGTCAAAACCAAGCTGGACCGTCTGCCCCTGAAATATTTCGATCAGCGCACCTATGGGGAGATCTTGAGCCGGGTGACCAATGATATGGACAATATCGCCAACACCCTGCAACAGAGCCTGACCCAGCTGATAACGTCCCTGGTGACGGTAATCGGCATCCTGGTCATGATGCTCAGCATCAGCCCGCTGATGACTTTGATCGCCCTGGTATCCCTGCCGGTGAGCGTAATAATCACCGCCGTCATAACCAAGAACTCCCAGAAGTTTTTCCGGGCCCAGCAGAAGACCATCGGCGAACTGAATGGCCATGTCGAGGAGATGTACGGCGGCCACAAGATAGTCCGGGCCTTCGGTCACGAACAGGACTCCATCGCCAAATTCGGCGGCATCAACCGGGAACTGTACCAGGTGGGTTGGAAGGCCCAGTTCATCTCCGGCATCATCTTCCCGGCTTTGAATTTCGTCAGCAATATCGGTTACGTGCTGGTCTGCGTGGTGGGCGGCCTGCTGGTGGCGCGGCGGGCGATCGAGATCGGGGATATCCAAGCCTTCATCCAGTATACGCGCCAGTTCACCCAGCCCATCCTACAGGTGGCCAATATCGTCAACGTGCTGCAATCCACGGTGGCCTCGGCGGAAAGGGTCTTCGAGATCCTGGATGAACCCGAGGAGATCCCTGACAAGGCCGATGCCAAAGTCATCGAGTTCCCCCGTGGCGATGTCAGCTTCGAGCACGTAAAATTCAGGTACAAGGATGATGTCCCCCTGATCGAGGACCTTAATATCGATGTCAAAGAGGGTCAGACCATCGCCATCGTCGGGCCCACCGGGGCCGGCAAGACCACCCTGGTCAACCTGATCATGCGCTTTTACGAGGTCGGCGGCGGCCGCATCACCGTGGACGGGGTGGATATCACCGATATGAAACGGGGGGACCTGCGCACCCTGTTCGGCATGGTGCTGCAGGATACCTGGCTGTTCAACGGCACCATCCGCGACAACATCGCCTATGGCAAGGATGGGGCGACCGAGGAAGAGATAGTGGCGGCGGCTGGCGCGGCCCACGCCGACCACTTTATCAGGACCCTCCCGCAGGGATACAATACGGTACTCAATGAGGAAGCCTCCAACATATCGCAGGGCCAGAAGCAGCTGCTGACCATAGCCCGGGCGTTCCTGGCCGACCCGGCCATCTTGATCCTGGACGAGGCCACCAGTAACATCGATACCAGAACCGAGATACTCATCCAGGAAGCGATGGGCAGTCTAATGAAGGGCCGCACCAGTTTTGTCATCGCCCACCGGCTTTCGACCATAAGACATGCCGACCTGATCCTGGTTATGAACAAAGGGGATATCATCGAGCAGGGCACCCATCAGCAGCTGCTGGCCATGAACGGCTTCTATGCCGAGTTATACAACAGCCAGTTCGCCAGCGCCGCCGCCCAATAAGGGTGGTTTCCGGGATATGAGTGATGCGGTGGGATTGAAGCAGCCCAGGGGCAAGTTGGTCAGTCTAGGCCTGTTCAGGGACGCTGTCCTTTATAACTCCCGGCTGGCTCAACCCCTGCAACTGGGAAACCAGCATACCGGACAGCATCAAGAGGCATCCTGTTATCTCCCGGGTATCCATATGCTCACCCAGCAGCAGGAATCCGCCGATAACCGCGAAAACGGCCTCCAGACTGAGGATGATGGCCGCATGGGCCGGCGGGGCATACTTCTGTCCTACCACCTGGAGGGTGTAAGCGATACCTACCGAACAAATTCCGCCATACAGTATCGGTACTGCCGCGGCCCACAGGCTGCTGAGGACGATGGGCTCGAAGATCAGCGCCACCCCCATACTGAGCAGGGAACAGGTGAGAAACTGGATAGAGGCCAATTTCAATACGTCGACCCGGACGGAATAATAACCGATAACAAGAATGTGCAGGGTCCAGAAAAAGGCCCCGATCAGCACCAAGAGGTCCCCGGACTGGATGGACAATGCCCCCTTGATGCAGAGCAGATACAGTCCCACCACGGCCAGGATGCATCCCATCCAGGTCCACCGGCCGATCCTGTGCCGCAGGAAGATGCCCACCAAGGGCACCAGGACAATATAGAGGCTGGTTATAAATGCCGCCTTGCCGGCGGTGGTGGTGATTATGCCTATCTGCTGCAAAGAAGCCGCGGTAAATAACACGAGGCCGGCCAGCAGCCCGGGAAGAAGCGGCTTTTGCAATCGTTTCTTCATATCCTGGCTGTCAAGGCGGAAATAGAAGAGCAAGGGCAGCAAAGAAAGACTGCCCAGCATGAACCTCACCCCATTGAAAGCGAAGGGTCCCACATGCTCCATCCCCACCCTTTGCGCCACGAAGGCCAGCCCCCAAATGGCAGCGGTAAGCAACAGTAATAGGTTGGCTTTGAAAATATTCAACGGCTGCCTCCTGTTCCTGATCATCGGTTTTGGTCTGGGCCCGTCATCAATTATACCCAAATTCGAGGTTAAACTTCTAATTCCAATTTGGTTGCATCGGCGGGTTGGATCCGCTCCCTCGCCTTGACAGCGGCAGTCTTGGGGCGGCCTTTGAAAAAGAAGGCTAAGACCAGGGCGATGATAGTGATACCGGAGGCTACCAGAAAGCAATCCCCCATGGCCAGGACCAGCGATTCTTTGATTGCGTGCTGCATCACCATGCTGCTTGACATCGCCTGCACCGAATCCCCGGTCATACCCAGACCGGTGGCCATGGACATCATCTCAGCCTTGATATGCAGGAATTCATTGCTGTTGATATTGATACTGGGGGCCAGGTTGGCCAGATATTCCGTCTGACGGCTGGTCAGGATGGTGGTGAACATGGCAATCCCGAAAGCGGAGGCGATCTGGCGAACGACGTTGCTCAGCGCCGAAGCCCGCCCTACCAGGTGGGGCGGCACCGTATTCATGCCGGCGGTATTGGAAGGCATAAAGCAGAATCCCATGCCAAATCCCCTGATTATGAGCCAGAACATGATAACATAGAGCGAGGTCCAGGCGTTGATGTAATGCAGCATATAGGTGGTGATGATCAGGATCACCAGCCCGCCCGTCACCAGAGCCCGGGCCCCGTAACGATCGAACGCCTTGCCGCTGAAAGGCATAACCACCCCGGAAGCCAGCGCGGTCGGGAACAGGATCAAGCCGGTCAGGAACGCCGATTTGCCCAGGATGCCCTGCAGGAGCAGGGGGATGAGGAATATCACCGAATACATGCCGATAGAGATGATGGAGCTGACGATGAGCGCTATGGAAAATACGTAGTTCTTACACAACCGCAGGTCCAACAGGGGAGCCTGATGGTTGAGCTCGTTGTGGACAAAGATGGTCAGGGAGAACAGGCTGACAAAAAGCAGGGCCGCTATGTAAGGGGAGGTCCAGCCGTGGCTGTTGCCCTGGCTTAGGGCCAGCAGCAGGCAGAAGAACCCGATGGTAGAGGTGACGACGCCCAGGAAATCGAAAATCTGGCCTTGGACCAGTTTGGTTTCGGGCAAACGGGCTTTGGCCATGAAGAGGTTCAAAATACCGATGGGGATGTTGACGTAGAAGATAAACCGCCAGGATGCATAGTCGACCAGGTATCCGCCCAGGGTTGGACCGATGGCCGGCGCCAGCATCATCGATATCCCCCATATCCCCAGCACCGAGCCCATCCTTTCCCGGGGGTAATTCTGATAGAGGATGGCCATGCCCAACGGCTGCATGGTGCCTCCCCCCACCGCCTGCAGTACCCGGAAGGCGATCATGCTGTCGACGCTCCAGGCGATTCCGCACAGGCCGGAACCGATCACGAACACCACCATGGCGGCGGAATAGACCCGCTTGTATCCGAAACGGTCGCCCAGAAAACCGGAGATGGGCATGACGATGCCCAGGGTCAGCATATAGGAAGTGACGATCCACTGCGCCTGCGAGGGGGAGGAACTGAATACGCTGATCATTTTGGGCAGGCTGACATTGACTATGGTCCCGTCCATGACCGCCATGAAAGTCCCCAGGACGATCACCCAAAGAATGGCGAAATTGAGCTTTTCCTCTCCTCCCCTGGCAGCGGCTGCTTTAGGCATGGGACTAATTCTCCTCTACTATTCGGTGTATATCTTTACCTGGGCCGAGGTGCCGGCTCTAAAAACCAACCCCTGAGTGTCAACGGCTATCTTGACCGGGACCCGTTGGTTGACCTTGGTAAAGCTGCCGGCAGTGCTTTCATTGGAGAAGAGCGCGAAGGTGCTCTGGCTTACATCCCCGACCGATTCCACCGTGCCGCTGAACACCTTGCCAGGATCGGTGTCGATACGGATATCCACCCGCTGGCCGGGCTGCAGGCGGTTCACCTTCTTCTCCTCGATATTGGCATTTATCCAGGTATTATCACCCTGGGCCAGGGAAAGGACCGTCTGGCCGGAAGAAACGGTTTCCCCCGCCTGGGCTGCGATGCGCACCACCTTCCCCGCAAAGGGAGCTTTCAGGCTGGCATTGTTGTAGTTGTAGTCAGCCACATCATAACCGGCCTGCGCCTGCTTGATCCCCGCCAACAACACCGGTTCCGATGTTGCTCCGGCGGCAGCCTGCTGCTGCTGGCTATCCTTCAGGCCGGTCTGGTAGGAATCCCGGCTCAGCCGGGCGCTTTCCAGGGCCGCCTCGGCCTTCTGGAAATTCGATTTGGCGGTGTTGAGGGCTTCCTCGGAGATGGCTCCGCTGGCAAACAAATCCTGGTTCTTGGCCAGCAGGCGCCGGGCGTCCTCCAGGGCGGTTTGGGCGGTGGTGACGGATACATCCGCGATGGCCACCTGGTCGCGGGCTTTTTGTACCGCCATCGCCTTGGACTCCAGATCGTAAGGCAGCTTCTGGTAGTTGGCCACAGCTATGTCCAGGACCGCCTGGGCCTGTTCGCGGGCGATGCGCAGTTGTTCTTTATCAAGGCTGGCCAATTCCTGGCCGGCCTGCACCGGTTCCCCGTCGCTGACCAGTATCTGGTCCAATCGCCCGGCCACCCTAAAGCTGATATCACTGATATCGGCAACGACCTTGGCATTTTCAGTGCTTATGGTGGTTTGCAGCAAATGCCACCAATATACACCCGCGCCCATCCCGGCCAATAATATGACCGCCATGACCGCCATAAATCTGGTCCTGGACGGCCTGGTTTTGGTCTCGGCCGCTAATTCCGTTTCCATCTCCATATCAAACCCTCCCTGTGCTAAGACTCCTGACGTTTGGCTCCATTTCCACCCAGTGATGGTCAAACCCAGGTTATCAATCCCTTCCCCAATAAGGCCCTGATCAAAAGCAGATCCTGCTCCCGGTTGACTTCCATGGCGGGTTGCTCGATCTGCAAAACCATAAGTCCTTTCATCACCGCTTCCAGAGCCCGAATGAATTCCCTGTCGCCGGTATCGATGCTCAGGCCTGCTGCCCGGGCCACCGCCAGGATCCGCTCCAACAGCTCCACATGCAAACGTTTCTGCTCCCTGATGCGCTCCAGGAATTCAGGTTCCAAGTTGTTGCCCTCACGGAGCATCAAGGCCACCACCAGGTTGCTGTATTGGGTATAGAAATCGTATTCCAGCTCGACCAGGGTCTCCAACATCCGAGTCGGTGGGCGGCCGTCCAGGCATTTGCTTTCCAGTCCGGTGCGCAGATCCTGAATCCCCCGGCAGATTACGTGTACCAGGATCTCTTCCTTGCCGCTGAAAAGTTTATACAGGGTCCCCTTGCCGAATTCAGCCTCCCGGGCGATTTCATCCATACTTACCCGGTCGAAGTGGCTGCGCCGGAAAAGATCCAGGGCAATATCGCCCACAAAATCCTTTTTGAATTGCCTCTCCATCTCCTTGCGGGATGCTTTCAACGCTTCACGGACCTCCTTATTCTAAAACGGGAACTGATGAGTTCTACATAAAAATATATCCCACCATATTCCAAATTGCAATCACGAATTGGAAGACGGGGGGACCATCGCTTACTATATATAAAGGAAGGGATACAGGAGGGTCATCGCCGAGGGGCAGGGCAACTCCGAAACCTTGGGGGGTGGCGGCCGGGACCAACTGTATTATATATTCCTGAGCCAGGGCAATGTATCGATGGAGCCATGCGGGGCGGGCTGGAATGAGGTTATAATCTCGGACGACGGGGGTTAGCTTAGTTCTTCCCTTTCTTTTCCAGGGCCGCCTTAAACAATTCGCCCAGGTTCTGGCCGATTTCTTCCTGGTCGCTGTATTGGCGGATAAGCTTTTCATTGATCTGGCGGGCCCGCTTGGAGGCGCCCAGGCCTAAGTTATCATTTTCTTTCTCGGGCTGGCGGTGACCGCAGCTGCGGTCGGGGCAGACCAGCATCTTCCCCCGTTTGCCATTGACCAGCAACATATTCTTGCCGCAGGAAGGGCATTTACTTTTACTGACGTTGGTGGCCTTATAATCGCTCTGGTCGGCCTTGACCCCACCCACCATCTCCTGGGCGCTGTGGCGGATGCCCTGGATGAATTCCTTTTTGCCTCCCCGCCCCCGGGCAATCTCGGTCAGTTTCTTTTCCCATTCGGCGGTCAATTCCGGGGAGCGCAGAGCGGGCGGGGCCAGCGGGATCATCTGGATGCCCTTGGAGGTGGGCACCAGTTCCTTGCCGTGGCGTTCGATATAAAAGGTGTTCAATAGTTTCTCGATTATCTCCGCCCGAGTGGCCGGGGTACCCAGGCCGCTCCCCTTCATGGATTCGCGTAATTCTTCATCCGCTATGAATTTGCCCGGGTTTTCCATGGCAGTCAGCAGGGTAGCCTCGGTGTAGCGGGCCGGCGGCCTGGTCCTGGCTTTGCTTATCTTGCAGCTTTTTAGCTTTTTTCCGCTTCCTTTGATCTGGTCGCTCAATATCTGCTCCGGCAGTTTCTCCTCGTCGCCTTCCTCTTTCTCCGGCACCGTGTTGGTGACCGCTTTCCAACCCCGGTCTTTCACTACCTTGCCGCGGGAGTAAAATCTCTCCCCTTCGACCTCGGTTATCAGGGTGGTCTGGTCGTAACGGTAGGGCGGGTAAAAAACCGCCATGAAACGCCGGGCGATCAAGTCATAGAGCCGCTTTTCGTCCGCCGTCAAAGCGTCCAGCTTCAGGGGCTGCTCGGTGGGGATGATGGCGTGGTGGTCGGAAACCTTGCTGTCGTCCACCAGGCGTTTGCCCGGGGCCAGTTTCTGC
Organism: Syntrophomonadaceae bacterium; assembly: GCA_040217755.1. Lineage (GTDB taxonomy): Bacteria > Bacillota > Syntrophomonadia > Syntrophomonadales > Syntrophomonadaceae > PHAA01. The sequence goes on along the minus strand of JBEHWJ010000016.1, from coordinate 18,534 downwards.
TGCAGGAGCGGTTTGACCAGGTCGGCATAGGGGCCTACCCCCATAGCTTTCAGGCGGATGGGCAGGGTCGGAACGATATCCAGGCTCAGATAGCGGGAATCGGTCCGCGGGTAGGTGACCAGCTTATGCTCCTGGTAAAGGTTCTGCAGCACGGAAAGGGTCTTCTGGGCTGACATATTCAGGCGCCGGTTGGCATCGCGCTGGAGTTCGGTCAGGTCATAGGCCAGCGGGGGTGGCTCGCTCTTGGCTTCCCGGCGCACATCGATGATGGTCCCGGTCCGGCCCTCTACCCGGGCGGCTATTTCCCGAGCCCGCTCCGGCTCGAATATCCGGCCGGAGCCTTTCTTATCCCGCCAATCCCCGAAATAATCGCCGAAGTCCGCCCGGATGGTCCAGTAGTCGACCGGCTTGAAGTTCTGGATCTCTTCTTCCCGCTTGACGATCAGGGCCAGGGTAGGTGTCTGCACCCGGCCCGCGGTAAACTGGGTGTTGAACTTGCAGGTAAGGGCCCGGGTCACGTTGAGACCGATCAGCCAGTCGGCCTCCGCCCGGCAAACCGCCGCATCGTAAAGGGGATCATAATCCCGCCCGGCTTTCAGGTGAGCAAATCCATCCTTGATGGCGGTATCGGTCTGCGAGGATATCCACAAGCGCTTGAAAGGCTTCCTCCACCCGGCCTTGGCCATTATCCAGCGGGCCACCAATTCCCCCTCCCGGCCGGCGTCGGTAGCTATGACCATATCCTTGATGTCGCCGCGCTGCAAGAGGGTCCGTACCACCTGGTACTGGTGGTTGGAAGACTTGATCACCTTGAGTTTCATCTGCTCCGGCAGCATGGGCAGATCCTCCATGCGCCAGGATTTGTATTTCTGGTCATAATCCTCGGGCTCGGCCAGGGTGACCAGGTGCCCCAGGGCCCAGGTGACCACATATTCAGGCCCTTCCATATATCCTTTATTCTTCTGGCTGCACTTCAAGACCCGGGCGATCTCCCGGGCCACGCTGGGCTTCTCAGCCAACACCAGTGATTTCATGGCTGCCTCCATTTAAATGCCCGGCCATCGGGCCAGGCCATAAATTTTTTATTTTGCTTCAACGACTCTTGAGTCCTTTATCTGCGCATGGAAGCCGGATAGACGTTCCTTTTCTCTCCAGAAAACGCCACCCAGCCCCCAGCGCCAGGCGGCCAAGTGCCTGGCGGCTGGGACTAACCGGCCTGTCTGACTTTGATAAGCCGGTTGTCGTCAAACCCGGCCGCAGATACGAATTGGATCAGCTCGCCATACAGCTCCTCATCCATCTGCGGCCCCCGGCTCAATATCCACAGATAGCTCATCTTGCTGCCGGTAACCACCGCCCAGCGGAAATCCTGGTCCAGGCGGATGATGTTGTAGTGGCTGCGGATGGGCCAGAAGAAACTGACCAGGAGCTTGCCCTGGCACTTCTTGTCCGGTACCCAAGCCACCGCCTTGGCCACCCGTTCTTTGCCGCCCTTGATCCCGGCGTTGGTGACCTCGAGCTTGCCATCGCTGCGCAGCTTATAGGTGGCGGTCACGTGATCCAGGCCCTCTTCAAAGGAATGGGGCAACCGGGCGATCTCGTACCAGGTGCCAAGATACCTTTGCAGGTCGACATCACATACCGCCGGGATATCCTGCGCACTGCGGCTGAATATATCGGTCAATATTCCCATGTTCATCTTCCTTTCTCCCGTTGCCGGGATCGAAGGCGATCAGGGCACGGGGGAAATCGCTCGTCTTCTGCCAGTATATGTATTTACCCGGTCGGGGTGAAAACGAATACTGAGAGCCAACCAACCCACCGAGGTCTCCCCCCCAAAAAGCCCGATATCACATTATAACATCAAAAAGACGGGGGCGCTCGGTCTGCCCTGGGGAGGCCAAACGGCGGCGGATGGGAGCGGAGGGCCTGATACGGACCTCCGGGGATACCGGTGAATAATTGCGCATTGACGTTTTGCCGACTGAAGATTAATATTGTATACAAGGTAGGACAGTAGGATGGTAAATGAGCCCCCTGGTAACTGAATCAAGGTAGTGCGGCAGTGAGGTAGTTTACATATGTTTTTCCCGACACAGACCTGAATTTGCTCCTACCGGGAGCTTTTTTATTTTTCTGCCCTGCCCAATTTGCGCAATAGAATGGAGGAGTGGAAATTGAAAAAAATCCTGGCATCATTGGTTACCTTACTTTTGGTCATCGGACTGGCCGGCTGTGCGGCCAAGACAGAAGCCCCGGCCCCGCAAGCGGAGAAGGTGAAGATCGGTATTATCCAGATCGTGCAGCACCCGGCCCTGGATTCAGCCCGGCAGGGATTCCTGGACGCGCTGGCCGATAGTGGCTACAAGCAGGACCAGAACCTGGTGGTCGATTACCAGAACGCCCAGGGTGAGCAGGCCAATTTACAAGCCATATCCCAGAAGTTCGTGCAGGATAAACCAAAACTGGTGCTGGCGATCGCCACTCCTTCCGCGGTGGCCATGGCCAATGCGACCACCGAGATCCCGATCCTGATAACCGCGGTCACCGACCCGGTCAGCGCCAAGCTGGTCAAGAGCAACGCCAAGCCGGACACCAATGTAACCGGCACCTCCGATATGAACCCGGTGGCGGACCAGCTCAAGCTCATCAAGGAGATCATCCCCACTGCCAAAAAGGTGGGCATCATCTATAATTCCAGTGAAATAAATTCCCAGGTACAGGCCGATATCGCCGACAAAGCGGCCCCCGGGTTGGGATTGGAACTGGTCAAGGTGACGGTAACCGCCAGCAGTGAAGTTATGCAGGCGGCCCAGTCCATGGTGGGACGTGTCGATGCCATCTATGTCCCCACCGACAACATGGTGGTCTCCTCCCTGGCCTCGGTGGTGAAGATCGGTGAAGATAACAAGATTCCGGTCTTTGGGGCGGAAAGCAATACGGTCGAAAACGGGGCCATAGCCACAGTGGGAATCGACTACTATAAACTGGGCCGTATGACCGGCGAAATGGCGGTACGGGTGCTCAAAGGGGAAAAACCCCAGGACATGGCGATTCAACAGCAGCAAGGTTCGGACCTGATTCTGAATCTGAAGGCTGCCAAGAATATGGGGGTCACGGTTCCGGAGGCGGTCACCGCCCGGGCCGTAAAGGTCATTAAATAGACTGCCGCAGCCCGTTAGGGTGGGAAACGGCAAATATTGATTGCAACAGGTGATAGGGTTTGACATCGAGTATCTGGTTTGGAGCCCTGGAACAGGGCTTGTTGTACGGGGTCATGGTGCTGGGGGTCTATATAACCTTCCGGGTGCTGGATTTCCCAGACCTGACCGTGGATGGCAGTTTTACTCTGGGCGGGGCGATCGCCGCCCGCATCATCATGGAAGGTCTGGACCCCTGGCTGGGGACGGTGCTGGCATTGGTTTTCGGATTGGGGGCGGGACTGGTAACCGGCATCCTGCATACCCGGTTGCGTATCGCCCCTCTGCTGGCCGGCATCCTGATGATGATCGGCCTGTACTCCATAAACCTGCGGGTTATGGGTGGCAAGGCCATGTTGTCTTTGCTGCGCATGGATACCATATATACCGACGTAGCCAAACTGGTCCCGTCGGATTGGGCGGTACTGGCCTTGGGATTTACGGTGGCAGCCGGGGCCGCTTACCTATTGTATGTGTTTCTGCAGACCGAAATGGGTCTGGCCCTCCGGGCCACCGGCGACAATGAACAGATGAGCCGCAGCATGGGGGTGAATACCGATTCATCCAAGGTGCTGGGGTTGGCCCTGGGTAATGGACTGGTAGCCCTGGCCGGCGGCATGGTGGCCCAGTACCAGGCCTACAGCGATGTGGGCATGGGCATCGGCATGATCGTGGTGGGGCTGGCATCCGTAATCATGGGAGAAGTGGTATTCGGCAACCGCACCTTGGCCCGCACCCTGGTGGCGGTGTTGATAGGCTCCATAATATACCGCGAGGTGATAGCGGCAGTCATGCGGATGGGACTGCCCACCTCCGACCTTAAATTGTTTACCGCTTTGCTGGTGATCGCGGCCATGGCCTCGCCGATGATTACCGAAAAACTAAAACCTGGCAAGAGCGCGGAAAGGTGACCTGATTATGTTGGAGTTGAAGGGGATCAAAAAGACATTCAATCCGGGCGGGGTCAATGAACGCCAGGCCCTGAACGGGGTTGACCTGACACTGCGGAAGGGGGAAGTGGTCACGGTCATCGGCGGCAACGGGGCCGGCAAATCGACCCTTCTCAACGCTATCGCCGGGGTCCATGTGCTGGACGCCGGCAGCATAATCATCGACGACCAGGAAGTCAATCAACTTCCCGAATACAGACGCGCCTCCTACATCGGGCGGGTCTTCCAGGATCCGATGATGGGTACAGCCGCCTCCATGACCATCGAGGAAAACATGTCCATCGCCACCAAACGAGGTTTGCGGCGCAAGCTGAAACGGGGGGTCAAGCGGAAGGACCGTGATCTCTTCTGCGATCGTCTGTGCCTGCTGGGGTTGGGGCTGGAGGATCGCCTCGCCACCCGGGTGGGGTTGTTGTCGGGAGGCCAGCGCCAGGCTCTGACCCTGCTCATGGCCACCTTGAATACGCCCAAACTGTTGCTGCTGGATGAGCATACCGCTTCTCTGGATCCCCACACCGCGGAAAAGGTACTGGAACTAACGGAGATGATCATCAACAAATACCAACTGACCACCCTGATGGTTACGCATAACATGGAGGATGCCCTGTGCATAGGTACCCGGACCATAATGATGAATGAAGGAAGGATAATCCTCGACCTGGGCGAAGCCCAACGCAAAAACACCAGCATACCGGATCTTATGGATATGTTCAAAAAGGCCAGCGGATTCACGATGGCGGACGACAAGATGCTGTTGGCCAACTAGGAACACGGCTATCCCCGGTAGATCCTTTTGACCTTTTTGGATGATTCCTGCCAGATCCCCAGTTTTATTTTAGGCAGTCTGGTTCGGGCCGCCAGGGATTCCAGGTGATGCTGGATCCCTTTTTGCACGGTCTTGGTGACTTCCTCCCGCCAGGCCTCGGCCGGTTCTTCCGCCAATATCTCCTTTAAAGAACCATAATGGATTACTATATAGCAGGCGCCGTTCTGCTCCTCGACATACTCCCCCAGAACGCAGCGGGGGCCGACCCGCTTGGTACCCGGGCGGAGATTGACGCCGCCATTCAGTTTACGGAGAAATCTGGGCGGGATATCTTTTACGATCTGGTCCAGAATGGCCGCCAATTCGTCCACCGTCATTTCCGCCATCGCATTCCTCTCCTCCCCCCCGCGCTAATGCTGCTTACCGGCAGTTAATTCATCGACCATGACGCTCCCCGGCCTGTTGGCCTATATACTGTTACTAGATGCTTCACTGACGTTCAGCATGACACGTTGCAAGAATAACTTGGGGACAGGCACCAAGTTATTATATCTGTGGCAGAAAGACTCTTCGCTGCGCTCAGAGTGACAGTTTTTGGTCATTGCTATGAATACCCTGTTGGTATTCGTTTATTGTGGTGTGGGTACCGCATGATAATTCCGAGCGCCAGCGAGGAATCTTGTCCAAGCAGAGAGACTCTTCGCTGCGCTCTGAGTGACATAGGACCGTTCAGAGTGGCACTAACCGTCCCCGCGCCTCCTTTGTCATCCAGAGAACCGAAGGCGACGTTAGTCATCCTGAGGAGCCGAAGGCGACGAAGGATCTCACGATGGATTTTGCTTGGGACTAAGCCATTCTTGGGCTATAATCGAATCAGTTTGTCAGTGGAGGGACGTCAACTGGATCTCTTTGCATACGTTTTACTAATTTTGAATGTCATGGTCGAGAACATGGGAATTCCGCTGCCCACCGAGGCCAGCTACGTGCTGGCAGCGGTACAGGTAAAGCAGGGGCATTCTTTCGTTCTGATGGCGACCCTGCTGACCTTCGGTCATTTGGCCGGGAGTTCCCTGGCATTCGTTATCGGCTGGTGGGGAGAAGGCTGGTTGGCAACACGCTTTAAGCACAGCCAGCGGTTTGCGGAAGCCAGCCAAGCCATCCACCGTTGGTATGAACGTTACGGGAACATCACCGTATTCGCACTTCGTTTCGTGGGCTACCTGCGGCCCTGGTCATCGCTGGTGGCCGGATTCGCCAAACTGGATTGGCGGCCTTTTATAGTTTTGACACTGGTCGGCTCCATCCTGTTCAACATCCTGGTGCTCAAGTTCACCGTTTATGCAGTCGACTGGTGGAACCGGTTCGGTCTGGTATTCAAGATCGGCTCGATCATCCTATTCATCCTGTCTTTCAGCGTCATTTTTGTACTCAATCATTACTGGAAGCGCCGGCACAAGAGCCTTGACGGCGGCCTGTCAAATTAGCTGGTCCCGGCTCAGCAATTCGTTGTCCTGCAGCAAACCCGTAAACAGATGTTTCAAGAGAGGATTACGGAGTTGGGAAGAGTAGCAGTGGATGGCCTCGTATTTGGCTTCCCGGGCCTCTGGAGAGAGGGAGAACTTTTCCCAGCTCTCATCGGCGTGGGCAGCAGATTTGGGCGGCAGCAAATGATGCTGCCGGCTCAGCAGGGCCGGTCTGGGGTAGTATTGATAGTGGACCAGATAGGCATAACCGACGGGCTGAACCTCCAGTTTCCCCTCCCCCAGGACCTTCTCCACCGCCGCCCCCAAAGTGGCATGGTCGGGATGACGGTCGGCCCGATTTGAGTAGACCACTATCTGGGGCTGGAAGGACGATATCTCTTCCCTCACCTGGTCTGTCAAAGGCCCTAAACTGGCGGATAAGCGGCCATCAGGGTAATTCCAGAACCGCAGGTCGGTGGTTTCAAGTCCTAAATGGCTGGCGGCGGCCTTGAATTCCTGATAACGTTTGTCGCGCAGGCCCCGACGGTTGCCGTCAGTAACCAGCACCACCTCCACCTGGGCCCCAACCTCATGGCAGGTATACAGATAGCCGCCCACCGCGATCGACTCATCATCCGGGTGAGGCGCAAACACCAGTATCCTTTGCCCGGGCAGCGGAGCCGGAACCTCTTCCATCTTATAGAATACGCTCTGGGGCTGGGTATTATATACGGATGCAATCACCAGGTAAATGGTTAAGATCGCTGTTCCGACCGCCCCCAGGACCAGCCTCTTCCTGTTCATATGTCCAGCACCTGGTGATAAATCCGCTCTATTTTGCGGAGGTTGTGGTTCAATTCATGAGCATAAACCTTTTTCAGGCTCTGGTGCCCCATCTCCCGGGCCAGCTCCGGTTGGTTGAGGATGATGGTGATCTTCTCGGCTAAATCGGCGGCGCTGTCCGGCTCGAACAGAAACCCATTCTCACCATCGGCAACCAGTTCCGGTAAGGCCCCGGAAGCAGCGGCCACCACCGGCAGTCCCGAAGCCATAGCTTCCATGGTCACTATGCTCTGGGTTTCGAAGACCGAAGGCATAACGAAGCAAGAAGCGATCTGGTACAGGCGGGGCAATTCAGGATCGTCGTGCTCCAGTTGTCCCAAGAAAGATATATGCCGCTCCACCCCCATTTCTGCACAATGCTGCTGCAGCCGCTTCAACAGGTTGCCACCGCCGCAAATCACGAAATGAGCGGCGATACGCTCCAGAACCAATGGTATGGCTTCGATCAGGGTGTCCAGGTGTTTATCCTGGTCCACCCGCCCAACGTATAATACGATAGGCAGTACGGGCAGGTTGAAGTGGGAGCGGATCCCCACCGGATTGGAATAGGAGAAGAACCGGTCCAGGTCGACACCATTGGAAACCACCGCGATAGGGGCAGTCATTCCCACCGAATAAAGCCACTCGGCCACGGTTTGGGTGGGGCAGATAACCTGCCGGCAGTCGTTGTAGAACCGGGCCGTCCTTCTGCTCAAATAACGCCGCACCGGTTGATGCAAGGGTTTGAAATACCTCAGGTAACTTACCACATAATCAAGGGTGAAATGATGACTGATTATGATCGGGATACCGGCTGCCTTCCCCGCATCCAGCAAGCAGGAACAGATCGAAGCCGGGTCTTCCAGGTGTATTATCTGGGGCTGCCATTGAGCCACGATCGACCTGACCTGGCGGCGCGGAAAAACGGTAACCCGGAAGCCCTGGCGAAATGGATTGGGGATGGAAGCCAAGCGACAGACTTCAAAACCTTCCGGATAGGTCTCCTTATCATCGTTATTATTTTGGGATGGGGCCAATACCAGTACCTGGTGCCCTTGTCCGGCCAGGTAAGCAGCCATAGCCCGGGCCGCGGCCGCTACCCCGGATATATTGGGATGAAAGGATTCGGAACCGATCATGATACGCATCGCAATATCTCCAATAGTTGATGACTCATTTATGATAGCACGTTTGGGAAAATGTGTGTCTGTATACAGGCAGCCATTTCCTCTTCCCCGACAATGCCCCAAGATTCGGAATCAACCCACGCAAATAAGCGACATTTCCGTATATATATTAGGAAACATCGCCAAGGGTGAAGCTACTACAATTATGCGCAGATTATTGATAGACTGATATATAGCTAAGGATATGACAGCGGGAGTGGCAATTTAATTCAAAGGATGATTATGATTATGAAGAGACTATCCATCATATTCAGCGTGATATTCTTATTATTCTCCTGGGCCGCTGTTTCCGTGGCCGCATATACCTATCCGTCCATCATCCTGGACGGCCAGCAGTTGTCGATCGCGGTCCCCGCCATCGATGAACATGGCCGGACCCTGGTCCCGGTCCGGGCTTTCTTTGAGGCACTGGGTGCCGCCGTGAGCTGGGATGAAGGCACTCAGACCGTCACTATCAAGAAAGATGATAAGGAGATCAAACTCACCATCGGCCAGACTACCGCCAAGATAAATGGAACCGCAGTCGATCTGGATACTCCCCCCCAAGTCGTCGACGGCCGAATCCTGGTCCCGCTCCGGTTTGTTACAGAAGCCATCGGCGCTTCCGTGGCGTGGAATGCGGAAACCCAGGTAATTAATATCCAGACAACTTCGCCATCAGGTAATGGGCAGAGCCCCCCGGCCACTCCAGGTTCAGACCCCAACGCGGTTTCTGTCCCGGGAGAGCCGGATAATGCCACTCCGACTGCGCCAACGCCAGGTAACAATAATCCTCTCGCGGTTGATTTTTTGAATCCAACCCTGATGCTTTATATACTGGTATCGCTCCTGGTTATCGGGCTGCTGGCCGGGGCCTTCTTGCTGCGCCGCTCTCGCACCAACCGGGCCCATAAGCAGGTGGAGATACATGAGGCGGCAGAGGGCGGCGAAACCGAGCAGCAAGCGGAGGAGCAAGATGTGGTGGATTGGGAAGAAGTTGATCACCTCGCGGCGACCAACGGTTTGGTTAACCAGCCTGAAGAGCAACACCTGGAGTCTACCCAGGCTGCAGCGGCCACGATCGATAACGGTTTCCATATGGATACCGGTGATATGGCACAATCAGGGGCAACCGCTCGAGACGCGGCCACTGATGAAGGGATAGCCGCCGCTCGCAAAGCGGCCCCTGATAAAGGGATGGCAGCGATGGAGGCCGCCCACCCGGGAGATACTTATGCCGCGACGGACACGGGCCAAGCCGACGGCCCCGCCGAGACGGATACCGACCTGGAATCGGTAGAAGCCTATTACCATAAAGGGGTGGGGCTGATCCGATTGCAGAATTGGACTGAGGCCCGCCTGGCCCTGGTCTATCCATCGATCGTCAAATACCGGGATTCCGAAGAATTGGGTTATTATATAGAGGCGGTGGAACATTATCAAGAGTCTAAAAATCCCCATACTGCAGACCCATATTGGGCTGCCGTCATGGCCGATTATTACTGCCGCAAAATACCCGACGATTATGAGGGCACCTTCAAGGCTGAGATATTGGCCCTGAAGTCCGCCTGCAAAAGCAATCTGGCCGGGCACATGCAAAACCTCGAGATGTGAAACCGAAATGCAGTAAAAAGGAAAGTTCCCGCTTAGGGGAAAAAAGCCGGGCATTTCACCCGGCTGGTCCGCCTTATAAACCAAATCCTTATGCGGGTTGGCTTATTTTATCTCCTTGGGTTCCTCCTCTTCCCCGGCTTGGGCCTTCTTAAAACTGTTGAGGGCTTTACCCATCGATTCCCCCAACTGCGGCAGCTTGCCGGGCCCAAAGATGATGAGAGCGATGCCTAAAATCAATACGAGTTCCCATGGTCCTACGTTAAACATACCTATTTCCCCCTCCAACTTGCGGTGACATCCGGTAACAAGATTTAGGCCCCATTACTGCGTTCTACCTGTCGCTCCCCATATTTTAAACCTCCCGTCACCATATCTCTATAGAAATCCATGTATACATTTGCCGGTAAGGGGACATTTATCCCATTTTATATCTGCACCGGTTGAAGTTGCTGCATTCCTCTCTGCCGGCATGTCTACTTGCACACCAATTGCTGACATTACGGTTTATTTCCCTGCTATAATGTAATTGATTTAATATGAAAGGAAGTGGTCCAATGATTTTCGTTGTCGCCAAACTTACTCTTAAACCTGGCCAGAGCGCAGTGTTGCTGGAAGTCTGGTCAGAACTGGCGGAAGAATACCGGAAAGAGCCTGGCTGCATCTTCTACACGGTCGGACGTTCCATCAACAATCAAAACCTGTGCTATGCGATCGGCCAATGGGAAAGCGAAGAAGACTACGAGCAGCATCTAAAAGGGCCCTCCTACCAGCGCGCCTATGCATATTCTATGGGGTTCCTGGCCAAAGCCCCGGAATTCGAACGCTGCCAAATCGATATTTAACTGGGTTAGAGTGCGGACAAGAGATTATAGGCCCAATGCGTCGGTGGCATGACCACCGGCGTTTGTTTTTTCCGGCTGGTTTTATACCGGTTAGGTTAAACCTTATTTCGACAAGATTAAGTGGTATAATTTATGTGATTTCGTACCAAGATTACTACATTAAATTTGGGGTTGAGTTTTTATATGGGCGCGAGGCCTTTTTACCTGGTATTTCTGCAATCGACACCCGAAACCGTTATTTTGATCTTCCTGGGTGCCCTCCTGATCGGGCTCAGACCCCCATGGCAAAGGGTACTGCTGGTGGCCCTGTTAACATCCCTGGCCAGCTATTTCATACGGGCTCTGCCGCTGCCCCCCGGGGTTAGCGTATTCCTGCAGCTGCCTGTACTTATAGCCCTCTTGGCCTATTTTTGTGCGCTGCCGGTCACGTATGCGGCCGTGGTGTCATTGCTGGGATTTGTTTTACTCGGTGTCTCCGAGGCGGTTTACTGCATGCTGGCCGCGGCCATTACTGGAATAACTGTACCGGAGGCCATGGCCCACCCCCTTTGGCTGATACTGTACCCATTACCGGAGTTTTTGCTCCTGGGTTTAATAATCCTGGCATTGATCCGATATGATGTAGTCATTTATGACATCCGAGAAGCGTTTGAAGAGAAGAGATTGAACCATGAGGAAGAGCAGTCTACTTAACGTAATCATCGCCCTGTTATGCCTGGCAGTTGCACTTGTGGTCCTGGGTTTCTACTATCAATGCTATCTGGACGGCAGGATATCTTTCGTGAACCGTTCCTTCGTAGTTTACACCTTTTTGTTCATAATCCTGGTGGCTATATCGCTGGCCTTGGTCTTGACCGATAGACTCTTGCTGATAGCGGAACAAAAACGCCTGGTGGAAGCGCAGCATTACCAGAATGAGAAACTGTGGGAAATGAATCAGGTCATCAGGACCCAAAGACACGATTTCGTCAATCACCTGCAAACCGTGTACGGCTTTATTCAACTGGGCATGTATGACGAGGCGCAAGCCTTTGTCACCGAACTTTATACCGAATTACAAGCCACCGGCGAAGCCATGCGGGTCGCAGTGCCGGAGCTGAGTGCTCTGCTGTTCGCCAAAAGCAGCTTGGCCACCCACAACGATATTTCTTTGAAAATCTCGGTAGATTCGGATTTATCAGACATAAATATCCGGCCTTTCGATCTGGTCACCATCACCGGCAACCTGATCAACAATGCCCTGGAAGCCGTGGAAAACCTGCCGCCACTGGAACGCAAGGTGTGCTTTTCGATTTTCGAGAACCGCCGCTACTATGTCATCCAAACCCGCAATCCCGGCTTCATACCCCCCGACCGGCGCACCCAGGTCTTTACCCCCGGTTATACTACCAAACAAGGCGGGGACCACCGGGGCCTGGGCTTGGCCTCCATTAGAAATCTGTCTGAAGCCTACCACGGCTTCACCGTGGTCAGCAGTCACCCCGAGCGCGGGACCCGGGTCACGGTGGGATTACCCAAATGGGTGGGGAGAAAAATCGCATGAGCATCCATGATTTATCGGTAAAATGGGCAGCTTATCTGGCTCGGGAGCTGGACTCCAACCGCGTTCAGGAAAATCGCATGGCCTTTGGGTTGGAATTGTTCCTGGGCGAACTGATCAAACTATTCCTGGTCATCACCATATCCACGATGCTGGGGATATTACCCGAAGTTCTGACTATAGCCCTGACGGCCGGATTTCTACGTTTGGCTTCGGGCGGCGAACACTGCAGCGCCTACTACCGGTGTCTCATCGGCGGCATCACTTGTTTCCTGGCTTTAGGCGGGGTGGCACATGTTTTATATCCCCTCCTCAGCCGGCCGGCTCTGCTGATAACCGTTGCTACCGGTTCCATGATCAGCCTGGCCCTGCTCTTAATGTACGCACCCGGCGATACCGCCAACAAACCCATCACTGCTGCTGAAGATAAAGCACGTTTTAAGAAATGGTCCCTGATCATCGCCGGGCTCTATTTCATATTAATGATAACCATGATAACGATACCGCTGGCCGAAATGCTGGTCCTCCCAATGTTGATCGGCATGCTGGAGCAGACTTTCACCGTTACCCCATGGGGCTACCGTTTCCTGCACGGGGTGGACCGGTTGCTGGGCAACAGGGCCTAATAACTCGTTTCGAGCCATCTTCTCCCCCATGCGAGTCACTTATCAACTTATTCACGAGCAAACAAACATGGCGTTGCGGCTCTGCCGCACCGGAACATTCAATTCACTCATCTTGGTTTCGTATTAATAATAGAGATGATAGCGATACCGCTGGCCGAAATGCTGGTTCTCCCCATGTTGATCGGCATGCTGGAGCGGAGTTTTATGGTTGCCCCATGGGGCTATCGCTTCATTCACGGGGTGAACTGGTTGCCGGGCAGCAGACCCTGAATATCATATCAGGAGTTTAACCATGAACGTACTCATAGTTGATGATGATCAGCCCACTGGCTTGTACTTGGAACATATAGTCTCTAAAACACCGGGGGTCAATGTCCTGGCCGCACTCACCAGCGGTGAGGAAGCGATCCGTTTCGCCCAGGCCCATAAGCCCGACGTGGTCTTCCTGGACATCGATATGCCGGGGATGAGCGGTCTGGAAGTGGCTCGGGTCCTGGCCGACCTGTACAGCGATATAGTCCTTATTTTTGCAACCGCCTATCCAGGTTACACCCTGGAAGCCTTCGAAGTCTATGGTTACGACTACATCCTCAAGCCTTTCGATGAGGAGCGGATCAGAAAAACCCTTACCAGGCTCGCCGCCAGTTTACCAGGTCAACTGCTGACCGGCCAACCAGAGGCCATCCCGGTGCATTGCTACGGAAAAACCGTTCTGCTGCAACCCGATGAAATCATGTATGTAGAAAGCTCCCAAGCCAAGGTTTTAATAAAAACGGCCCGTGAACAATACAATGTGAAAGGCACTCTGGCTGATTGGGTCCAACGCCTGGAACGGTTTGGATTTGTCCCCAGCCACCGGAGTTACCTGGTCAACCTCAATAAGGTCGACGAGATCAGCCGTCACGGTTTTACCTATAATCTCAGATTAAGCTCCGGCGACAGCGTACCCTTGAGCCGCAACCATGCCAAAGGGGTTAAAAAACTGCTGGGCCATTAATGTACTATAACCGGCTATCAACAGATAATGCCGAACATATATTCGCATAATATGCTAGAATAACAAGAGACAGCTGCCATTTTTTACACGATCTTTCTATAAGGGGAAGTAAAGAAGAGGAGCAATAACTTGGGGACAGGCACCAAGTTATTTTCGGAAGCTGATGGGATTGCCTGCCCAAAAACAGCTGGATACAATGAAATTAAGGTGATTATATTATGTCTGATTCTATGTCAATTGCAGTAACTATTATTATACTAACTGCTGTAATAACGGCAATTATAACCAGAGATAAAATACCAAGAATCTCGCAGTTCTTCTTTACTTTAACTGGTGTCATGTTATTGTTTTTTGGATCGATTTATATTGAATCTGCGGGAATAATAATTCTAATAACAATCGTCGTTTTCATGGCGATTTTATTAAAAGGCAAAAGTCCAGCCTTATCTAACATAATTTTAGTAATAGCTGGGCTGAGTTTGTTTATTTCAATCACAATGCAAACGGTAAATTTTTTGGTTAATATTTAGCTACATGACTTTAGGCAATAACTTGGGGACAGGCACCAAGTTATTCACGCCATTTTCACCTCTTGTGAGCCATTCGTGACCTTTTTAGAGCCGTTCGGCTCGATTCTATTGCAAACCTCCTCCTGGATATGTAAATTACAATTAATGGCTATTTCGAGAGGAGGTGACAAATGATGCGCAAAATCAAGTTATTAGGTCTTATTTCAGCCTTTCTTCTGGTGGTGGCCCAGAGCGGAGCGACTCCGGCCTGCTGGCTCAACTGGTATCAGCCCAAACTGCCCGAATAGGCTGCAAGGGTTATAAGGTACCGACTCATTGGCGGGGCGGGTTGGGGGGAGGGGAACCTGGTCCGGATCTGGCTCAGGCCACGACCGGGAAGGAAACTTTGAAGCTGGTCCCCTTCGGGCTGGTTTCAAAAGTTATCCGGGCATCATACCGTTCGGCTATACTGTAGCAAACTGCCATCCCCAGCCCGCTGCCGTTTTTCTTGGTAGTCAGGAACGGCGTGCCTATCATCTCCACGATTTCGGGTGGTATACCCTGCCCTTCGTCCGCTATCACCAGGTTTACGGTCTTGGCATCCTCATAGGTACCAATGGTCAGCCTGCCCCCCTGGGGCATGGCCTCGATGGAATTCCGGGCCAGGTTGAGCAACATCTGCCGGATTTCCCCCTTATCAATCATGATGGCCGGAATCCGGCCCAATTCGATTCTCACGTCTATGTCATTCTCCAGGGCATCGGCCGTAATCATGGGCAGGAGGTTGGTTACGCTCTCGTTGAGGTCCTGCGGCTTTACGTCCACATAGTTTTTCTGGGCCAGGGACAGGAAAGATGTGATTATCTCATTGACCTGGTCCAATTCCTCGAGCATCAAATCCATCAATTCATAATCCTCGCGATACCGATCCTGGGTCTGGAACAGCTGTAAAAATCCTTTGAGGGATGTCATGGGATTGCGGACTTCGTGAGCAATGCTGGCCGCCATCTGGCCTATCAGGTTGAGGTTTTCCAGGCGGGCAATCTGTTCCCGGCATTCCCTGATCTGGGTAATATCATCACCCAGGGCCAGCACACACCGTTGGCCATCGATGGCCACCAGTATCGCTGACATCATCAGCGTCCGGGATC
The DNA here is from genome assembly GCA_040217755.1 of Syntrophomonadaceae bacterium. Lineage (GTDB taxonomy): Bacteria > Bacillota > Syntrophomonadia > Syntrophomonadales > Syntrophomonadaceae > PHAA01. The sequence continues at coordinate 2,888 of JBEHWJ010000016.1, read as the reverse complement.
CGTTAGGAGAATCGAAGCTTATCTCCCGGTTGCTTACCCGACCCTCATCGATAACCTCTTTGATAAACCCCTGGATAAGCTCCCAATACTGCATCTGGCAGATGTTCACCAAATCCCCCCGCTGGAGCCGGTTTCTCTTCCAGAAAATATCATTGGCTACGATTATGCGGCTATCCTCGATTCTTACTATAACGACGGGCAAGGGGATACTGTCGAATACCTGCTTTATCAACCGCTGCGATTGCTTCAAGGAATCCTCGGCCAGCTTGCGGGCGGTGATGTCTTGCGAAGAAATCAGCAGAAAATCTTCCCCGCCCATATTTATGACACTCAGAGAAGAAAGTATAGATCCAGTCCGGCCTGTCTTGGTTCTGAATCTGGTCTCAAAGTCTTTTAGGTAACCATTGGCGAGAGCCAAGTTTATCACATCCAGTCGGTCATCGATATCCACCCAGCAGTCTATCTCCCTGGTAGTACGACCTATCAACTCATCCCGTTCAAACTCCAACATCCGCAAATACTGATCATTTATTTCGACCCATACACCATCCGTAATCCTGGTAAGCACCATCGGCGTCTGGTTTTCATAAAAGGCTTTGGCGAACTTCAACTTGGACATCGCCAACATCTTGTACGGGTGGAATAAGTAGCCTTCCACTACCGCCTTCAGCAAAAAGTAGTAATAGGTGACACGCAGCAAATGACCGAGCAGGTTGTAGAAATCGAAGGTGGAGAAGATGGTGAAGCATAGCTCTGAAGGAATCGCGATGGCCATGGCTATAAGCATGTAGTCCCGCTGGAAACGGCTGTCCAGCTTGCCCTTATGGATCCTGTATATGAAAAATATGAACATAGCGATTATCACATATTCGATGATTCTTTTGACCGGTGTGATGCCCTCCGGGGTGAGCAATACGGGCAGTGTATGGGGGAAGTAGTAAATGACGGCGGCGCTGCCCCCGGCTAGCAGCAGGGTGAGTACGAGAGCTCGGTACTTGTTCTTTATGGCCTGGCTAAGTGCGGTAGTACTCAAAATAAGGAACAGGGCTTCTGCCAAACGGCCCAATATCCAGTAACGAGCACCTAAATCATAGTAACCGATCGGATAAAGGGTCAATCCCTGCCAAAATGCTATATGAAGAAGATCGAAGACGGCGACCACCAGGAATCCCATCCCCAGTACCAGGTTGGATGCTTCGATCTGGGCGGAGTACCAGAGGACGATGAAAGAAGAAAAAGCGATCGCGACACACAGGGATTCGACAAACGTGTGCATCAATCCGTATCGATATGCCCAGAGCGGGCTCAGGAGATAAGCAAGCAGTATACAACCGGTCGATGCGGCGGTAAAACGTAACAATGAATACCGGCTGCCGTTTTCGGCCTCTCGGTCCAGAAGATACAAACAAATCTCCCCAATAAATTTTATTGTTAGCTAAATTTTACCCTATCCTCCTCAGGATATTTGGCCGTAATTTGTCGAACCATTGGCATTATTTTCGGCCCGGCATTTAATAATGAGGGGCGAAGCACAAATTAGACCCCAATAGGCCTAAGACAAAAAAAGAAGGGCTGAATCGACCAACCCTTCACCATTTGATCATCGGTGGTCCTGGATACCACCCACCGGAGATTACGGACGCTGCCACTTACCCCGTTTACCGGGCAACGGCGGCGTATACAGGGGTTCCAACTCCAGGTATTCTTCGACGTCGATCATGTACTCGGTCACATCCCGGTCTTCGTTGACATTGGCATTGGTCTTGGGTTCTTCGGCCATAGCATTAAACCTCCCATTTGAAACATTGATATTAGTGTTTACCGGGAGGAAGATTTTAATGAATCCGGTTAGCGGGGCAAGTTTTTTTCGGTCCAATCTTTTAAGACGACGGCCTGATTGTATTTCTCACTTTTGGCGCTATATAATAACGTGACCTGGCCGCGGCCGAGTGTCTCCGCGACCATTTGCAGGTATTCGGCGGCGGCCGGGTTTTGGTTCAGTTCGGCCAGGTATTGTTGCCTGAATTGCTCCATTTTGGCCGGATCATGGCCAAAGGCCTTGCGCACCGCATCGGAAGGAGCTATGTCCCGGGCCCAGTGGTCCAGCCTGGCCTTTTCCTTGCTGATGCCCCGCGGCCACAGCCGATCGACCAGGATGCGGAAACCATCTCCAGGCTCAGCTGGTTCGTAAATCCTCTTTATCATCAGCTCAGACATGATATCCCCTCCGTCTGATTGCTCGCCGCCCTTTTTACGGGTCCATTCGGTCCATTATAATCCAGGGTGGCTCCCCACCAGGCCGCCCCGGACCTTGAAGCCCAGGCGACGGATCGGGAGTGAAGAGCAAGGCATGAATAAAGCCCGCGATTGAGGCGTACCTGTAGTACGTTGATTGAGCGGGCTTGATGAGGTAACGCCGCTATTCGCTTCCGAGACCAGCCTGGGGCCAGGCGACGGATCGGGAGCGCAGAGCAAGGCACAAATGAAGCTCGCGATTGAGGCGTACCTGTAGTACGTCGATTGAGCGGGCTTTATGAGTAACGCTGCTATTCGCTGCCGAGCCCAGCCAAGGCAAAAAGGTAAGCTCCAACGAACCTTTCTCGACTTACTTTCCTTCCCTTGGCCTTCCAACTTTGTTTCCTGTCTTTCAACTTTTCTTTTTACCTTCGTCCTGGGAATTTCTCTTACTTTTAGTTTATTTTCAGTTTAACTTTACTTTCGTCTTTTATTTATCTTACTCTTCTTTTCAGAATTTCTTTTAAATAATTGATTTCGGTATCGTTATTCTGTTGTAAACTAATTTCTTTTACTTTTCTTTTGGATATAGTAGATTTTTTTCTACCTGGTATTTTTACTGGGTTGAAAGTTTTTTGTTTCTGTTTTCCGGT